>NZ_CP150265.1:1257500-1602500 GCF_037976325.1 Paenibacillus sp. FSL K6-3182
AAAGCCTAAGGGTTCCTGAGGAAGGCTCGTCCTCTCAGGGTAAGTCGGGACCTAACGCGAGGCCGAAAGGCGTAGTGGATGGACAACAGGTTGAAATTCCTGTACCACCGAAGATCGTTTGAGCAATGGGGTGACACAGAAGGGCAGTGACGCGGACTGATGGAATAGTCCGTCCAAGCAGTGAGGCTGATCGATAGGCAAATCCGTCGATCATAAGGCTGGGCTGTGATGGGGAGCGAAAATTGCAGTAGCGAAGGTCATGTACTCCGGCTGTCAAGAAAAGCCTCTAGTGAGATCTAGGTGCCCGTACCGCAAACCGACACAGGTAGGCGAGCAGAGCATGCTAAGGCGCGCGGAAGAACTCTCGTTAAGGAACTCGGCAAAATGACCCCGTAACTTCGGGAGAAGGGGTGCCTCGGTAGGGTGAATAGCCCGAGGGGGCCGCAGTGAAAAGGCCCAAGCGACTGTTTAGCAAAAACACAGGTCTGTGCGAAGCCGTAAGGCGAAGTATACGGGCTGACGCCTGCCCGGTGCTGGAAGGTTAAGGGGAGCGGTTAGGGGTAACCCGAAGCTGTGAACCGAAGCCCCAGTAAACGGCGGCCGTAACTATAACGGTCCTAAGGTAGCGAAATTCCTTGTCAGGTAAATTCTGACCCGCACGAATGGCGTAACGACTTGGGCGCTGTCTCAACGAGAGATCCGGTGAAATTTTAATACCTGTGAAGATGCAGGTTACCCGCGACAAGACGGAAAGACCCCATGGAGCTTTACTGTAACTTGATATTGAACTTTGGTACGATCTGTACAGGATAGGTGGGAGCCTTTGAAGCATGAGCGCCAGCTTGTGTGGAGGCAACGTTGGGATACCACCCTGATCGTATCGGAGTTCTAACCTAGAACCGTGAAACCGGTTCGGGGACCGTGTCAGGTGGACAGTTTGACTGGGGCGGTCGCCTCCTAAAATGTAACGGAGGCGCCCAAAGGTTCCCTCAGAATGGTTGGAAATCATTCGAAGAGTGCAAAGGCATAAGGGAGCTTGACTGCGAGACCTACAAGTCGAGCAGGTACGAAAGTAGGGCTTAGTGATCCGGTGGTACCGAATGGAAGGGCCATCGCTCAACGGATAAAAGCTACCCTGGGGATAACAGGCTTATCTCCCCCAAGAGTCCACATCGACGGGGAGGTTTGGCACCTCGATGTCGGCTCATCGCATCCTGGGGCTGAAGTAGGTCCCAAGGGTTGGGCTGTTCGCCCATTAAAGCGGTACGCGAGCTGGGTTCAGAACGTCGTGAGACAGTTCGGTCCCTATCTGTCGCGGGCGCAGGAAATTTGAGAGGAGCTGTCCTTAGTACGAGAGGACCGGGATGGACGTACCGCTGGTGTACCAGTTGTTCCGCCAGGAGCACCGCTGGGTAGCCAAGTACGGACGGGATAAGCGCTGAAAGCATCTAAGCGTGAAGCCCCCCTCAAGATGAGATTTCCCAGTATGTAAGACCCCTTGAAGACGACGAGGTTGATAGGTTCGGGGTGGAAGCACAGCAATGTGTGTAGCTGACGAATACTAATCGGTCGAGGGCTTATCCTAAACACGTTTACTGCGACCCATACATCCAGTAGACAGCAGCATTAAGGCTTCAGCAAGCCTACCTTTCGTATCCAGTTTTCAGGGCGCAACTTGCTAATGCGTGCATTAGTGATCGTTCTGTAAATGAATAGTTTTAGTAGTAAATGACGCGGGGTGGAGCAGCCCGGTAGCTCGTCGGGCTCATAACCCGAAGGCCGCAGGTTCAAATCCTGCCCCCGCAACCAAACCAAGGTTTCACTTTCGGATTTATCCGAGCTTACATACGGAGCTGTGGTGTAGTGGCCCAACATGCCTGCCTGTCACGCAGGAGACCGCGGGTTCGAATCCCGTCAGCTCCGCCACTTTTACAAGAAGAGTAACAAAATATATGTTGGGGATTAGCCAAGCGGTAAGGCAACGGACTTTGACTCCGTCATTCTCAGGTTCGATCCCTGAATCCCCAGCCATTTATATGCGGAAGTGGCTCAGCGGTAGAGCATCGCCTTGCCAAGGCGAGGGTCGCGGGTTCGATTCCCGTCTTCCGCTCCAATTTTACACATCCAAAACATCTTGCAATGCAGGGTGTTTTTTTGTTATGAATAAGACATTAATAATGATGAGGGGTTCGCGATGCGCAAATTAGTATTTTTTGTAGGCGGTGCAGGAGCAGGCAAGACGACATTAGCGAAAGCGCTGGCGAAGAGGCGCAGTGTGGCCATTATTGATATGGATACGGTGCTTAGGCCGGCAGCCGTTGCGCTTATGACGCTTGCAGGACTTGATCCGAATGACCGAGATTCAAGTTTCTATAAGAAACTGTGCCGCGATTTAGGCTATCGCATTACGATGGATGCTGCACTTGAGAATATTGCTAATGACGGCGATATATTTGTAATCGGGCCCTTCACGAAAGAAACAGAGACCCCTGACTGGATTGAGCAGGAGCTCTTCGCAATCGGGGCCTCTTTATCAGACGTTGAGGTAAAGGTCGTATTCGTTTATCTCCGTGACGACAAGGTGCATTATGAACGAATTGTGCAAAGGGGATCTATACTCGATCAGTATAAGCTGGACAACTGGAGCGAGTTTAGTCCATCTTTAGTGAGGAGAGAGCTGAAATGGAACATTCCAGCATCCTCAGTGCTTTATTTTGACAACTCCACGCCTCTGAACGAGCAGTCTTTAGCATCTCTGGATCAATTTGTGTATGGTGGAGACGCGTTCTAATAGCACGAACATAAAAGCAGTTGAGTACCGTATGAGCATTAAAGCTTACTAGCCATTAGTTGTTCGAAAAGCTCCTTCGTTCTGGCGGCGTCTTTCTCATTAAAAATAACGGTTAAGCCGTCAAGCTGCATGGTAATGTACGGCGGTGAGTTTTTAAATACATATAGCTTGGCAGCACCCAGCTTCTCTAAGGAAAAGTTGCCACGGGCATATTCGGCTGTCGCTGTGCCATTTGTTCTAAATCCGCTTGGGAGCGTTTCTTCAAGCGTAATTCCCTTAACGTCACTTAAATTAAAGCTGTAATCATATAAAGGATAATCGATGGACACGATACCGTCCTCTTTAATAGTTAGAGTAGGAGCCGTATTGTCAGATTGTACAATAAAAGCAGTCAAAGGAATGACGATCACAAGGACCAGCACGATGCCGCCGTATTGAATCCATTTTCCGGCTCGGGTTGCCATATTGACCGTTGTTCCAATTCCAACACGTTTAGGAACCATGATCGTTTGATCATCCGGGTTGTAGTAAGTAGAGCCATTAATCCAGTAGTGGTCGTCATCGGCTACAATACTTTGGCCGTCTGTTTCCGCAAGGCTTTCTTCAACCGCCTGTATCTTGTTATGTACAAAAAAGATGCTGCACAGCGGCAAGAGGGATACCATGACAATACCAATCATCCACTGCGTAAAGCTCAGCGAGCTTCCCTGTGTTAAAATCATATAGGCAACAAAAGCATTAATGCTCTCAAAAACAGCAAGGCTAGGCCAAAGCATGGACCAATAACGACGTGCTGCGCGGTTAATAGCGGCGTTGATGTCGTGGTTTTTGCTGTATACCTTCGTCTTCATTTTGCCAAAGGCAGTGTAAATGACGAATAAGATCGCTGTCATCGCGAGTGAGGCAATGCCGGTCATTTTTAAGAGAACGTCGCTTTTAAACAAGGAAACAATAATAGGGACGACAGATAAAAGAGCGGGAATTAGGAACCAATAGGGAGAAACAAGCATCGATTTTTTGAGCTGCGTTACTTTGGTATCGATACGGATCACTCGTTTTTCTCCGACAAACCATTGTTTATCCCGTTTGAGAGCAGCGGCTTTATGATGGATTTTGTTGAAAGGAAGTTTGGATGTATACAAAAAAATTGCAAACCAAAGCAGCATGTAAGTAAAGGCTAACGAAAAGTATTTATCGAGCAGGAAAAAAGGCACTAAAGTTATTAACGTAATGCCAGCATACACAAAATATGATTTTTTATATTTTTCTTGAAGCTGCTTCATTTCTGCATCCTCGAAGGCATGTGCAGGAAACGTAACGCCAAACAATATATGATTGCTTGGTACGGCTTGCTTCAAAAACATAACAAGAATAGTGATGTAGGCAATAGCTGCTGGAACGATTAAAATAATATTGTTCATGAAAGGTCTCCTATTCTGGCAGGGGATGATTTTTGCTCATTGCGGCTTTAAAGATGTTCGAGCAAATGTGCATAAATTGTTCTTGCTCGATACCTTTAAGACTAGCCTCAGAAATAACAAGCTTTAATTCATATTCCAGCTTTTGGCTAAAATCAGCTTGCTTGCTCCATTCGGTGCGTACCTTGGCCCCATGACGGCGATCAATAGATATGTATCCCTCGTTTTTGAGAAGGGCATAGGCTTTGTTCACGGTCATGGCATTTACCCCTAAATCATCAGCGAGCTGTCTTACCGTTGGCAATTTCTCCCCATAATTGAGTCCGCCTACGCCAATTCCGATGACAATTTGGTTGCGGAGCTGGACGTAGATCGGTATATCACTGTTGTAGTCGAGCGTCATAATCATCGGATCACCCCTAGCAATAAAGTATCATTTGTATTAGAGATGTTAATACAGATTATACAAAATGTCAAAATGCAGCTGAATCATTTGGACAGGCAGTCCTTGGCATGGCTATAATAAACAGAAGAAGATTTTCCTCATTTCATAAAAATATAATAAGCGATTAGCCAATAAAAATATTTTTCAAGGAGAGACGATTATGATCAAATTCGGCGTTATCGGTACAAACTGGATTACGGAGTCATTTATTTCTGCGGCGCGCGAGGTTGAAGATTTCAAACTAGCTGCTGTCTATTCGCGTTCGATAGAAACAGCGAGTACATTTGCGGAGAAACATAGTATTGCTGCTACGTTTACGGATATCGAAGAGATGGCGGCAAGTGGACAAATTGATGCGGTATACATTGCTAGTCCAAACTCATTTCATGCCGCTCATGCGATTGCTTGTATGAAGCATGGCATTCATGTGCTCTGCGAGAAGCCGATCGCTTCGAATGCGCATGAGCTGCGCCAGATGATTGCGGCTGCGAAGGAAAACGGCGTGCTGCTCATGGAGGCGTTAAAGTCGACGATGCTGCCAGGGTTTAAGGCTGTTCAAGACAACATCGACAAGCTTGGAACGATACGGCGTTATTTTGCGAGCTATTGCCAATATTCGTCTAGGTACGATGCCTATAAGGCGGGTACGGTGCTTAATGCTTTTAACCCTGTATTCTCAAACGGGGCGCTTATGGATCTTGGCATTTATTGCGTCTACCCGCTTGTAGCCTTATTTGGCAAGCCGGATGTGATTAAAGCGACTGGTGTCATGCTGGATTCTGGCGTGGATGGGGAAGGAAGCATCGTTCTTCAGTATGAGAGCATGGATGCGGTCATCATGTATTCCAAAATTACACATTCATCGCTGCCATCGGAGATTCAAGGGGAGAACGGCAGTATCGTAATCGACAAGATTAGTGAAATAGGGAAGGTTGAAATCCAATACCGCAACGGAACAAGCGAAGATATTTCGCAGCCTTCAAATAGCAAGTCGATGTACTATGAAGCGAAGGAATTTATCGAGCTGATTAAAGCTGGACGTACGGAGTCATCCATTAACACGTTTGCAAATTCACTCGTAACGCTGGAAATTATGGATGAGGCAAGAAAGCAGATTGGACTCGTCTACCCTGCCGATGCTATAGAAACGAAATAATATAACAGGAGCGGTGTGCAGCCGCTTCTTTTTTTATATACTTATTCGTGACTAATTGCCTATTTTTCACAGCAGCCGTTGACAAAGGAAATTAATAATGTCATTATGATAATATCAAATTGAATAAATGATATGGATCGGAGTGCAGCAGCAATGGTCGAAAATGAATCCAATTACGCAGCAGATCATTACCGATCACCTGATGGCGCACCAGCAGATATCGTCATCTTTACGATCGTAACGACTGAAAGGCAAACGCCTAAGAAGGCGCTGCCTACGAGGGAGCTGCAGGTGCTGCTGATTAAGCGGAATATATGGCCCTTCGAAGGGCAGTGGGCGCTGCCAGGCGGCTTTACGATGGAAAATGAGACGGTATATGACTGTGCTATACGCGAGCTGCAAGAAGAGACAGCGGTTGAGGACGTGCATATTGAATATTTTAACGTGTATAGCACGCCTGGCCGTGATCCAAGGGGCTGGATTATCTCGCATGCTTTTCTAGCGCTCGTTAATGAATGTACACTTGAACAAAGGGCTGCGGCTGTAGATGCATCGGATGTGCAATTGTTTACAGTCGAAGAAGCGCTTCAAATGGATTTGGCGTTTGACCATAAGCAAATCTTGACCGACGCGCTGCAAGAGATTCGCAAGAAAATGCTGACTACGAAGATAGCGAAGGAGTTTCTGCCAGAGGAGTTTACGCTTAGTGAGCTGTATCAGGTAATAAAAACGGTTGTTCCTGATTTTGAGGAGAAAAATTTCATTCGCAAATTGACGTCAACGAAAAGCCGCAGCACGATTATTGAAGAGGCGACGGATACGAATGGAAATCCGAAGCAATCCAATCAATATTCGCAGCGAGCAGCGCAATTGTACCTTTTTACAAAGGAAGAGCCAAGATTGTCTATTTATAGCTGAACGCTACGAGGAGAGTGATGTCATGCTGAGGTTTAATGGAGTAGAGCTTGGGTTAAAACAGTTTCCGAATGGGGAGACGCTCATAAACGGCGATGAAATTCTAACGCATATGGCGGAATTCAATACGATCGTATGGAAATATGAGAATGATGGCGATCTGGTTAAGCTGATGTTCATCAAGAGCTACCTGGATGATCGGCGCGTTAAATGTACGTTGACCATTTATTATTTGCCGTACAGCCGAATGGATCGAGTCGAAGGTACTTCTGCCTTTACGTTAAAATATACAGCTGCCTTTATTAATAACATGAACTTTGAGTCGGTTACGATTATCGAGCCGCATTCCGATGTATCGCTGGCGCTGATCGATCGCAGTATCGGCAAATATCCAACGATTCAGCTGCTTGAGCAAGTCGCGAACGAAGTAGGTTTTGATTCGGAGAAGGACTATCTTTTTTTTCCAGATGCAGGGGCGCAGAAACGTTACAGCAAGGTTCAAGGCTACCAGCAGCTGGTAGGCTATAAAGCGAGAGATTTTCAGACCGGCCAAATCAAGAGTCTGGATGTCGTTGGACATACCCCGCGCGAGGGCTTTAAGGCCATCATTGTTGATGATCTTTGTTCGTATGGCGGCACGTTTATGCTTAGCGCAGAGAAGCTGAAGGTACTTGGAGCCACGCATATTTATTTGCTGGTAGGACACTGCGAGCATTCGATCTATAAAGGGAAAATATTAGAAACTGATCTTATTGATAAGGTGTATACGACCGATACCATACTTCATCAAGCAGAGCATGACAAAATTCACGTATTCGCAATGGGAGGCCTATAACATGACGCAAACATTCGTTTATCCAGCTACGCTGCTATGTGACTTTTACAAGGTGAGCCATAAAAATCAGTATCCAAAAGGAACGGAGCTCGTTTATTCGACGTGGACCGCTCGCACAAGCCGACTAGATGATATTAACGAGGTTGTCGCTTTTGGCTTCCAATCGTTTATAAAACAATATCTCATCGATTATTTTAATGAGCACTTCTTTGCAAGAACAAAGGCAGAGGTAGCGTATGAGTACAAGAGGCTCATTCAATTTGCGCTTGGAGAAGCGAATCCCGATGCATCGCATATTGAGGAGCTGCACGATCTTGGATATTTGCCGATCAAGATTAAGGCAATTAAAGAAGGTGCATTAGTACCGATAAGAGTACCAATGCTGACTATTGAGAACACGAAGCCTGAATTTTTCTGGCTGACGAACTATTTGGAGACGTTGATGTCGTGCCAGCTGTGGATGCCGGCTACGAGCGCTACGCTAGCTTTTGAATATCGCAAAATTTTAGAAGCCTATGCGCTGCAGACAAGCGGCGATACAGCAGGCGTACCGTTCCAAGGTCATGATTTCTCGATGCGCGGCATGGGTGCGCTTGAATCGGCGCTCGGCAGCAGCGCAGGCCATCTCCTATCGTTCACGGGAACAGATACAATACCAGCGATATTGTATTTGGAAAACTATTATAATGCGAATATAGAAAAGGAATTGGTGGGTACGTCGATTCCGGCAACCGAGCATAGCGTTATGTGCGCGCACGGACGCGATGAGATGGCATCGTACCGCTATTTGATCAAAGAGGTATACCCAAATGGCTTTGTCTCGATCGTATCGGATACTTGGGATTTATGGAGTGTGCTGGACGTGGTCATTCGCGGCTTGAAGGATGACATTATGAGCAGGGACGGCAAGGTAGTCATTCGTCCCGACAGCGGAGATCCGGTCAAAATCATTTGCGGCGACCCGGATGGAGAGAGTGAATTCGAGCGCAAAGGCGTTATTGAAATACTCTGGGATATTTTTGGCGGTACGGTTACGGAGAAGGGGTATAAGCAGCTAGATAGCCACATCGGGGCAATCTATGGGGATGCGATTACGATTTCGCGCTGCAAGGAAATTTGCGAGAAGCTGGCAGCAAAAGGTTTTGCATCGACGAATATGGTGTATGGTATCGGTTCGTTTACTTACCAGTACAACACGCGGGATACATTCGGCTTCGCATTAAAATCGACGTTTACGATTGTGAATGGCGAGGAGCGCAAAATCTATAAGGATCCCAAAACAGATAATGGCGTGAAGAAGTCGCAGACAGGTCTTGTCCTCGTTACGGAGCAGGATGGGAAATTTGCCTATACTGACAATCTTAGCGCAGAGGAATATGAAGCTCGTAAAGCAGAGGATCAGCTGGAAGTAGTGTTTGAAGATGGGAAGCTAGTTCGCGATTTGACGCTGGCTGAAGTACGCGCGAACTTATTGGCTCATTTATAAGTTATTTATCCGTGAAAATAAGATGCTCCCTCGAGCATCTTATTTTTGGTTTATTATAAATGTGTTGACAGAAGTTGGGTGATCAGATTATTATGATGTAAATCAAATGAAAGGAGGTCGATGACAATGTTCGGACTAAATTTAGAACGTAATCATGCAACTAAATATAGCAAGTCCATTTCATCGGCCTCTACGGGGCCTGTGACTATTTTCTAAAATCTTGTATGCTGCAAGCTGCAACGATTGGGAAATAAAGGCGCAAGATTAAGCCATGGACTTTTTGGGGTCCATGGCTTTTTTGTGTTTATTTGAATTTTGAGGAGATTATCGGATATGAAAGAAACGTATTATCAGCAAGTTAAGCTGCCTTCGGGGCAGGTGCATGTTTATGCAGGACCAGAGCTATTCGCGTCCTTGGATTATAAAGTGTTTGAAATGGCGAACAACAACTTACAAATACCGAATCAAGTATATATGAGCTATACGCCTGATGTGCATGTTGGCGTGGGAACCTGTATCGGTACAACAGCGGTATGGAATACGAGTGATGGCTACGTTTCTCCTTCCATCGTAGGCAGCGATATCGGATGCGGAATGCGCGTACAGCTAACAAATCTGCATAAGGATGATTTGAAGGAAGTGAAACTGCGGCGTAAGCTGGTTAAGGCTATTGAGAAATATATGCCAGTTGAGGAGCATGCAAGAGGTTACTTCTCAGATATTAGACTTGAGACTATCGTGAAGAAGGGCTTGCACGGCTTGCCAAAAAAATATATTCCAGATGCCTACACGCCGCGCAAAGCTACCTCTTTAACCCATGTGGAGAGCAGCCGCTTTGATTTTGACGAAGAGGTGCTGGATAAGTTTCCGGAAGTTGTCTGGCATCGCGCGCATCGCCAGCTCGGCACACTTGGCGGCGGCAATCATTTTGTAGAAATTCAAGCGATTGAAATTGCTGAGGAAAATAGAGAAATTGCCGAAGCATGGGGGCTGTTCGACGGCCAAGTGGTCATTATGATTCATTCCGGCTCGCGGGCTTGGGGCGGTGCGGTCAGTCAATATTGCAGCACGGACATTGCCAAAATGATGCGTCAGGAAGGCATAGGCACCGCGGATCCTAAGCTGCTGTATGCGCCGTTATCCCATCCGCTCGGTCAAACGTATGTCAACCTCATGTACTCGGCCTTGAATTATGCGGTCGTGAATCGCCACCTGATTGCATACGCTGCCTTGGAGGCGGGCAAGGATGTGTTCGGCTCCAAATTCGAGCTGCGCACGCTGTATGATCTCATGCATAACTACGCATGGGAGGAAGAACAGGATGAGCAATCCTATTTCATTCATCGCAAGGGTGCAACAAGAGCGCTGCCGGCAGGACATCCGGATAACCCAGATCCGTATCGGAGCACGGGGCATCCGGCGCTTATACCAGGATCGATGGGCACTGCCTCGTATATTATGGTCGGAAGTGCTGCAGGGAAAGCGAATCATTATTCCATCTGTCATGGCGCAGGACGAATCAGGTCACGGAACGCAACGAAGCAGCTCGTATCGGTAGAAGAGGTCGCTATTGCAATGCGTGTAGGCACGGATGATGAAATCGTCGTAAACCAGCGCTCTATGGAGTCGCTGGTCGATGAATCACCGCAGGCATACAAGGATGTAGATCAAATCATTGAGAGTGTAGTCGGAGCGGGGCTTGCGCAGGTCGTAGCGAAATGCAAACCGTTAGCTGCTGTCAAAGGAACGTAAATAAAGGAAAAGAAGGGGGACGAGGAGAATGTTTAACCAATATCTAGAAGTACAGTTAGTTAACGTAAATGATGAACGGCACAATTCTTTTAATCGAAGCAAAGAGAATAGCTCCACTCCTCGGACCCGTTGTTTGGTATTTGAAGGGAAGCGTGTACTGACCTCGTGTTAGCTGCATTGCTGACTGTTCTTTTTCCTAGACTATGGACGATCTTGTCCATGGTCTTTTTTTTTTGCAAGAAGAAGCTGAGTAAAGGAGTGTCTAGAATGACCAAAATACATGAAAATATTTTGCTGGAACTGGGTAAAATCGAACGGGAGGAACAGGTTCGCATCGTTTACGCGTGCGAATCAGGAAGCAGGGCTTGGGGTTTTCCTTCTAAGGACAGCGATTACGATGTCCGATTTATTTACGTCAGGCCGGTGGAATGGTATTTATCGATATTTGACAAAAGAGATGTAATCGAACGCCCTATAAGCGATCTTCTCGATATAAACGGCTGGGATTTGCGCAAAGCGCTTAATCTGTTTCGCAAGTCGAATCCGCCGCTGCTCGAATGGCTGCAATCACCGATTCCATACTTTACGAAATACTCAGTAGCCAAACAAATCCGAAGCGTCTCTCCGTTATCTTTCTCGCCGAAGTCATGCATGTACCATTATCTCCATATGGCTAAAGGGAACTACCGAGAGTATCTGCAAGGCGAGCAAGTGAAAATAAAAAA
Source organism: Paenibacillus sp. FSL K6-3182 (assembly GCF_037976325.1). NCBI lineage: Bacteria > Bacillati > Bacillota > Bacilli > Caryophanales > Paenibacillaceae > Paenibacillus > Paenibacillus sp. FSL K6-3182. The sequence continues at coordinate 1,269,024 of NZ_CP150265.1, forward strand.
GTATTTTTATGTGTTAAGGCCGATTCTTGCTTGCGGCTGGATTGCGAAGTACAACTCGATGCCTCCAATCGAATTTGATCGTTTAGTAGAGGCGCTTATTCCTGAGCAGAGCGAGCTAAGGGCTACGGTTGAACAATTGCTGCGCAGGAAAAAAGCGGGTGACGAGCTCGATTATGAGCCTAGGCTGCAAGTTATTAATTCCTATTTGGAGGAGCGAATGGTTCATTTTGAACAAATCGCACTCGAAATGGGTCAAGGGGGAACTGCGCAGGACAATCAGCTTGATGACTTGTTCCGCAGAGCATTACAAGAGGTTTGGGATTAAATAGTGTTGCTTTTAATTGATAAGTAAGGGGAAGTTAAGGATGGCTATCGTGCAAGTGAAATCGACGAACCCAAGCTTTTCGTTCGTCATTAGAAAAAATCCGGGGTCAGGCATGCTGCTGCGCGCTGTTCGCAAAGGAATGGCCTACGGCTGGTATACCGATGAAGCAACCTTCAACGTTTATTTTAAGGATGCTGACAATGAGGTTTCATACAAGCAGCATAGGCAGGACCAATTTGAGTACCTCAATGTATCGCGATATAATACGCCGCTCTTTGTACTGGGAGCGATTAATGAATTTTTTGCAGCGCCGCTTAAAGCGCAGCATTCGAGTGACACGGAGCAATACGAGCATACCTTCCATATCAATATGATTCATATTGAGCTCTTGCGTTATATTCATTTTTTTGAGAAGCATCTTACCGACTATACATTTGAAGCTGTACACCTGGCGCATAAGAGCTATTCGCTTACCATTAAGACGCATAAATCGTTATATGAGCTTATGCATGTCGTTAGTGTGCTTTGTCTCTTCCTTTCGATGTTCAGCGACGAATACATCGATATTTCTGATGATGTGTTGATTAAATATGTGAAGAGTATCCAAATTATCGACGCACCCTTTTATATACGAAGCTTGTTTGCCCGCAATTTTCTAGCTTCAAGAGACCGGTTCAAGAAATATAAAGAAGAGCTGGAGAAAACAGATCGTTATGCGGTTCAATTGGCCTTCGGCGGGACGGCTCAGCAGCGGAGAAGCTATATCGGAAGCGTGCTTCCGTTCAATAAGGCCATTCTCGACGTTGGCTGTGGAGAAGGTTTCTATGCGATTCCATTTGCATCCAAGATTGAAGATAGCTACTACGCGGTTGATATCCATGAGCCGCTGCTAGAGGTGGTAGAGCGAAAGGCGAAAGCAAAGGAACTGGACAACATCGCTAGCTTTCCTTCCATTGAACATTTTCTAGAGGCTTATAACGGCGAGCAGGTGGATGTCATTTTGACCGAGGTTATTGAGCATATGAGTCTAAATGAGGCAGCTGTTCTGATACAGCAAATATGCGAACATGTTGATTTTGATTATTTTGTGCTGACAACACCTAATGCAGAGTTTAATGCTTATTATGAGCTGGAAGACTTCCGGCATGATGACCATAAATGGGAGCTTGGACAAGCTGAATTTCAAGAGTGGCTGCTCGAAACGATTAAAGATCAATCCGTGGAAAGCCAATTTGTCGCAATCGGCGACGGAGTGAATGGTATACAAACGACGCAGGGTGCGATTTTGCGGAAGAGGAGAGAGTAGCGTCAATGGAAATGAGAACGAGAGTCCATACGATTTTTATGCTGATTGGCACGACGGAATGCGGGAAAACAACCTTTGCAAACGAAGTGCTGATGCCGCAGCTGCGATTTAGGGATGACAGCAAGGGCATGAATGCGAACGTGCAATATATTTCATCCGATAGCATTAGACAAGAGCTTCTAGGCTCTGATTATGATAAATATGATCAAATCATGCTTGAAGCGAGCGATCAGGCTTTCCGCCTTTTGTTCGAGAAGCTGCGGCTGGTCACTACTTTCCCCATCAATGCGGAATTTGTTGTCGTGGATACAACAGGTTTGTCGGAGGATTTCCGGGCGAGAGTGAGGGAGGTTGCAAAGGAAAATAACTACAACCTTGAAGTCGTGCTGTTTGATTACAAGAAGCGGGATGATTATTATTCATCGGAGCGTTCAAAGAAACTGATAACGAGCCACATTAATCGTTTGCGCAAGGACGTGCTTGGTTCGCTCTCGAGGGAGAAATATAGCAAAGTTCATAAAGTGCGGGCTAAAGATTTTTATTCCCCTATGGATAAGGTTGCGAATCCGGATTATAAGATTATAATCGAGGATGCTGCTGAGTATTTGGATGTTTTTTTACCGCTGGACCAGAAGACGATAATCGTCGGTGACGTTCACGAATGTGTGGATGAGCTGAAGGCTTTGCTCGTTAGCCATGGGTTTCAACTAGAGGGCAATGTACTGGTTGAGACAGGAAAGGTCAGCGGTACAAAAGTATTGCTCGTTGGAGATTGGATCGATAAGGGAAGCCGCACTAAGGAAATCATTGATTTCCTATATACGAATCAGGATAAGTTTTTGTTTGTGCTTGGCAATCATGAAAACTTCGTCCATAAATTTATGCGTGGTGAAATCAAAGGTGTGGAAGAGGAGCTGCTGCATGCCTACTTCGATTCCACTGAGGTGCTGAGAGGCGATGCTGAGCTTCTTCAGAAGTTTAATCATCTCGTATCCTTGTCGAAGCCTCTCTACAGAATAGTAGGAAAAGCAGGACCATCCTATTATGTGACTCACGCGCCATGCGAGAACAAATATATTGGCAAGCTGGATGTGAATTCGATCCGTCATCAGCGCAATTTTAGACTCGACCGATCGGCGCCGATTGAAGCACAGCTTGCGTTTCTGAAGCGGGATGCAGCAGGAAACCAGCCGTATCATGTTTTTGGACATGTGTCTGCTAAACAAGCATTTCGGATCAGAAATAAAATCCATTTGGATTCAGGCGCAGTTCACGGCAATCTGCTAACCTCGGTTTCTCTGTCGATGAAGCCGACTTTCAAATCACAGAAATCGTCAATAGCCAGCATGGAAGGCGAGCTTCCTGCTCTCTTCAAAGAGGAACGCAAAGTATCGCTGCAGGAGCTGGATGATGATGAAGCCCGCAGATTGCAGTATTGCTCGCGCAATAAAATTAACTTTATCTCAGGAACCATGTCTCCCGCAGATAAGGATGAAGCGGCGGGTGAGCTGGAATCGCTGAGGAAGGGGCTGAACTATTTTGTGGAGCGCGGTGTGAAAGAGGTCGTGCTGCAGCCCAAATACATGGGATCACGCTGCAATGTTTATTTGCATGCAGATATCGAGCAATGTTTTGCAGTGAGCCGCAATGGGTACAAAATAAATAAGGTTGACCTGACCGCTGTTTATGAGCGACTGCTGCAAAGATTCGGAAGCTACATGAAGGAAAACGATATATCGATGCTCCTGCTGGATGGCGAGCTTTTGCCATGGGAGGCGCTGGGAGAAGGTCTCATCGAAAAGCAGTTTAAGCCTATTGAGAAGGGGCTTGAGACAGAGCTTGCTTTCCTGAAGGCGAATGGATTCGAGGAAGCGTTCGGAAAGCTTGCGCATGATTTCAAGGAAAGTGGTTTTGAAAAGGATCAGTTTCACCTTAGCAAAGGGGCTATTAATGAGAAATATGGCCTAGCCGTCTATCAAAATTTTAAGCATGTTCATTCTATTCTTGAGAAAAATAGGCCAATTGACGAGCATATCAAAGCATATGAAACGTATAAGAGGCAGCTGGAACTGTATGCCGAGGCAGGGGAGCTTGAATACAAGCCTTTTTCGCTGCTCAAAATCGTATACGTGGACGGAAGCGAGCAGCTGCCAGCGTGGAAAACCTCTGAGATGTATCAATTCCTCACTGACGATACATTCATCACGCTTGTGCTGTCTGATGCGGAGAGCTATGAGCTTGCAGAAAAATATTTTTACACGCTTACGGTAGACAATCATATGGAAGGTGTCGTGATTAAGCCCGAGATGTCTCAGCCGTACACGGTTCCCTATATGAAAGTGCGCAATAAGGAATACATGTCTATTATTTACGGTTATGATTATAGATTTCCGCACAAGTACAATAAGCTCATCAAGCAAAAAAATATTACGCAAAAGCTTCGTACATCATTTAACGAGTACCGGCTAGGACAGCATATGCTGGCGATTCCTTTTGCTGAAATTGCCCCGGAAAACAATGGATATCAAGCGGCTGTTGCGAATCTTTTGTTTGAGGTTGCCAAAGAGAAGGAAATCGATCCTAGATTGTAAAACATCAATATACCAAACCTCCCATAATGGGAGGTTTTTCTACATCATTCGACCTATTATGAAATTGGTTATGGTATATATCGGAATAATATGGAATACTGGTATATGTAAAAAGTCCTAGTAAAAAGCAAAGTTGTCGAAAGACAATGACGCAAAGCCAACAGGCCTAAAGGAAATTTCCAAAGGTGGCTGGGTTGCCAAAAGGATGAGTGATAACATACCTATATCCTCTCCTTAAAAACTTCAGGTTACCGCCTACGTTATGAATAAGAGGGGATATTTAGCAATGAAACAAATGATTAAACGTTTTAATGGCAATGTTAATGTTGGTAGTTTTAATATTGTTCAAAAGCTATCTAATTTAGGTTACTGGGAGTTTGACCATATTCGCAGAGAAGCATCCTGGTCGAATCAAATGTTCGAAATATATGGTATGAAATCTGATTTCTCGATGACGATTGAACAATTTTTTGAGTTCGTGCATCCCGAAGATCGTGAGCGCGTTAATGAGCAGTTCCACCTTGCAATTGAATCAAAAAAGGAAAGCGTTTCCGAGTACAGAATCGTTCGTCAGAGCGGTGAAGTTAGATATGTGGTGGAAAACATTACTTTCATACGGAATGCCGAAAACGAGATATTGTTGACGATAGGCATGATTCAGGATGTAACGGAAAATAAAAAAATACAGCATCGCCTCACAATCGAAGAGCAGCTTTATAAATCGATATTTGAAAACAACCCTGACGCGGTCTTTTCTTTAGACGCACAAGGGCGTTTTTTGTCATGCAATTCAGTGCTTGAGCAAGTTTTTGGATATACGAAAGAGGAAATTATTAATGATAGTTTTCATAAATTTGTAGATGCCGCAGCGCTGGATAAAACGATTCAATATTTTGAGCAAACGGTCAAGACGCGGAACCCTCAAAACTATGATACGACAGGCATTACGAGAACAGGGCAAACGGTCGAATTTAATGTGACCAATATTCCAATCATTATTAATAAAAAGCTTATCGGTGTCTACGGCATTGCCAAGGATATTACGCAGCAAAAAATGATTGAGCAATCGTTGACTGAGACCGAATTAAAATACCGCAGTATTGTCGAGCAATCCATTGTCGGTATTTTTGTCGCGCAAAAAAACAACTTCGTTTATTCAAACGATCAGCTCAATAAAATGTTTGGTTATGACTCCTTGATCGGTATGGATATTATTCAGACGATCCATCCGTCAGACCGTGAAGCCGTCGTTAATCAACTAACGAAGTTACAGGAGGGGCAGTCTTTATCTAATTTCTGCCACAGAGCCATTAAACAAGATGGGACGATTATTCATTGCGAAGTGCACTATAATCAAGTGTCAAATATGGGAGAGCAGGCAATCGTTGGAGTAGTCCTTGATATTACGGATCGGAGCAAGGCTGAGGAATTAAATCAATATTTGGCTTACCACGATTATTTAACGGAGATGCCAAATCGCAGAATGTTTGAAGACCAGCTAGATAAGCAGCTAAGGGTAAGCGAGTATTTTAAGCAGAGGCTGGCGATCGTGCTGATTGACGTGGATCGTTTCAAATATGTAAATGATACGCTGGGGCATCCAATTGGGGATGAGTTGCTGAAACAAATCGCCTTTCGATTGATGAGCAATTTACGTGATGGCCAAACCGTATTCCGGCTTGGCGGAGACGAATTTGCAATTATTATAGCTGATGTAAAGCAGCAAAACGAAATCAAGGATATGGCAGCTACTATTATTAAGCTTATCAATGAGCAATTTTTGATAGAAGGATATGAGCTGAATGTAACCGCAAGTATTGGAATCAGTCAATCGCCTGGCGATGGGAGCTCGGTGGAGCAGTTGATGAAAAATGCAAATGCGGCTCTTTATCATGCGAAGTCCAGAGGCAGCAATCAATCACAGTGCTATTCCGCTTCTTTAAATGTGCAATCATTCAAATTGTTTTCACTCAGCAATGATTTGCGTAAAGCGCAGGAAAGAGGAGAGCTATTCCTGCATTACATGCCACGCGTACATTCGCAAACGATGGAAATTGTTGGCGTCGAGGCACTGCTGCGCTGGAATCATCCGGATTGGGGATTGGTTGCTCCGTCTGAATTCATACCGATCGCAGAGGAAACGGGGCTAATTGTATCGATAGGAGAATGGGTGCTCCGCGAAGCCTGTATGCAGCATAAACGGTGGCAGAGCTTAGGCCTGCCTTCGGTTACGCTGTCGGTTAACTTTTCGGTGCAGCAGCTTCTTCAGCAAAATATATTGCATACCATCGATAAGATCATCGAGGAGACAGGAATTTCCCAAGATCGATTGGAAATTGAAATAACGGAAAGCTCCTTTATTAGCAATGAGAATGCGGTGACTGAATTGCTGCTGGAGCTGAAGAAAAGAAAAATCAAAGTATCGCTTGATGATTTTGGAACCGGCTATTCCTCTCTTTATTTGTTGAAGCGCTTGGCACTCGATACGATCAAAATTGATCGGTCATTTATCGAGGAGTTGATGACGGATCGTAGAAATAAAAGCATTATTGAATGCATTATTCAATTGGCTGGCGAACTTGGCATGCAGGTGGTGGCCGAAGGTGTTGAAACGAAGGAGCAGTTCAACTATTTACGCGATCAGCGATGCGATGAAATCCAAGGTTATTATTTCAGTCGTCCTGTAGAGCCGGACAGCATCGTACAGCTATTGAGCCGAAGATCTTGTAAAGAGCCTGCTTTATTTATGCCAAGTAAAGAAGTGCTCGTTAATCGGAGAAAAAGCTTTCGAATCGATTTGAAGCATTGTCTATTGGCAGAGATGACCATTACGATGTTCAAAGGTAGCAGTGTGAAGCTTGGGAGTACAGAGGTGTTTGTTCGAAACATCGGGCCAGGTGGGCTCCGGTTTATAGTCGGTGTGAAGCTGCCCGTTAACAGCGATATCCTCTTGATGTTTAAGACGAAAATTCTTAATCAAATGTATGTGCTATTCGGATTTATCGTCTGGTACAATGAACTGGGCAAAGACATTTATGAATATGGTGTGCAATTTCAATTAAAAGAAAAGCAGCAGGATGAGCTCGTCAATACGCTTAATTTCCTAGCCATTAAGCAGTGTGATGGCATGCTTCCTCAAACACAGGTGTATGTGGGAGATCCGATACTCCGGATTAAGGAATTGAAAAAACATAATTAAAAATGAGATGGAAAAAGCATTTTACATTCGGTAAAACCGGGGCGTGAAATGTTTTTTTTGTGCAACATAAAAGTTTTGCCGCATCGGTCTTTGGGTAAAAGGAAATAGTAGTTATTGAAAAGGAGGATGCGCGCTTGAAACTTACACCGGAACAAAGAATTCAGCTGCATGGCTTTAATAATTTAACGAAGTCACTCAGCTTCAATATGTATGATGTGTGTTATACGAGAACGAAAGAAGAGCGTAAAGCATATATCGCCTATATAGACGAACAATATAATTCGGATAGGCTGACGAATATTTTGGAAACAGTATCGGATATTATTGGAGCGCATGTGCTTAATATTGCAAAGCAGGATTATGAGCCGCAGGGTGCCAGCGTTACTTTGCTCGTATCGGAAGGGCCGGTAATTAGCGGACCCAATGAGTCGTTTGAAGAATCGCCGGGTCCCTTGCCTGATTCCGTAGTGATGCATTTGGATAAAAGCCATATAACGGTTCATACGTATCCGGAGTATCATCCGAACGAAGGGATAAGCACGTTCCGCGCAGATATTGATGTATCGACCTGCGGCGAGATCTCACCGCTTAAAGCGCTGAACTATCTGATCCATTCATTTGATACCGATATTATGACACTGGATTATCGTGTGAGAGGTTTCACGCGCGACATTAATGGTTATAAACTTTTTATTGATCATGATATTAACTCGATTCAAAACTACATACCGAAGAAGGAATCTCTTTTGTATGACATGATCGACGTTAATATTTATCAAGAAAATGTGTTTCATACCAAATGCAAGCTGAAGCAATTTGATTTGAACAACTATTTATTCGGCTATACGAAGGATTCGTTGTCAACCATAGAGCAAGAGGAAATTACGAGAAGATTAAAGACCGAGATGGATGAAATCTTTTATGGAAAAAATATAAGGAGCTGATTTTCTCATGTCTAAATCGTCATCACAAAAAAATATTAACCCGCCGCAGCACCAAAACCGTCAACCGGGTATTGAATCCGAGATGAAGCCGCTGCCGATTTTTGAATCGGATTCATATAAAGCGGCAGGCAAGCTGAAAGGGAAGACAGCTATTATTACGGGTGGAGATAGCGGCATTGGCCGCGCTGTAGCCGTTGCTTTTGCCAAAGAGGGCGCGGATTTAGCGATCGTATATTTGAATGAGCATGACGATGCAGAGAAGACGAAGGAAGTTGTAGAGAAAGCTGGCGTGAAATGCTTGCTTATAGCTGGCGACGTCGGCGAAGAGGATTTTTGCAAAAGTGTCATCGAGCAGACGATTAAGGAGTATGGCAAGCTGGATATTTTGGTGAATAACGCGGCAGAGCAGCATGTGCAGCAGAAGCTTGAGGATATAACGTCGGATCAGCTGGTGGCTACGTTTCGAACGAATGTGTTCAGCATGTTCTATTTGACGATCGTCGCTTTGCCGCACTTGAAGGCATCCAGCTCCATCATCAATACGGCGTCTATAACGGCATACAAAGGCAATCCGACGTTAATTGATTACTCCGCTACAAAAGGAGCAATCGTTTCCTTTACGCGCGCATTGTCAGTGAATTTGGCTGAGCAAGGTATTCGCGTTAACGGTGTAGCTCCCGGACCGATCTGGACGCCGCTTATTCCAGCGACATTCGATGAACAGTCCGTAGCCACTTTTGGCTCAGATACACCGATGAAACGACCAGGACAGCCGCATGAGTTAGCAGCTGCCTACGTCTACCTAGCTTGTGATGATTCCAGTTATATGTCAGGCCAAATGCTGCATATTAACGGCGGAGAAGTTGTAAACGGGTAAAGTAGGTATTACAAGAAACCATGCAGCTTCGCATAATTTCCCCAGTGCGGCTGTCTGCCATCGACGTCGGTTATGCCGAACTCATCAGACAGCTGCCAGCTCGGGAATACTTGTCCGGATCTTTCAAGCAAATCGCTGCTTGCTGCAAGAGCTGCGATTCCACGTCCAACAAAATATGGCGTTTCCGATTGGCTGAAATGCTCGGCGTCTGGCTTGCCGCCATGCACAGCATCAAGCCACGTTTCTTCCGTTACTTCAAAATGCTCCAGCATTTCCTCGGAGCGAAGGAAGCCGGGAGTTACAGCAACAGCCGTTACATCATAGGGCTTAAGGTCAGCTGCCATTGCCGCGGCAAGATGAATAGGTGAAATTTTGGCCAGGCTATAAAACAAACTTCCGCGATAACGGTAATCGATTCCGTCAGTGACTTCAATGATTAGTCCCTTTCTCCGTTTCACCAGCAATGGAGCACCATAATGACTCGTAATGAGATGAGCTTTTACGGCACGCTCTTGCATTAACAGGCCCTTGCTTAACGAATGCTCCCAAAACGGCTTTCCCCATTCCGTTAATTTTTCTCCTCCCCAAATGTTATTGACCAGCACATCCAGTTGTCCATTTTGCTCCTTGTTGATTTTCTCGAACAAAGCCTGAACGTCCACTTCAACTGTATGGTCCACTCTAACCGGGATGCCCACGCCTCCTCGTGCAGTGACCAATTCGGCTGTTTCTTCAATCGTTTCCGCTCTGTTCAAATCGGAGGCTTGGCCGCGAATGCTTCTTCCTGTGCAGTAAACGGTGGCTCCTGCTTCTCCAAGACTTACTGCAATACCGCGTCCAGCTCCTCGTGTAGCTCCAGCAACGACTGCGATTTTTCCCTCTAATGGTTTCATTGTATCTCTCCATTCCGATTTCTATGGTTTACTCTTTGTCAGTTTAACAAACGATATACGACAACTACTGTCATATATTCATGCTACAATGAAAAAAACGAATGAAAGCAGCACAGGAGGCCTAGCATATGAGAGCGGGACGGTTAATTGCCATCCTATTATTGATGCAAAACAGCGGGAAATTGACGTCAAAAGAACTTGCGGAAAAGCTGGAGGTATCCGAGCGTACCATCATTCGTGATATGGAGTCGCTTAGTGAAGCGGGCATTCCGGTTTATGCGGAGAGGGGAGTGCACGGAGGATGGGTTTTATCCGAGGGGTATCGAACTAATCTAACGGGTATGCATGCGGATGAATTAGTGTCTGTTATCGTTGGCAGTCCATCTTCTTTGCTGAGCGATCTAGGAATTGCGAGTCATTATGAAGCGGCTGTTCAAAAAATACTGGCTGCCTCTCCTGCTGAAGTGAGCAAAGGGGCAGCTCTTATGAAGCAAAAGATTCATATTGATGGAGCGGGCTGGCATCAGATGGAAGAGTTAATGCCATTCTTGTCGATTGTGCAGGAAGCCGTTTGGGAAGAACGATTATTGAAGATTCGCTATCATCGCGAGGACGGTATCGCCGAGCGAATCGTCTCTCCGCTTGGACTCGTTGCTAAGCGCAACGTTTGGTATTTGATTGGCGAAGTGAACGGGGAGAAACGGACCTACCGAATCTCAAGATTATTGGATGCCCTTATGCTGGAGGAGCGGTTCGAACGCCCAGCAGACTTTGATCTGGCTCAGTACTGGGAACAGTCCATGGGTGAATTTAAGCAGAGACTGCCGCAATATCCTGCTGTTATTACCTTTCATGATACGGTGCTCTCTCGGCTATCCAAAGAACGATATGTGAAAATCGTAAAAAGCAGCCCTTCACTGAAAACGAGTTGGTCATCGGCGCGAGTTGAATTTCAAGGATTGGAATCGGCGTGCGAAATTATTTTAAGTTATGGTTCACGAATAGAAGCGGTTGAGCCTGCAGAGCTGCGGCAAAAAGTGATAGCTGAGGCAAAAGCTATTTATGCTTTATATGGCGATTTGTAAAAAAAAGAGGAAGCTCGAAGTGATCTGGACCAGATATTGCTGATCCACGAGCGATAACGAATGGCGATTCTTTTATGCTGGTCCGATGTCATTGAGTTCTATGCGGGTGAAGTATATGAATGAGAAATAGAGCAGGTGGGAATAAAAAGAGATAATTACTACTCCGTATGGATCACAGAGGAATCATCTCCTTTTCGCTATTATTATCGTTACATTTGTTTCTTAAGGTGTACGTGGCAGAGCATAATATCCAAATGCAAGATCAAGTAAGGCACTTGCTTCTTGGCGAAGCAGTGGTTTTTGCGAACGGAAGTCAACTGAACCGTCCTCGTTTACTTTTGTATCGGGATCTGCAATGCCTTGGGAAATAAGTGCTTTAATTCCTTCAACAGCCCATGGAGCAGTGTCGTCAGTAAGCTTAATGTCTCGCTCAAGCTTAGCTTGTTTTAAATTTTGAATCATAGTTGCAGCTGTTTGTCTTGTAATGACTGCATTTCTATCAACATCAGGAATACCAGTTATCATTTGCTTCTTGTGACCTTCAATCATATCAGGAAAACTATGCCAGCCATGAGCAATCATAAGGACCTCCATAAACTCGCCTTGTGTCATTGTGCCTCTTGGCTCAAAGTTATTGCCCTCTTTGGCAAATAGGACATCACGCGCATGTAAATTGTTAATGTACGACGAATATGCACTATCATTAGGGACATCATTGAATGCTGGCTTAATATGAACCTTACGCGCATCAGAACCAAAATCAAGACCATTGGGATTTGTATAATAAAAATATTCAATCTGACCCTGATGATCTTTTTTGAAAGCTAATTTGTTGCCTGCTTCATCTTCAAACAACAGTGGGTGAATCATTTTTAACGTGTGTTTGCCACTGGTTCCTGTCTCCATAATGAGGTTGCCATCCCCGTAAGTGAAGTTGGAATTCAAGAAAAAGAATCTTGTGTTCAAATAAGATCCAACATATTGCTCCGCATCCTTCTCGCTTAGTGGAATGTACTTCGGTTGTTCTACTTCTCTCTCGTCAGGGAAATACTGATCCATAAATGCTTCATATACCTCTAAGCTCATCATCGTATCATTATTATAGGACATGTAGAAGGAAACGTTTTTCTCCGGCAACAGCACAATCAAGGACTGATGACCAGGCAGGTTCCCGCCTTTCAGTACAACATGGTGGCCATTCATAATATCATTGCGATAACCCTCAAACCCGCCAACTGTAGTCATAGGAATTGATTTGTCTGCAAATACTGCGTAGGTTTGCATCTGTTCCGCAGTTTTTTCATTAATGATCTTCTTGCCGTTAACTGTTCCCTCCTGCTGAAACATGATTAAATATTTTGCCATATCTTCACCCGTTGACAAAATACTGCCATGTGGGCCATCGGTCGGTGCATGTCCAGATACTGAATGAGGTTTGCCATCCGGTCCATAATGTGTGGCCATTCTACCCAGCAACTCGGGCGTAAATCGAGAGCTTGTAGAATTCATCCCTAACGGTTTAAACACATTGTCTTCCATATACTGCGGGTATGATTTACCGCTTACGTTTTGAATCGCATAGCCAGCCAATAAAAAAGCAAAATTGTCATACGTATAAGCTTCGCCAGGTTTTCGAACAACTGTAGGCATATTTTCTGTCATAAAGTCCTTCATCGGAATATCTTGATCGACATATTTAGGGTCTAAAAAGAGGGATTTATCCGGGTAATCAAATCCTGCTGTGTAAGTCAACAAATTGTATAACGTAAGCGGAGTATTTGTTTTGTTAGGTACTTTCATTCCCCCGAGATAGTCTTGAATATCTCGATCTAGCTCCATTTTCCCACCTTCTACGAGTTGCAGTGCAGCTAAAGCAGTAAATGTTTTTGAAACAGATGCGATTTGAAACACAGTATCTTTATCTACAGCAATTTCCTTTTCTTTGTCTGCAAAGCCATACCCTTTATTGACGAGCACTTTACCATCTTGAACAACGACAAAATTGGATCCATTCACGTTGTATTTTTCCATCATATTTTCAAATACAGGATCAATAAAGTCCTCAATTTCTTGTGGGTTTAACTTAATATTTGTGCTGACCTCATTCGATATCTGAGATGCGACTGGACTAGTATCTCGATTGGAAACGGGCGCCGTGCAGGCTGTAAATATAGTTGTAAATGAAAGTAAAGCGACGATACTGACCTTGCGAAATTTGTTATTCACTATTCATTCTCCTTATGTGTTTGTAGTTGGCTAGCGTACAAGTCAAACGGATAACACTGCTTCACGAGTATCACAAAAAGAGTGTCATTCTAACAAGTTACCTTATGTCATCCCTTTCGTTTCCTTGCTTAAGATAAACAATGTTACATGTCATATGACGTTTTGACACTAGGAATAGAGAGGGTTTGACGTTTAAACTGCAGAGGATATAAGGGCATTACAAAACTCTGGAGGTGCATTTCTTTTGAAAAAGCTATTGTTAAACAACCTGCAAAATGTAATCTTTTTGTTCTTTACTTTTATTTCAGGTCTATTTTATTTTTGCTTCTATTTAGTGACTCTAACATTTGGATTAGGTATGTCGTTCACGGTAATTGGGATACCGATATTAACGTTTGTTATGCGTTCAGCACGGAAGTTCGTCCGATATGAACGTACACAAACCAAAATTTATACTGATCTAACAATAGAGTTGGAAGATGTGGAACTACTAGTGGAAGGATCGTTATGGGTTCAAGCTAAGCGAGAGCTTCTAGATCAACGCAACTGGAATGCTATTTTTTGGTTAATGCTAAAGCTGGTCGTAGGCTGGATAAGTCTTTTTTGCGCTGTCATATTATATATTGTGCCGCTTGCCTTTATTGCAGCGCCTTTACTTGTTCCATTCGTGAATATTCAAATAATGTTTATGACGATTGATACGTTGGAACATTCTTTAATCATTATGTTAGCAGGTATTGTACTTATCTTTTTTGGCGCGTGGTTAGGAAAAGGTATCACGCAAGCAATTGGAGGATATACACGATACATGGTTAGGGCGATATCTGGCGATTCTGCGTAAACAGGATGCGTCAGGAGAGTGAATACTCTATACTATTATGTATAATAAGGATGAAGTTTAGGTGAGGTGCTACACATGTTTGATGTAGTCAAACAATGGTTTTGGTATGATTGGATATTGCTTCTATTTCGGATTTTGGCTAGTGTTTCTGTCATGTCCGCAATGGTAGATGAGCAAGCTCAATTAACGATACCGATTTGGGGAATGATAATTTGGCAGATTATCTCATTTTCTATCCCGTGGCTTAGTTTGCTGTTTAACTATAACTATTATCTTGTATCTGAAATGGTACTTTCTGGAGGTATAAGTTTATATTTAAGTATGATCTTCCCTGAAGCTTATACGACTTTTTTGATACCTGCCTTTATGATCGCAGCCAACAGCGCAAAACAATCTTATCGATGGTCGGCCCCAATTACGGTTCTCGCTATTCCACTTGTCATTAATGCGGCTGCCGAGCACCATGTGTTATTGGATTTGATTATAGATATAGGACTTGCTTATACAATTGGGTTTGCTTTTCATCTACTTGTTGTCAATCATCGGCAGAATGGAATTATTCGTAATCAAAATGCAGTACTAGAGCAGTATATATCTCAAATTGAGAAAGTAACTATAAGCGAAGAACGCAGCCGTCTTATGAAAGACTTGCACGATACGTTAGGCCATTCCTATGCGTCCATCATTATGGGTTTAGAGACGCTTCGAACGGAACTTATGACTAGTGAGGGTCAAACAAAGCTAGAGGCTTTGTTGCGCTTAGCACGCAAAAGTATGGATGAAGGCAGAGGGTTTGTACATCAACTAGAAACACCGCATGATCGATTAACATTGGTTGAAGCTTTGAAGGGACTTGTAGATGAATTTCAATTCAATTCTGACGTTGTCGTCCGTTTTCGAACATTGGGGGAAGAAACAACGATAACTAAACTAGCTCATACGACTCTTTATCGTTGCTTACAAGAATCTTTAACAAACGCTGTACGACATGGTCAAGCTACAGAGCTTGTTGTCCTTCTTCAATTTGAGGAGCAACAAACAAGGCTTGAAGTTCAAGATAACGGTCTTGGGACAGCGGTGTTACAGGATGGATTCGGACTGAGGGCGATGAAAGAACGTGCAAGCAATCTTCAAGGTCAAGTGTCAATCTATTCTGAAGTTGGTGAAGGCACAGTCGTTACGTGTACGTTACCAAGGCAAACGGCACAGCCAAACGAGATGATACGATTGTTAGTAGTTGATGACCAACCTTTCATAAGAGAAAGTCTAAAAACGTTGTTAGAAGGTCAGCGTGATTTGCTTGTCGTTGGAATGGCTGAAGATGGGGTAAAGGCTACAGAATATTGCGAGCAGTTACAGCCGCATGTCGTTCTAATGGATTTGGATATGCCGAATAGAGACGGAATAGAAGCAACTAAGTTGATCAAACAGAATTGGCCAGCTGTCCGCGTTCTTATTCTTACTACTTTTCAGGATAAGGAAAAAGCAAAGGAAGTGCTGAGAAGTGGTGCAGATGGATATTTATTAAAGTCTATGGAGCCACGCGAGCTAGCTGAAACGATACGTCTCGTCTATCGTGGAGGAACGATTATTGCTCCATTTATATCTAATCAATTGTTTGGCGAGTCAGAAGTGATGCTTGAGGAAAGGGGTAGTTCAATCACCGAGCATGATAGTAAGGTTGTAATGGAATCATATGACCTAACAGCCAGAGAACTTGAAATATTACAGCTAGTTGCACAAGGACTTCGTTACAAAACGATAGCTTCAAAACTCTATTTATCCGACGGGACAGTACGCAACTATGCTTCTTCCGCATACCTTAAGTTGGATGTACGTAATCGTGAAGAGGCCGTTCAAAAGGTAGTTGCAGCTGGTTTTCTAAAAGTGAATTGAATGGTTGTTGGTATTTAATAACGGGATCTAATACTAGGGTTAAAAAAGAAGATGGTCGATAAATAGGCGATCTCTGTGCGTCCGTATGGAAGATAGGTGATTTCGGTAAGTAAAACAAGCCCTGGAACACCCTGCTTGAAATCCCTTTGGAGTTTGTTAGGGAAGGTTCGGTGTTCGAGTTTGGCTTTGCCCATGACTTCATCTTGCGTTAGTTCCCTTTTTAGAGGACGTCGAGAACTCTCTTTACGAGAGTCGGCCAATCCAATAATCCCAGCGTTTCATAGGCTTTCTTCCAACAGTTAGCACATTGCTCTACACGTTTTATTCCAATTACCTCTACATTAAATCCGTTTGTCTCAAAGATTTCTCGTTCTTACTCACGAAATCCCTCCGTTACTTACTCCAGTATACAAAAAGGTACCCACAGCCTGAACACCTTTTTTAAAAGTATCCAGTCTATAGGTACCAGTTTAAAGTCGGGCTTCCTCTTTTTTTTGCTTGTATCAATACTTAATGAGGCATTACAATGGCAAATCTCGTTTGCTGAATGTGATGATGCCTGCCATAAAGCCAGCAAGACCGATCAAAAAGAGAATGACCGAGGCTAGTATCGGGTTACCGCCGCCGCTCGCGAGTTCACTCGGCCTATATAATGAAAAGAGGGAGACGAAACGGAGCCATTCTATATTCTCGCTGATTTTGCCGAGCATATCGAATCCGAACATGCCAAACGTAGTAACCCCCGAGATGCCTAGTGCTTTCTTCTCGTCGCTGGAGAGAGCAGAAATGAAGAAGGAAATGCCGCCTATTGCGAAGAACAGCATCCATGCGATGACATTCAATAAAATGAAGCGGGAACCGTCAAATTCGTATCGATCACCGATAAACAAGGCATAGCCAATAAAACCAGCAGCTGTCGTAACGATCATAATCAGCAGCAGTCCAGCGACGAGTACACTTGCTTGCGTTACGGCGATACGCTGTCGAGATGTCGGTGTGGACAGCAGATAAGCCATGGAGCCTTGATCCACCAGCCTTGCCATTAGGCCCGTAGACAGCATGATGCTGAATATAGAGAGCAGAAGAGGCAAAATGAGTCCGTAATACTCTCCAGAGATGAAGGCCTCCATGCTCCCGAAGCCGGATTGAACGCCAAAAGCATTGACGATTCCCTCGGGCAGAGCCGACATAAGCTCGTTAAGTGCTCCTGTGTTTTGCGCGATGCCGGGATACAGCCAGAACATGAGCAAAATATAGAAGGCCGAGCCGAAGGCGTAGTTGCTTATTCCTTTAAGATTGATCTTCATCATTTGTTTGAAAAGGGGAGCGTTCATCAGGCGAGCTCCTTCCGGTCATAATAGTGCATGAATACGTCCTCAAGATTTTGTGCGGTGATATCGAGACTGCGAATAGGGTATTTGGCCGTCTCTCGAATCAGCTCGTTATAATTGCCCTGCACGGCGACTGTGACCCGTCTGCCATCGTGTGATTCGATAGGCACTGTGCCCGATAACACGAACAGATGAGCATCTGTGGCTTGCTCGAAAACAATCTCAACCAGCTTGCGCTGCATGGACTGAAGCTCATGTATGTTTTTGACGGTCATCACTTTCCCGTCCTTTATTATGGCGGCGCGGTCGCAGGTTCGCTCGATTTCGGTAAAGCTATGGGAAGACATCAGAAAGGTCGTTCCTTTCGCCTTCTCTTCGAGAACAAGCTCAATAAATGTCTGCTGCATGAGAGGATCGAGACCGGAGGTAGGTTCATCGAGAATGATTAATTCGGGATCATGCATGAATGCGGCGACAATTCCGACTTTTTGCTTCATGCCTTTGGACATCTTCCGAATCGGCGTGTTGACGTCGAATTGCAGCCGTTCGATTAGGCTCCGGCGTTTGGCTGAGCTGTCCACTCTCTGCATAGAGGAGAGAAATTCAAGGAAAGCTTTTCCTGTCATTCCTTCGATAAAAGCGATTTCCCCAGGCAAATAGCCAACAAACTTCTGCACCGTTCCTTGTTTCGCCCAGGTATCGAGTCCCTTTATGGATACGCGTCCATGATCCGGCTTCATAAAACCCATAATGTGACGAATAGTCGTCGATTTGCCTGCACCATTAGGGCCCAAAAAACCGAACACTTCACCTTTGTTTACCGTGAATGACACATCTGTAATGCCGCGGCCATTCCGAAAAAGCTTAGTCAGCCCCTCAACGATTAACATATACCGCTGCACCCCGCATTTGTAATTATGAAATTATTTTATTATTTGATTTCATTATTTATGATAATTTCGTTAGGGTTAGAAGTCAATGGGTTATGAAATATAGATGTGCTATAATTTCATTGAATTAAAATAGACTTGATTGCAGGAGGCAGTATGAACGGTTTCGAGAGAAGGAAGGAATTAATCAAGGAGAAGATTAAGAAGACGGTTTTAGACATGCTCAAGACGTGGGAGCCAAAAAAAATACGAATCGCCGATATTGCAGCGGAAGCTGAAGTATCTCAAGTGACGATTTACAATTATTTCGGCAGTAAGGAAGCACTGCTTAGCGAGGTGTTCAAACAATTTATTGATAAGAGCATTACCGATTTTGAAACATTCATTCAAGGTGATCACTCCTTAAAGGAGATCATTCAATATATCGTTTTTGTAGATAAGGAAGCTTATCGCGCCTTTACTCCTGAATTTTTCACACAGTTCCTGATTGATGACGAAACGAATCAATATATTGAAGAGCTTTATCGAACAAAGGGAATGCCGCTCGTCGTACAATTTGTAGAAGAAGGGAAAAGGAAGGGCGAGATCTCGAAGAAGGTTTCGACTCCGACCATTATCGCTTATATCAATATGCTAAAAGCGCAATCCCACATGTTCCTTGATTTGGCGCAGCAAAGCGAACAAGTAGACGATTTTCTTGATGAGTTTATTCATCTCTTCTTTTATGGTATTTGCAGCTCTGAACCAGAGTCTAATTCGTAGGTCCATGTTATTTGACTATGGGCTTGTATATTCGATACAATTTAGGCTGCAGCATGTTTGTACATAGAGGTATGAATGAAGGGAGAATACGAGATCATGAGTGGATTTGAACATCATTTAGATACGTATGCAGAGTTGATTGTAAAAATTGGAGTGAACGTACAGCAGGGCCAAGAGGTATTCGTTACAGGAGCTGTCGATCAAGCAGCACTCGTTAGACTTGTAGCCGGCAAAGCCTATGAAGCAGGCGCGAGCAACGTCCATGTGGAATGGACTGACGATTCATTGTCCAGATTAAAATATGAGCAAGCAGCAGACGAAGTATTTGCGCGTTACCCCGAATGGGAAACGGCAAAACGCAACTCCTTTGTGGAACGCGGAGCAGCATTTATCTCCATCGTTTCATCAAGCCCAGATTTGCTGAAAGGCATCGATTCAGGACGTATTTCCAGCTTCCAGAAGGCATCTGGCCAAGGCTTGCAGGAGTTCCGCAGAGCTATTCAATCGGATAAGGTGAGCTGGACAGTAGTTGCTGCAGCGAGCAAGCAATGGGCAGCGAAGGTATTCCCGGATGCAGGGGAAGAGGAAGCGGCCCAAAAGCTGTGGACAGCTATTTTTGAATCGGTTCGTTTGCATGCTGAGAACCCTGTCAAAGCGTGGGAAGAGCATAATGCGAACCTTCACAGCAAGGGCGAGACGCTCAACCAGAACCGTTTTCACAAATTGCATTATACGGCTCCTGGCACGGATCTTACGATTGAATTGCCAGAGAAGCATATTTGGGTCGCTGCAGGCAGCACGAACATTAACAACATTCCTTTCATGGCGAATATGCCGACCGAGGAAGTGTTTACAGTTCCGCTAAAAACAGGCGCAAACGGTTATGTATCCAGCACGAAGCCGCTAAGCTATGGCGGCAACATTATCGATCGTTTCAAGCTGACGTTTGAAGCCGGACGTATTGTGAAGGTAGAGGCTGAAGAAGGGCAAGACATCTTGCAGAAGCTCGTAGACATTGATGATGGCGCGCATTACCTAGGCGAGGTTGCGCTCGTTCCGCATGAGTCACCGATTTCACAGTCCAACATCTTGTTCTATAATACGTTGTTTGATGAGAATGCATCTAATCACCTGGCAATCGGCAGCGGTTATGCTTTCAATATTGAGGGCGGCAAGTCGATGTCACCTGAAGAGCTTGCTGAGAATGGCGTAAATGCCAGCATCACGCATAATGATTTTATGATCGGCTCAGCTGAAATGGATATCGATGGCATCACGAAGGATGGAAAGGTTGTCCCTATTTTCCGTAAAGGAAATTGGGCTATTTAATTAGGGTTAGCAAATAAAGAAGCTACCCGGGAAGAAGCGAATGCTTCTTCCCGGGTAGCTTCTTTCTGTTTTATGGGTTCTTTTACATAAATAAGACAACTTCCCAGATGGCTATATGACAAATGTCATGCCATCGTATTGACGTTTATGACTACAATGACCTGACAGTTTTCTTTACAATAAAGTTAGAATACTGCGTTAGACGTCCGGGATACTCTCCAAGCGTCATATTGAGGAGGAAAATGCGATGACAGAGCTTAAACATGCTCACTTGAAAAAAGAAGTTGCCCCATTTGAGAAAACGGATTTAAAGTCGAGTATCAGACAGCTTATTAACACCTTAGTGCCACTCGTTCTGCTCTGGTATGCCTCTTACTATAGTCTTTCCATATCGTACTGGCTTACTGCTCCGTTGGTGCTGCTTACTTCTGGTTTCGTCATTCGTACATTCATCATCTTTCATGACTGTTGTCACGGATCGTTTTTCAAAAGCAAAAAAGCAAACGATATCATAGGTACAATTACAGGCGTCATTACGCTTGTCCCTTATAGACAGTGGAAAAATTCACATTCTATCCATCACGCAACAAGCAGCAACCTCGATAAACGGGGCGTTGGCGATTTGTGGATTTTAACGGTGGAAGAATACGCAGCAGCGCCGCTTATGCGCCGGTTTGCATATCGTATGTATCGTCATCCGCTAGTTATGTTTGGACTTGGTCCAATCGGTGTTTTCCTTATTCAATACCGCTTTAATATTAAAGGTGCTAGACGCAAGGAACGGATGAACACTTATTTAACAAATGCTTTGATCGTAGGCTCTTACGCGCTGCTTATCTGGGCAATCGGTTGGCAAGCATTCCTGCTTGTTCAAGGTCCTGTGTTTTTTGTATCGGGTCTGCTCGGCATATGGTTGTTTTATGTACAGCATCAATTTGAGGATTCTTATTTTGAAAATGAAGACGAGTGGAGTTATGTGAAAGCTGCCGTTGACGGAAGCTCTTACTACAAGCTGCCTAAAGTGCTGCAATGGATTACAGGCAACATCGGCTTCCACCACGTTCATCATTTGAGCCCAAAGGTTCCGAACTATAACTTGGAAAAAGCGCATAATGCAACGCCGCCGCTTCACAAAGCGACGACGATTACGATCAGCGAAAGCTTAGAATCGCTCCAGTTCCGTCTTTGGGATGAATCAGACAAAAAATTTGTCAGCTTCAAAGGGATCAAGCATCGTCTTCGTAAAGCAAAAGCATCATCTGAGAAAATAAAAGCTACACAAGCAAGCTTGAAATTTAAATAACTCCATTTAAACATACACCAGAAGCCATGCCCTTACAGGCTGGCTTCTAGTGCATACAGCATCAAGGAAAATAAATACTTGAAATGTTGTATATGCTAAAATGATTATAAAATAATCATCACCATCGTATGGCATGGGATAAAGGATGGACGACCATGAACAAGTGGTATCAGATTTTTCAGAAAAACACAGGTCTAAGCCCATATGTGTGGGTCGTCTTCTGTATTTTGCCTTTTTATTTTATTTTTCGTTCGTCTTCCCCTTATGAAGCCGTATCCGGTATCATCATGATTATTTTGTTTTTTATTTGTTACCGGCTATCGTTTGTGTCTAAGGGCTGGCTAGTGTATTTCTGGACCAGTGTGCAAATTATTATATCGATTGCGATGACCTTATTGTTCAGTTATGTTTATTTTTCGATATTTCTAGCTTTTTTTATCGGACATATTCAGAATCGAGCTGGATTTTTTACTTTGTATACGATTCATATTGTCAGTACGTTCGTAACGGTCAATTACGGATTTGCTACACAGAACACGTTGTTTTTTACACAGTTTCCGTTCATACTCATCAGTCTCATCGTCGTTATTCTGCTTCCCTTCAACACGTACAACAAAAACAAGCAGGGGCAGCTCGAAGGGCAGCTTGAGGACGCGAATAAGCGGATATCGGAACTTGTAAAGCTTGAGGAGAGGCAGCGAATCGCACGTGATTTGCATGATACGCTGGGACAGAAGCTGTCGCTAATCGGTTTGAAGAGCGACCTCGCCGGCAAGCTGATGGTCAAGAACCCAGCGCAAGCCCAAGCGGAAATCAATGATGTTCGCCAGACGGCGAGAACCGCGCTTAAAGAAGTGCGGGAAATGGTTACGCAGATGCGCGGGACGAGAATTGAGGATGAAATGTTTCGGGTAAAGCAGATTTTGAAGGCTGCCGAAATTGAATTCGAGCTCGTGGGAGAATTGAAGCTTGGTACTGCGAATTTGCTCACTGAAAATGTTCTCAGCATGTGTTTGAAGGAAGCGGTAACGAATGTTGTCAAGCACAGCGGAGCAACGACGTGCACCGTAACGATTCAGTCATCGCGTACAGAGCTGTTGCTGAAGGTGCAGGACAATGGTGTAGGAATTCCTGAGGAAGCTAGAAACTATGGAGGCCATGGTCTTCAAGGCATGAAGGAGCGTCTTGAGTTCGTGAATGGAAGCCTAGATATCATTTCGAATGATGGAGCGACGCTCATTATTAAAGTGCCAAACGTTATTAAACAAATGTAATGATTAGCTGAAAAGGGGATTGAGGGATAATATGATCAGAATCGTCATTGCCGAGGATCAGCGCATGCTGCTGGGCGCCCTCGCTTCCTTGCTTGACTTGGAAGAGGATATGAAGGTCGTCGGAAGAGCAAGCAATGGAGAACATGCCATAAGTCTTGTGCATGAGCACAAGCCTGATATTTGTATTATGGATATTGAAATGCCGGCCAAGACTGGGCTTGATGCTGCTGAGGAGCTGAAGGGACAGGGCTGCAAGGTCATTATTTTGACGACATTTGCAAGATCCGGTTACTTTGAGCGTGCTCTCAAAGCGGGAGTTAGCGGCTATTTGCTCAAGGACAGCCCAAGCGAGGAGCTTGCAAATTCGATTCGCAGCGTGATGGCTGGACGACGGATCTTCGCATCGGAGCTTGTAGATGAGGCATACGGACAAGAAAATCCGTTAACAGAGCGTGAGAAGGAAGTGCTTGTGCTCGTAGCAGACGGGAAAAACACGAAGGAAATTGCAAGCGAGCTGTTTATTACGACAGGTACCGTTCGCAACTATATATCTGTCATTCTTGATAAGCTTGACGTCAGCAACCGCATCGAGGCAATTACTCGGTTTAAAGAAAAGGGCTGGTTCAAATAATGTACCAGTACAAGAGCACCGAAGTGAAAATATGATGCGTTATTGAGCGGAGTTATTCGATCTCAACGGCGCTTTTTTTGTTTTCAAGAGTTAAAGGAACGGGTATTGGAGAGAGTACTAGGGAAGGGAGTTAATGGGATGAGTTATACAAATTTGACACTTCATACAGATAAGTACCAAATAAATATGATGTACGCGCATTGGCTGCAAGGAAGCAAAGATGAGAGGGTTGTATTCGAGGCGTATTTCCGAAAGCTTCCCTTTAATAACGGCTTTGCTGTATTCGCAGGTTTGGAGAGAATTGTGGAATACATTCAATCTCTTCATTTCGGAGAAGAGGAAATTACATATTTGCGTACGCAAGAAGAGAACTACAAAGAGGAGTTTCTTGATGAGCTGCGTAGCTTCAGGTTTACAGGCAATATTTATTCGGTAGAGGAAGGAACGCTCGTTTTTGCGAATGAACCATTGTTCTGCGTTGAGGCACGCGTATTTGAAGCACAGCTCATAGAAACGGCTATCCTCAATATGATGAACTATCAGACGTTGATCGCGACGAAGGCTGCTCGAATTAAGCAGGTTGCTCCAGATGACGTATTGCTTGAGTTCGGAACGAGGCGTGCGCAAGAGGCAGATGCAGCGGTTTGGGGAGCAAGAGCTACTTATATTGCGGGCTTCCATGCGACGTCTAATATGAGGGCTGGCATGCTGTTTGGCATTCCTGCCAAAGGCACGCATGCCCATTCTTGGGTGCAGGGGCATGATACGGAGGAGGAAGCATTTCGAGCTTATGCGGAATCGCTGCCTGACTATGTAACTCTGCTGGTAGATACGTACAACACGCTCAAAAGCGGAGTTCCCAACGCGATTAAGATCGCCCATATGCTAGAGAGCCAGGGTAAACGAATGAATGCGATCCGCCTTGATAGCGGCGATTTAGCGTATTTATCACAAATGGCGCGGAAAATGCTCGATGAAGCTGGCCTGCCTTATGTGAATATCGTTGCCTCCAGTGACTTGGACGAAGCTATTATTTCTAACCTAAAGTCGCAAGGCGCAAAGATTGATGTATGGGGTATCGGTACGAAGCTGATTACCGCAGCGGATCAGCCTTCACTCGGGGGTGTGTACAAGCTTGTTGCGCGTGAGAAAAACGGCAGTTACGAGCCGGTTATCAAAATTTCAGCTAATCCAGAGAAGATATCGACACCGGGTTTCAAGCAGCTTTACCGAATCATTAACACATCAACTGGAAAAGCAGAAGCAGATTATATTACGCTGAGAGATGAGCAGCATGTAAACAGGGGAGAGCGAATTAAACTGTTTGACCCAGTTCATTCTTATATCCATAAATTTATTACTCATTATGAGGCGATAACATTATTAAAGCCGATTTTTGTAGATGGCGAATTAGTATATGATATGCCGAGCTTAGATCAAATTCGAAGCTATCATAAGGGACAATTTGAACTATTTTGGCCGCAATATTTGCGTAAGCTCAATGCGGAAGCGTACCGCGTTAATTTAAGTGAAGCGACGTGGGAGCTAAAGCGGGAATTGATACAGAAGCACCAACAATAGCAACAGTATGAATGAAGGACATTTGCCGCACTGTAAGTGCACAAATGTCTTTTGCTATTTATTGTATAGGTTTTATAAGCAGCGGTTTTGTCGAAAATGAAGGGAAATCCACTGGTATTGTTGAATTAATAGCAGATACATTTCATTAAACATGGAGGTACTGGTATGAAAAGAAGGGAAAAAGCTGTTTTGATATGGCTGACAATCTGCTTAATGACGTTTTCATTCGTAATGCCAGCTGCTGCAGCTGAGATTTCGAAGGATAAGTATACATATTCGATTTCGAAGAAATCGGGCGAAGTGAAAGAGACGCTAACGTTCAACGATCTAGGAGATGTATATAAGGATGTTACAATTACTTCGATTCTCGTTCCAGAAAAAGCAGTTCTTAACTATACAGCAAAGGTTGATACTAGCGTTGTTGTATTTGGTTATAGCTTGGTAAATGGTGTTTTGGTTTCGAGTCCAGTACCTTGGACGATAAACGGCAAGAAGGAGCTCGTAAATGCTTTACCCGCTAATACGACGGGAACAGTAACCTTTGAGTATGGCGTTCCCTATTATGAATTGTTCATCTTAGATGAGGCAACAGGCGACAGGGCAAGCTACTTCTTTAAGATTGACACGAGTGCAGCAGTAGGCGATCAACCTGATGCTTGGGCAAAGATAGAGGTAGATGAAGCGATATCAGCCGGGCTCATTCCAGCGGAGCTGCAAAACAACTACAAGAAGCTAATCACACGTGCAGATTTTGCGAAAATTATTATTAGACTGCTTGAAGTGGAGAAAAGCCAAACGATTGATGAAATTTTAGCAGAAAAACAAGTTGTCCTGAGCGATAATCCATTTACGGATACGAAGGTTAAAGAAGTAGTAGCTGCTTATTTGATGGGTATCGTCAAAGGTAAAGGAAATGGGAAGTTTGATCCGAGCGGAAGCATCACGAGGCAAGAAGCAGCGGTCATGCTTACGAACACAGCCAAGGTGCTTGGCTATAAGGTTCCAGCTGACGCTTCGGCATTTGCAGACAACAGCATCATAGCAAGCTGGGCTAAGCCGAGCGTTGATTTTGTGTCGATGCATGATGTCATGAAAGGCATTGGAAACAATAAATTTAGCCCAAAAGGCACGTATACGCGTCAACAAGCTTATATAACGATTATGAGGCTGGATATTGTGCTTAAATAATATAGGCATGGCATCGATTTGAGTGAAAAAGAAGGTGAGCACAAGCTGCTCACCTTCTTCGTTTCCAGCCAAACACTTTTACATGCACGAGCAGCCTTGTAATCCAGTGCGTCGCGACATAAAGAATAATAAATAATATAACGAGCGGCTTAAAGACAATCCAAATCACAATCCAAATGAGAAGAACCTGCCAGGGCTTTAGCTTTTTCAAGATATTTCCCGGCAAAAGCATGATACGATAAAATTTATAATTTTTTTGCAGTCCTTCGAGAAACTCCTGACGAATTTGTTTGTCTTCAGGATCTAATCTAATCGCGTTCTTGAGCATGAGCAGATAATCATCGTAATCGTTCCGTCTTTCTGCTGACCATGCCAAATATAAGTAAACCATATCAGACTCGACATCAAGCCGCAAAGCTTGATTAGCCAGCATTTTTGATTCGGCAAAATGATTCAACAACGCTTCGTTATAGCTTAAATTAGCGAGATACAATGAATTTTCAGGAGAGATTTCAAGTCCTTTCAATAGCAAATCCCGGGCTTCTTCATACCTTCTCGTTTTATTGTATATGTTAGCCAGCAAGAAATAATAATGTGGTTCATAAGGATCAATTCGCTGTCCTTCGGCAATCGATTCCAAGGCTGCTTTCCAATTTTCCATCGAATAAAAAGCATTGCTGCGAACAAACCAGGCTAATTCATTTTCCGGGTCACGTTGAAGCGATTGTTCGGTCCAGTGAAGGGCTTGATCCAGATTATCCATGTATAGACTAACTTGCCCGAACAGTGCATAGGCATAGGGGTCCTCTGGAGTATCCTGAATTAGCGCAAGCGCCTCAACAGAAGCTTCCTTAAACTTTTTCCAACCCATGAGCTGTTGTATTCGCTCGTATCGTTTACTGGTCATTTCTTCTTCTATTTCCATCATAACTATGTCTACCTCGCTATATCGGATTTATTTCAAACCGCTTTGTTTCATATAATCGAGAACGATTTGATAGTCCTGATTAATATCGCTGAACGTAGCATAGTTTTTGGCTGTGGCAAACCAATCGAGAGTGGTCGCCTTTCGGTTTTTCGCAGCTTTTTTCAAATCGTCCTGAGATATGGGCTGAATTTCTCCAATATCGAGTGTACGCTCCAGTGCGCTCTCAACGGCATCCTTCACGATTTGCTCCAGATCCGCTCCTGAGAAATGTTTGGTCTCCTTCGAGATTTTATTTAAATCAAGCGAGGAAAGCGGCTTTCCAGCTAGCTTTAGCTGCAGGATGGTTGTACGCTCCGATTCTTCAGGCGGCGGTACAAAAATCATATGATTAAATCTTCCGGGTCTGCGCAGCGCGGAGTCAAGGTACCAAGGCGTATTCGTCGCACCGATGACAAATACTTGATCATTGTACGTACGAAGTCCATCAAGCTCCATCAGAAGCTGATTGACGAGTATGCGGTCATGATGTTGACGCATCTGATTGCGGCTGCCGCCCATCGCGTCAAGCTCATCAATAAAGATGACGCATGGTTTATTTTCCCGAGCCTTCTCAAAAATGTCATGCAAATTGTTTTCGCTTTGACCGACGTACATGCCTAGAATAGCTTGCAGCTCAATGTGCATGAAATTAGCATCTATTTCTCCAGCAACCGCTCGCGCAAGAAAGGTTTTGCCGCAGCCTGGAGGCCCGTAGAGCAGAAGGCTGCCGCCCGCTTCTTTGCCGTAGGCTGCAAACAGCTCAGGCTGCTTCAATGGCAATATGAAATTCATGCGTATTTTTTTCTTAACATCCTCAAGCCCGCCTACGTCCGCAAAGGTTTCATCAGGCTTTTCGGATTCAACTAAATCTTTACCGTTATTATCAAATCGAAGCACCTTCAGCTTACTGCGGCGTCGATCAGCAAGATCATCACGGTCGTTATGATCGGACATGGTCATCATCCTTTTTTAAAACAAATTTGCTACTAGTGTACCAAATTTTGAGAGTTTACAGTGTGTTTTTATATAGAAATGTAATAGAGTAGCATTTCTCTTGTGAGTTTTATGGATTTAACTTCCAATACACCTCAAATGGACAATGCTGTTGGGAATAGCTCTAGAAATTAGCACTATTTCCGCCAAGCAGAGCAAATTCGCACTAATAGAACTAAAAACTAGCCTAATTTTCATAACTTGTTCTCCAATATGCTTCAAATGCACGAAGTCGTTGGGAATAGCACTAGAAATTAGCACTATTTCCGCCAAACTAACCAAATTCGCACAAATAGAACTAAAAACTAGTCTAATTTTCATAACTTGTACGCCAATATGCCTCAAATGGACAATGCTGTTGGGAATAGCACTAGAAATTAGCTCTATTTCCGCTAAACTGACCAAATTCGCAAAAATAGAACTAAAAACTAGTCTAATTTTCATAACTTGCTCGCCAATATGCTTCAAATGCACGAAGTCGTTGGGAATAGCACTAGAAATTAGCACTATTTCCGCCAAACCGGCCAAATTCGCAAAAATAGAACTAAAAACTAGCCTAATTTTCATAACTAGTCCTCCAATATGCCTCAAATGGACAATGCTGTTGGGAATAGCACTAGAAACTAGCTCTATTTCCGCCAAACAGATCAAATGCGCAAAAATAGAACTAAAAACTAGTCTAATTTTCATAACTAGCCCTCCAATATGCCTCAAATGCACAATTGTTAGTAGTGAGCTAATGTGTTTATTATTTCTAGGTTTATATAATCAATTGAGCAACTTTCGACGATATGCGGTAGGTGCGTATGCGTTTATGGCCAGATGCTTGTTCGAGCAGTCCTTGCTGCAGCAGATGCTGCAAGTATTTACGTGCTGTGCAGTGGCTGACACCTAGAAGATGCTGCGCTTCCTTGGGAGTAAAGGTTGATCCCCGCTCACGTTGCTGTCCCCATCTTAGTAGTTCTCGATAGGATGCAGGTAACGGTAGATCCAACTTTTCGGAGCTTCCGAGACCATACAATTTCCCGAGCAACTGTTGAAGAAACTGCTGGCATTGTCTAGGCCGCTCACCGATGTCGTCATAGGAGAAACGCACTACAATCCAGTTATCCAGCACAAGCTGGTTTTGGCGAAAGCGATCATCTGAAAATTTTCGTCGAGACGCTTGTTTGTGATGCGGCCCGTATCCGTCAATCTCGATAGAAATTCGATATGGTGGGCGAACATAAGCAAAGTCGAGAAAGCGGCTGCCATC
Source organism: Paenibacillus sp. FSL K6-3182 (assembly GCF_037976325.1). Lineage (NCBI taxonomy): Bacteria > Bacillati > Bacillota > Bacilli > Caryophanales > Paenibacillaceae > Paenibacillus > Paenibacillus sp. FSL K6-3182. The sequence goes on from NZ_CP150265.1 coordinate 1,298,711, forward strand.
GCGATAATCATTGATCTCATATTCAGGATGCAAATAGTCAAAGCTGCCGAGTACCGGCCACCATATATGAATTGCAAATAGCTGCTCGCCATGATCATCGCGCTCTTCTAATCGACGTCTGCGTTCACTCTTAGTTTTGCGCAGTTCAGAATGCATCGCAATCCACCTCGTGTATGCTTGTTTCACTGTGTCCAAATGAACCAATCCACCTTCATTCCCACTAACAGATACAATACGATTCACCATATGTAACATCCCACCCCATCCTCATAAAATAAAAAAACACCGCCCGATCACGAACAAATGTCCGAAGTACGAGCGGTGTGCTTCACCTAAATTAATTGTAATCGAGCAGCGTTCAACTGTCACTAGACTTAAATGACCTATTCGGATGAGTAGCTGGATTTATTTATCAGGTACTATAATTTTCGTATTCAAATGCCAGCCCACGCAAATAAGTGTATAGTTTAGGGAGCGAGTTAAATGGTTTATTGCTAATAGCTTGATGTAATCCTGTTAATAATGAAACTTATGAAGAGGTGGTTGAAAATGACCAAACCGCGTATTGGTATGGTTGGACTTGGAGGAATTGCACAAAAGGCCTATCTTCCTATATTATCGAAAGCTATAGACTGGAATTTTGTTGGTGCTTTTTCACCTAATGCAGAGAAGCGTGCAGTAATTTGCGAGCAGTACCGAATTTCATCCTATGGAAGCTTACTCGAGCTGGCTGACCAATGCGATGCTGTTTTTGTACATAGCGCTACTGATACTCATTATGAGGTAGTGTCAACTCTGCTCAAACAGGGTAAGGATGTATATGTGGATAAACCACTGGCAGCTACTTTGCATCAGGCAGAGCAGCTTGCGGAGCTCGCAGAAAAGTTAGGCAGGAAGCTGATGGTTGGCTTTAACCGTCGTTTTTCCCCTTTATACATAGAAGCAAAGGACCGAATGACGGACACGGCATGGATTCGGATGGAGAAACATCGGACGAATTCAGTTGGTCCGCAAACCGCAGATTTTACGATGCTGGACGATTATTTGCATGTAGTTGATACAGCACGCTGGCTTGCAGATGGGAAGGCGACTGTGATTGACGGCGTCGTTAATGTTAACGAGCATAATCAGCTGCTTTATACACAGCATCACTACAGTACACTCGGCGGTTACACGTTATCGACTGCGATGCACCGACACGCAGGAACGAACTTGGAGCAGCTCGAAATTGTATCGTCAGGCGAAATTATTCGTGTGAAAAATATGAGTTTGCTCGAAGTAGAGCGTGACGATACAGTAACACAAACGTTGCCGCCATCTTGGCAAACGACTCTGAAACAACGAGGTTTTGAGGATGCTGTTCTTCACTTCATTCAATGTATCGTACAAGATAAGAGTCCAAGCGTGAATGGTGAAGAAGCTCTGGAATCACAAAAGCTGCTAATGAAGATGCTGGAATAAAGGGAGTGCACGAAATGAGTCACGATTCACAGGCATTGGCAAAACCGAAGCAAGCGCGAAAAAAGAGGGTACTTATTTGGACGTTAGCCATTGTTTTGGTATTACTATTGTCGCTGGCTGTCGCGTATCAAATGATGGTTTATTCACCATCTGCTGAGGCTAAAGCTGCGATGAAGAGCGATGAACAAGTTGCGGTCAGCATTGGACAAGCAGGCTATCGCTTTGAACCGACCGCTGGAGCAGCTGGGATTGTTCAGCCTAATGTTATTTTTTATCCAGGTGGATTAGTAGATCCAAAAAGCTATGCACCTTTAGCTCACAAGCTCGCTGACGCAGGCCACCGTGTATACATTGCAAGTATGCCGCTTAATCTTGCTTTAATGGGGCAAAACAAAGCGGATGATTTTATTGCTGAGCATCCAGAGGAAAGTTACGTTATAGGCGGCCACTCGCTTGGCGGTGTTTTTGCTTCACGATATGCTGCGGAGCATTTGAATCAAATTGAGGGTATCTTTTTCCTTGCGGCCTATGCAGAAAAAGCTGGAACTCTTGAAGATGCTAAACTGCCAGTATTGCAAGTCACTGCGTCTAATGATGGCGTGTTGGATTGGGAGGCATGGGGCAAAGGAAAACGGTATATGCCTAGCTCAACGCAGTATGTCACGATTGAAGGAGGGAATCATGGTCAATTTGGTTCCTATGGCACGCAAAAAGGGGATCGACCAGCAAGCATTAAGCCGGAGGAGCAGCTGGAGCAAGTAAGCAATGAGCTGATCGGATGGATGAAGGGAATTCAAGCAACCAAATAACGGACTGTCCAGTTACTCGGACAAACGTACTGCTTATCATAAGAGGACAAGAAGCTGTCTCACGGTTAATAACCGGAGGCAGTTTTTTTGTTTTCAACGTTTAGCCTCAAAGATCTGTATAACATGCTGTAATGAAATAGGCTTGACATTTATTGGTCACGGTTGTATGGTTAGTTACATAAGTAATGAACCATGTAACCTGAAGGGGTGATGACGTGTTTGATGATCGAAGTCCCATTTACCAACAAATAGCAGACAAAATTAAAGACGACATCATAAGCGGCATTTTGCAAGAAGATGAGCAGGTCATGTCAACAAACCAATATGCTGCATTTTATCGTATAAACCCTGCTACAGCAGCGAAAGGCTTTCATTTATTGACGGAGGAAGGCATTTTGTATAAGAAAAGAGGAATCGGCATGTTTGTAAATGGCGAAGCTAGGCAATTGCTGCTGGCACAGCGCAGAGATCGTTTTTTTGAAGAGGTCGTCGATCAAATGCTTGTGGAAGCTGAGAAAATTGGTGTCCCTCTTGCAGATATCATTGGTCGCATCGAACAAGTGAAAGGGAGGACTGACGTATGACGCTAGGTATCGAAGTGAATCAATTGGGGCAGCGTTATGGATCATTTTCAGCGCTACACAACATTTCGTTCAAGCTCGAGGGTGGCAAAATATACGGTTTGCTCGGTAGAAATGGTTCTGGAAAAACCAGTCTATTATCGATCATAGCCTCCTATCGACAGCAATCAGATGGTGAAATAACGATAGATGGTGAAGCGCCATTCGAAAATGCACGCATCATGGAGCAAGTATGCTTTATCCAAGAAAGCGGCCATATGCCGGACACTTTATACGTTCGTGATGTATTAAAGCTTTCGGCTAGCTGCTGGCCCAATTGGGATGCAAACTATGCGGATCGACTCATTCGTCACTATGAGCTCCCGATTAAGAAGCGTATATCTACCCTTTCGAGAGGAATGAAGTCAGCGCTTGGCGTGACGATTGGCCTTGCTAGCCGCGCACCGGTTACGATTTTTGATGAGGCTTATCTTGGCATGGATGCTCCGTCCCGCTATACCTTTTATGAAGAGCTGCTTAATGATTATATGGAAACGCCTCGTACTTTCATTTTATCTACGCATTTAATTGAGGAAGTAGGCAATTTGTTTGAAGAGGTGCTTATTTTGGATAAAGGTCGCCTAATCATGCATGAGGAAACAGATGCGCTGCGGGCGCGCGGCTCATCTATAACTGGACCGTGTGAAAGCGTGGATCGTTTTGCAGAAGGTTTGCCGGTGCTTGGGGAGCAGAAGCTTGGTAAAACGAAGTCAGTTACTGTGTTCGGAGAGCTCACTGATGTGAAGCGCAAGCAAGCATTAGCAGCAGGGCTTGAGCTTGGTCCTGTATCACTGCAAGATTTATTCGTTCATTTGACGAAGAAAAGAGGGGATGAATAATGAGCAGCAAGAGAAAACATCCCGTGCTTAATGTTGCACAGCATATGATGTACACCTTTCGTTGGACGATCTTTTTTTATTGGGTCATATTTATTCTGATCTATATTGGTATAGGCATTTTAACAAATGCTGAGTCTATAGTAGGACCTGATTTTGAAGGGCAAGAGGTTTGGGAAAGCACGACCATATCGCCGAGAGTATTTCTGCTTGTCATTGGCATACTGCTGACCCCTGCATCGCTCGCAAGCTTTGTTTCCAGTGGAGTAACGAGAAAGCACTTTATTGGAGGTGTGAGTTTAGTACTAGTCCTATTTTCAGCCATATTCGCCCTTATATTAACGATAGGGTATCCCGTCGAGCAATTCATTTATGACAAAAACAATTGGACACTAGAGCTGAACAATCCGCATTTGTTTTCATCTTCTTTAGAGCTCGGCTGGATCTTTTTTGAATATTTCTGTTTGTTCTTTGCCTACTTTGGCAGCGGCTGGCTCATTGGCTCCGGATTTTATCGATTTAATTGGAAGATAGGCGTACTAATTTCAGTTGCTGCGCTGCTGCCAATGATGGCGATGGAGGCTGTTCTATCGTCAGACTGGATAGGCAATCTATTGCAAACGGTATTAGAGGTAGAACGAGCATCGCTAGCAGCAGTCATTATTCTTGCCTTTGCTGTCATGCTGTGTATTGTAGCCTTGAATTTTATGATGCTTCGCCGTGTATCAATAAGAAAAAAGTTATTTTAATCCAATTATTCAAGCCGTTCCCAAAGATCGTAACGATCTTTGGAAACGGCTTTATTTATTTTGTCAACAACCAAATTTTTGAAGGAGGCTTATCGAACATTGTCGAAATATAGTATGATATGAGCATTAACATTATCGAGTTTTTGAGGTGTATGATGAAAGTACTACGTAAATTTTTGTTGATCTTCGTGTTTTTGCTCTGTATTGTTACTCCTTTTTTTGCTACGGCTTCTTATGCTACTACTTTCCAAGCATTAACGAATGAACCAAATATAAGGATAACAGAATGGGAAATGATCTGGGAGGAGAATCCATCTGGAATTTCGAATCATAGTGAATTTCTGGAGAAAAAAGGCGCTTGGATGCCGTTTACCTACGGCGATCCATTACCTACTAAGCCTGCTAATATTACATCGGCATGGTTGAGATTTAAACTACCTGAATTTTACTTTTCAAGACCCGCTCTAATGATTAGCAGTCTTACTGCGAAGGATGTAATGATTTTTATTGATAATGAGCTCGTATATAAGTCTGATCGTAATTATCCATATAATAGGAATGAGATTTTATTATCTTTAAGCTCGTATGAATCTAATAAAATGGTATACGTCTTTCTTCATACAGATGCAGACTGGCTAGGATTAAAGAAGCAAATCTTAGTTGGCGAGAATCAAACGCTCAGTAAAGATTTTTTGAAGCACGATATGCTGGATGTTGTTTTGGGAGCAGCCCTTTTGTTCGTTTCATTGGCTATGTTTCTTATTATTATTTTTTTGAGAAAACCATATTTAGCTGGATGGAGTTCTCTGTGCGTAGTTATTTTATCAATCGGTTTAATGATTCTCTCATATTCACCTTATCTACATACTATATACGGGGAGTATGGATTTTATATTTACTATTTATTCGATTTAGCATCAAGCCTATTGATGCCTGCTATTTATTTCTTTTTCGAAAAGATTTTTGGAAGAGGACCTTTCGGGTTAATATTATTGTTTAGAAGGCTTCAGGTTATTATTTTATTTATAACAGTTATATTATTGCTGGCTTCTTTTATATCAGTTGAGATCAAAACTATGTACACTATGGTTACTATTGTATCTTTCGGTGGCTCAATAATAATTGGGAATTTGCTTCTCGTCGGCTTGCTTATAAATTATTGTTTTCAAGGAAATAAAGAAGCCATTGTTTTAACGACTGGCTTCGGTATCTTCTCAGCAGTCGGGGTATCCGAAGTTATTTGGTATTTTATCAAGGGTATGAGCTATGATTTGTTTTTCTGGAAATGGGGCATTCTTAGTTTTATTGCTGCACTTGTTGTGATTCTTGCAAGGAGAATTTTAGAAAACTACGAACAGGTTGTTAAATATTCAAAACAACTTGAAGTGTTTAACAATGATCTTCAACGGTCTGAAAAAATGGAAATCATTAGTCAGTTAGCAGCTTCAGTAGCTCATGAGGTTAGAAACCCGTTGCAGGTGACGAGAGGTTTTTTACAACTTCTTCGTGAGAAAACTACGAACGATAAGGAACAAAGCTTTATGGTACTTGCAATAGATGAATTAGATCGCGCATCAGAGATCATAACTGATTTTCTTACGTTCGCCAAACCACAGCTTGAACAAACAACGCTTTTAAATATTTCAGAGGAGCTTCAACAAATTGAAGGTATACTGGTTCCTCTTGCTACAATGCAAGGTGGAGTAATCAATGTTGAGTTGGCAAATGACTTATTTGTAAGAGGTAATTCATCAAAATTTAAGCAAGCTCTAATAAATATTATTAAAAATAGTATTGAAGCACTGGACAAAGAAGGTGTTATATTAATTAGAGCTTATATGGATAATTCTAACAATGTCGTTATTTGTATAAAAGACAACGGTGAGGGAATGAATGAGGCTGATCTCGCAAGGTTAGGAGAGCCGTATTATTCGAAGAAATCAAAAGGAACTGGTTTAGGGCTGATGGTTACTTTCCGAATTATAGAGGTAATGCAAGGGAAGCTTGAGTTCTTTAGTAAGAAAGGTTTAGGAACCGAAGCAATAATTCATATCCCATCTGCAGAAAAATAGCGCTGGTTGCTTTTAAAACCAGCGCTTTTTTTTATTTTTATTTATTGCCACATAGCGCCTTGTGCTTGGATCGCTTCTTCTTTAATTGTTGTTGGGTTTTCTGGAATTACCAAGTAGTATTTATTCGCCGATTCTTCCACAACCTCTACTTCGATTGTATCCGGAACATCGATTCCGAAAGCTTCTTTTATTGCTTCTTTCGGATTGGCGATAAGTTGTTTCTTGAATTCGGCATCTTCCCAAGCTTTTTGAATGATTTGTTCTTTTAACGATTGTACATTGGACACAATAATCACCCTTCCGAATATGTATAAGTTTACCATACTCAGTCTATCATGCCCGTTCGACAAATTCTATATGAATTTTCAATTATTCGACAATTAATAGATTATATAGTACCTATTAAACTGAAATTTTAGACAAAAAGTAGTTAAATCCGCCTTCCATCAGCAACTTTTTGTTTGATTCTATCGTCTCATGGGTATGGTTCAAATGTTTTAGTATAAAAGTATGGAATGCGACTAGCTCACTAGATCCTGCTTCCAATTCGATTAGTCGTTTTTCATTATCAATTGCAAGCTGAACATAAGGTCCGAGGCATCCTCGAATAAAGATTTCATTTTCAACCTTTTGTTCAGTTAATGCTTCTTCCGCAGTTCTATTTGCGGCGATCATCGCAAGCAGGCCATTATAGCTGCCTTCAGCCAGATCTTCTTTCCAATCCTGATAGTCGTCAGACATCTGAAGCGACATCAGCACAATATCGATGGCAAGCTCCATTTTCTCAATGAGCTCTGGGCGTCCTGCTAACAACAGCGCGCCAGTGCTTGCGATTTTGACGGGACCTGCTTTGCCAGCTGTGCGGATAGGGTCGTTTATAAAGTAATCATCGCGATCCTCGTTGGTTACACTCTCGGCCCAGTTCGTTACATAATGGTCGTAATACGCCCAAAATGGTGAAGTTGAAGGGAACAGCTCACGGAATACACGGAACATTTCGAGCATGAGCAGGTTTCCAAGAGCAAGCTGTTCCTTCCAATTGGATGCCGGCTTGCTGTCCATCACGTCATCCTGAATAAAAAAATAAAGCATTCCATATACATTAGCTAATGCAAGCGCTTCGCATTGCGAATCATTAATTCCGCTCGGCTCTTTCATCCAGAAGGGGAGAAGGCTGCATATGTAATCCTTATTGCTGTCATGCTTCACAGGATTGAACTTATGCGCATAGGCCAGACCAAGGCTGCCGAGCGGTGCAGGGAAAGCAGCAATACGTTCTTCGGCTTTGGCATAAACAAGTTCCAGCTGTGTGGTATAGCGAGTAAACCATTCCATTTAAATGTCCTCCGCTGCAATAGAATGTAAGCCAAACGACCATACTAAATAAAGATTTGATGCATATAAATAGTATATGAACGGTGTCAATCTTTTCCTACTATATCATTTTTGGAAAAAGAAAATCTTAACATATTTTTAAGCTTGAGGAAGAAAAAACGAAGTCTGTATTGAGTAAAAGCAGAAAATCCAGTAAAATGGATTAAGGTTATAAAAATAGGTGAAGTTAGTAGATGATCCTCTGTCACGCTATGCTTACAGAACTGGACTTAGGTCGGGGATGAATCTATTACCTGAGCAGGTTTAGAATTTAGTTCTCCTGCATTAAAGTTAATACCTAGATGAGAGTTCTTTAATGTGGAGGTAGTATGGCATGAATAGAGATGTTGAAATTTATGTTCTCTTAACGAATACGGGAACCTTATTTTCCAAGACAATTAGATGGTACACTAAAAATATGCTGAATCACGCTTCAATCGCATTTGACAGAGACTTGAATGAGGTTTATAGCTTTGGCAGAAAAAATCCGAACAACCCATTTTTTGCGGGATTTGTGAAAGAGGATGTACGAGGCGAGTTTTTTGAGAACTCAACCTGCGCTTTGTATAGATGCACGATTAGTCATTGCGCCTATATAAACATACGAAATCAAATTCATTACATGGAGAAAAATCGCGATCAGTATAAATACAATTTGCTTGGCATGTTAGGCATCATGCTTAATATTGAGATGAAACGAGAGTACGCATACTTTTGCTCGCAGTTTGTAGCCTCTGTTTTTGAGGAAAGCGGCGTGAATCTTGTTAATAAACCTTCCTTGTTCGTAACACCTGCAGATTTGGAGAATACAACGCTGCTGGAGCTCGTTTACCATGGTAAGCTGCAAGCTTATACAGGTGTTCAAGAGGAAATAAAGGCAACTGGAACCTTCCGCACTGCGTAAAGAAGATCTCACGTGTTGAGATCTTTTTCTTTTTTATAATGATCATTATGACGAAAACGGATTACATCCAGGAGGCTGGTTCACGATGTCTATTATTAGCTTTGGAATAGTTGGCGGAGGCTGGCGCGCAGAGTTTTACATACGTATCGCCAAAGCATTGCCGGAGAAATTCAACATTCATACGATACTTGTTCGTGACGAGGAGAAGGGGCGGCTGCTGGAGGCAAAATGGGGCATTCGTACGGTTCGCAATATGGATCAGTTTACGGCTGAGTCCAAGCAGTTCAGCTTCGCTGTCGTATCTGTCCCGCGAACAGCGGCTCCGGCTATTATCCAAGAGCTAGCTGAACGGCAAATTCCAGTGCTGGCAGAGACGCCTCCGGCTGCTGATTTGGAAGCACTAACCAACCTGTATCAATCGCTGCCTAAGGATGCAATGGTACAAGTAGCCGAACAGTATTTATTTCAGCCGATGCATGCGGCTCGGATTCAGATTGCCCGCTCCGGGAAGCTGGGTGAAGTATCGCAAGCACAGGTATCTGCTGCCCATGACTATCACGGAATTAGCTTAATTAGACAGCTTCTTGGCGTCGGGTTCGAGCATGCCAGCATCATTGGACAGACCTTTGAATCGAAGATCATGCAAGGGCCGAGCAGACAAGGTGATCCGCTTGAAGAACGAATGGTTCAATCTGTGCAGCGAATTGCAACGCTCCGATTTGGCGACAAGCTGGCTGTATATGATTTTACGGGAGATCAATACTTCTCTTGGATACGGCGCAGCCGCATGCTCATAAGAGGCAGTAAAGGTGAGCTAGTAGACTCAGAAGTCAGTTATTTAAAAGATTACGCCACGCCCATTCATACGGAGCTTCGCAGAGTCGATACCGGTCAGCACGGGAATTTGGAAGGTTATTATCATCGCGGGGTAATTGCGGATGGCGAATGGCTTTACCAGAATCCAGTTGCTCCCGCTAGGCTTAGTGATGACGAGATCGCAATCGCGACTTGTTTGCTGCGAATGGGGCTGCTCGCTTCCGGTAAAGGAGCTTCCTTCTATAGCCTGGCAGAAGCAGCACAGGATCACTATTTGGCGCTCCTTATGGGAGAAGCAATGGCTTCGGGACAAACGGTGCATACGGAGAAACAAGTTTGGATGCCAGAATAGTCATAATCACCAATTAGGACAATTAGCACTAAACAAAATTGGTACCAATTACATGCAGGTGTAAGTCTTCGGCTGTGCTAAAATTGTACGATAAGTAGAAGACTCGTAGTCACTATTTTTGTGATAGAGTCTTTTTTTGTTTTGAATATTCGGAATTTTCTGGAAATTATTATTTTTTTCTTGGAAAAACATATTCGATTTATTAATTAATGGGTAATCAAGCTATAAAGGAGAAACAGATGCCATTTTTAACGAATAAAATAAAGAATCCTGTCATTTTATTGCTGATGTTCGTGTTGCTGGCTCTTTCGGTTACAGGGTGCGCTTTGTTTACAAGCAGCGGCAATTTGAGCGAAGAGAATAAACCAATAGAGACGGAAAAGCCTGTCGTGCCTGTAAATGGTGAAAAGAGTAAAGTGATTCCATTTGTCTATACGACCAATAAGGAATTGTCTCTTACTTTCAATGGTATGGGTGATGAGAGTCTGATGACTAAGCTCCTCGATGAACTTGATCGCTACGATATTAAGGCGACCTTCTTTTTGCCGGGAATGAGGGTGGCTGAAGAGCCGGGAATTGCCAAGGAGATTTTGGCCAGAGGTCATGGCATTGAGAACAACACGCTTAGTCGGCTCGATCTAACTCATTTAAGCTATGAGCAAGTGTTTAAAGAGATCAATGTCAGCAATGAAGTGATCGAGAGGGAGCTAGGAGTAAAGCCTCAATATATGCGGACGAGATCCGGCGATTACAATGATACCGTTCAGCTGGCGGCAGCGCAGAGCGGGCTTTCGGCTGTTGTATCTTACAGTCTTAATTTGCATGAATGGCAGCAGGAATCGGAGCAAGAGAAAGCGGACTATATTCGAAAATATGTAACTCGGGGCGGCATTATTGCCTTGGATACGGAGCTGGATGGACAGGTACTTGAATCGATACCGCTTATTGCGAAGGCAGCGGCCGAGGTTGGCTACAAGCTCGTTCCGCTTAAAGAGCTGGTAAGCAGTGGTCAAGAGAGAAAACCGCTTGAACAAATACCGGGATTTGATGCTGCTCGAAAAAATTTAAACGACAAACAATCGAGCTACAAGCTTATTTATAACTGGGAAAATAAAAAGAAGGTTGTGTCACTTACCTTTGATGATTGGGGTACCGACTACACGATTACAAAGCTGCTTGATATTTTGGAAAAGCATGACGTGAAGGCTACTTTCTTCTTGCGTGCCAACGGAGTAGAGAAAAATCCGAATTTAGCTAAGGCGATAGCGGAAGCCGGACATGATGTTGCTAATCACACATACAGTCATCCTGTCATAACCAAGTTAACGCCTGAGCAATTGCAGGAGGAAGTCGTCAAGGCTCATCAAGTAATAACCGAAGCCATTCAGCAGCAGCCTACCATGTTATTTAGACCCCCGACGGGTGAAATTGATGATGAACGGGCGAGAATCGTAGCTGCAACAGGCTACACCTCCATTGCGATGTATGACGTAACGGTGTTCGACTGGGACTCTGCCAATGACGCCGATCATATCGTGAAGGGTGTTCTAGATCAAACGGTTGATGGAAGTGTTATTCTTCTTCACATGCTGGATAACATTCATACGATTGAGGCGCTGCCAGATGTTATTGAGAAGCTGAAAAGCGAGGGTTATACATTCGTTCCCATGTCGCAAATGTCTCTAAAATAACTTTTTCTTACTAGATGGAGATGACATATGACGTTATACGAGGAAATCGTTACAAGGCAGAAGAAAATAGCGGTCATTGGATTAGGTTATGTCGGATTGCCGATTGCAGTAGCTTTTGCGAAAAAAGTGGACGTAATCGGCTTTGATGTCAATAAAGATAAGATTGCACAATATTGCAGCGGGATCGATACAACCGGCGATATAGGCAGTGATGTGCTCAAAAATACCGAAGCGCAGTTTACTTCAGATCTGAATGAGCTTAAAGATGTTTTTTTCTTCATTGTGGCAGTGCCTACACCGATTCAAAGCGGTAATATACCGGATTTGAATTATGTGAAGAGTGCGTGTCAAATGGTGGGCAGGAAGCTCAAGCATGGCGCAATGGTTGTGTTTGAATCAACCGTCTATCCGGGGGTGACGGAGGAAATATGTATTCCGATTTTGGAGACAGAGTCGGGTCTTGTTTGCGGCGTCGATTTCAAGGTAGGTTATTCGCCTGAACGAATCAATCCCGGTGACAAGGTTCATCGACTAGAGAACATTACGAAGATTGTGTCCGGTATGGACGAGGAAACGCTGGAAACTGTCGCCAGTATATACGAGTTGATTATTGAAGCAGGCGTATTTCGGGCGGAGAGCATCAAGGTAGCTGAGGCTGCAAAAGTCATTGAAAACGCACAGCGAGATGTAAATATTGCTTTTATGAATGAGTTGTCCATGCTGTTTAACGGTATGGGCATTGATACAAAAGCTGTACTTCAAGCCGCAGGCACCAAATGGAATTTTCTAAACTTTAGCCCTGGGCTGGTTGGTGGTCATTGCATCGGAATTGATCCTTATTATTTGACCTATAAGGCGGAGGATACCGGCTATCATTCCAAAATTATTTTAGCGGGACGCCAAATTAACGATGGGATGGGCAAGTATGTCGCTCAGCAAATCATTAAGAGGCTTGTTAAGCAGAAGGTAAATATAAATACAGCCAAAATAGGCTTTCTTGGCTTTTCTTATAAAGAGGACAGCTCCGATATTCGCAATACGAAGGTGACAGACATTATCGAAGAGCTTCAAGAGTACGGGATAACAACACTTGTGGCAGATCCAAATGTGGACAAGCAGCAGGTTTATGGTGAGTATGGCATCGTGCTATGCGACATTGAGGAATTAAGCGGGTTGAATGTTGTTATTGTAGCGGTTCCCCATAGTCAAATTATGAAGATGCATGTTGAGGATTTTGACAAGCTGTATGACGACAATAAAACGAAGTTTTTGGTTGATATAAAAGGCGTATTTGATAAGCGGTTATTCGAGCATAACGGATACGACTATTGGAGCCTATAGTGCCGGATTGGAGACAGCAGCGTGTTTAGACGACAGAAAAAAAAGCCGATAGAAGTGCTGACTGTTCCAAGAGCGGACAGACGCACCCTTTGGAGCGTTCCCGATCCGGAACATTTGCGGCAAAAGGTTGATCGAAGAGGTTATGCCGAAGGTCAAAGCAAGGACGGCCGTGATGATGCGGCAGCGATGCATAAGCTGCGTGAGCTTAGCCTGAGATATGAGGCTAGCTTTGACGTGCGGCTGCTTCGCAATGGCCGGAGGAAGAAGCAGGCAATAAAGGGAAAAGCGGTAGACATTTCTTCTACAGGCATTTTGATTGAACTGGACGCATCCGTAATTGGCGATTCGTTCATGGAGGGGGCAAAGTATAAGCTGAGCTTCGAAATCCCACCTGGGACGATGCCTGAAGGTTATGAGTCTGCCGTGAAAATAGAAGCTGTTATCAAAAGAACATTTACGCGAGATAGCGAAGAGGGAGCGAAGCAGCTTATCGCTTTCCAATTTGAGCGGCCTTTATCCACGTATCTTCAGAAGAAGCGTTGGGGTTATTCTGTCTATGCGGCGAGCACCCTGCTGTTTGTAGCCGTTGGTATTATTATGCTTATGCGTGTGGAAAGCATCATTTATTTTAAATATAATTTCATCTTGTATTTATACAGTATTACGGCAGCGGCTTTCTTGCTCACTCGTTACTTCTTCGGCGCGCTGCACCGCGATGTGCCGGTTAATCCGCATTATACGCCAGGCGTATCGATTATAATTCCTTGCTTTAATGAAGAGGAATGGATTCATCGAACGATTTTGAGCTGCATGAATCAAGATTATCCGATCGACAAGCTGGAAGTGATTGTCGTAGATGATCGCTCTAAGGATCGTTCTGTGGAGCAAATTCAGAAGGTTATCGACCTTGTTCACAAAGAGGCGCAGAGGTATGAAACGAAGGATCGTCTGAAATTGCATGTATTGTCCGAAAATGGGGGCAAACGCGTAGCGCTTGTAAAGGGCGTGGAGATGGCAAAGCATCGTTTGGTCGTATTTGTGGACTCTGACAGCTTTCTAGAGCCAACGGCGATTAGAAATCTCGTACAGCCCTTTCAGGACCCGCGAATGGGCGGTGTCGCTGGACGCACGGATGTGGAAAATAAATATACGAACACAGTTACTAAGCTGCAGACGGTTCGTTACTATATTGCATTCCGAATTATGAAGGCAGCTGAATCTTGGTTTGACAGCGTAACCTGCTTATCTGGGCCACTCTCTTGCTACCGGAAGGATTTAATTTTGAAGCATAAGGATGCTTGGCTGACGCAAAAGTTTTTGGGGCAGCCAGCGACCTTTGGCGATGACCGCAGCATGACTAATTTTATTTTGAAAACACATCGTACCGGCTATCAGGATACAGCAATTTGCTCCACAATCGTCCCCTCAGAGATGAACGTGTTCTTAAAGCAGCAAATGCGCTGGAAACGTTCATGGCTGCGTGAATCGCTGCGAGCAGGGGGCTTTATTTGGCGGAAGGAGCCGTTTATGGCTTTGTTCTTCTACATTGGGCTTATTGTTCCTATTGCAGCGCCGATTGTGGTTTTATACAACTTGGTTTATGTACCGATCATGTATCGGATCTTCCCAAGCACCTTCCTGATGGGACTGCTGTTAATGGCGCTGTTGATGAGCTTTGCCCACTTGTTGTTTCGTAAGAGCAAGCTTTGGGTTTTTGGATTCGTATTTTGTATCTTCTACGAGTTTGTGCTGCTGTGGCAAATGCCTGTTGCTTGGGTGACCTTCTGGAAATCAACCTGGGGGACAAGAGAAACGCCGCAGGACATTGAAGCTAGAAATAAGAAAGCAGCGAGAAAGAACAAAAACAACAAGAATATGGACATGCCGCTTTAAAGCGGCCATGGTCTATTTCCTAGATAAGGATGACCGCTATGAATAAGTGGTATACGAATGGAGTTTTCGATTATAAGCGGAAAAACAAAAAAAAGGTGATCAGAACGACCGTACAGATGATCATCTTGCTTGTTTTGGGCTTCATTCTTTTCCATGCTGTATTTGATATCAAGCAATATGCGGAGCCGGATAAGGCGCAGTGGACCAATCAAGACGGGTTTATTGCGCTGTCTTATTTTGGCGTAGCAAGAAACGGCACATCGGAGCTGATTTCCAAAAAACGGCTGGATCAGCAGTTGAAAGCACTGCACGATCAAGGTTATGTAACCATTTCGCAGCAGGATGTTATGGACTATTACAAGCTTGGAAAACCTTTGCCGCCTAAAGCGCTGTTTCTATCCTTCGAGGATGGACGAAACGATTCCAGTTTATTTGCTCAGCCTTTGCTGGAGAAATACAATTATAAAGCGACCATTTTGTCCTATGCGAATAAGGTTGGGAGCAATGAATCCAAATTCCTTCAGCCTAAGGACATGCTCAGTATGATGAAAAACGGCTATTGGGAGCTTGGAAGCAACGGCTACCGCTTGTCTTATATTAATATTTTTGACAAGGAAGGCAAGCTCATTGGTGTGAAGGAAGAGAATGAGTTTAAAGATCGGGCTAACACGAGTTACTACACTCACTATCTGATGGACTTTATCCGGGATGAGAGCCTTGTGCCTGCGGAGCATCGAGATGAAATGGAAGCACGCATTAATGCAGACTACAAGTCGATGAAGGAAATATACAACAAGACGCTTGGCTTTGTTCCGAACGTGTATATGATTATGCACGCGAACATTTTGTACAACGGCATGAACCGGCTTGTTGAGAATGTGAACGACCAAAATATTAAAGCGATGTTCGGCATGCATTTTAACCGTGAAGGACTTTCCTTGAATAAAAGCAGTGACAGCCTTTATAATTTAACAAGGATGCAGCCTGCTTCCTATTGGTATACGAATCATTTGCTTATGAAAATTAGTAAGGATACCGGTCAGAAGGTCAGCTTTATTGCAGGGGATGAGCGGAGATCGTCAAAGTGGCAGCTTATCAGCGGTGCGGCTGAGTTTAAGGATAACCGGATTGCTTTGACCTCTGTTCCAGCAGGAAGCGGCATGCTTTTGTTGAAAGATATTCATGCTGCCGACGTAAAACTTACTGCGGAGCTTGGCGGTCATGCAGTCGGCAGCCAATCGATTTATGTTCGCTACGATCAGAATACGGATTCATTTGTTCGAGTGTCGATCGAAGATAATTCGGTTATTGTGGAGCAAAAGGCACCCGGAGGCAAGGTTGAACGGCTGCTAGCAAGCAAGCTTGGGGACAAGGCGGCAGAACGTGCGAAGCAGCTTGAAGTTAGCTTATCGGGCGATCAATTAACGGTGATTGTAGATGATGTACAGCTCTCTTTGCAGCAAATTAGCAGCTCGATCGTCGGCGGAAATATTGCGCTTGCATCCAAAGCAAGCCTTAACAACGAAAAAGATGATATTTACGACGCTGTTTTTGATAATATAAAAGTAACGACCGTCAATGAGGACGGTACAGAGCATGAGTCATTATACAAGAACGGTTATGTTGGGATTGAGGGGTTAATCAGTAGAGTGAAGAACGCGATTAATGCATCATTCGACTGGGCGATCGATACGTTTTAGCTTAATCAGAACCTAATAATTCGAGGAGTTTGAATCAATGCGGAAACGAAAAGGTCTTATTGCAGCATGTTTGCTTGTGGTGCTTGTAGGCGCAGCAATGTATTTTTCCAATCTTACAAATCGCGCAAAGAAAGCGGAGCAGTCGTCTATTGAAGACGTACAGCAGGCTGCAGCCAACGTACTGCCTGAATTGTCAGCTTGGATTGTGGACTGGCAGTGGAAGCAGGGAATTGAGGACCTGAGTATTATTAAAGGTGAATTAACAAGCTTGCAGTTGTTTGCGGCCTATTTTGATTATAAGGATAGTCTTTATTTTACGGATAAGTTCCAGCAGGCGTTGCCTGAAATCATGAAGATTTATAAGAAGAACGAACAGATGCAGCTCTATCTGACGGTAGTAAATGACCAGTTTAAAGAAAATGGTGAGTCTGTTCAGAAGGATTCGAGTTTAATTAAGCGGCTAGTAGAGACGGAGAAAAGCCGCAAAAAACATGTAGATGAATTGATTGCAGCCGTTGATCAATTTGGCTTGAACGGAATTGAGATCGATTATGAGCGAGTCGAGGAAGAAGACTGGGAACGGATGCTGCTTTTCTACTCGGAGCTTCATACTCGTTTGCAGAAAAGCGGGAAGTCGCTTCGAATCATTTTGGAACCAAGAGCTCCTATTGAACAATTAAAGCTTCCGGAAGGCCCGGAATATGTCATGATGGCTTATAACCTATATGGCTCACACAGCGAACCAGGACCAAAAGCGGATGAAGCTTTTATTGAACAATTGGCAACCAGAATGGAAGTACTGCCTGGCAGTCCGTATATGGCTTTCTCGGTTGGCGGGTTCGATTGGCATGAGGATGGCAAGGTTGAAGCTTTGACTGAGGAGCGAGCGGGGCTGCTGCTAAAGCAAACGGGCAGTAAAGCGCAGCGCGATCAAGCGAGCGGCAGCATGTTTTTTGAATATACTGATGCTGAGGCCAACAATATGAAGCATACCGTGTGGTACGCAGATGAAGTGACATTATCTCGTTGGATAAATACTGCAAAAGCGAACGGAATTAGCAAGGCGGCGATTTGGAGGTTAGGCGAAATAGAGATGGAATCTCTGACTAATTTGAAGCTGTATATGCAATAAAATAAGGAATAACAAAGTGCTTCCGAAGCTTATGAGAATAGCTGCGGAAGCACTTTTCTTTAGTACTGAAATATTCCATTGACAATGATTATCAATAGCGAATATACTTCATTTTAGGACAAAAACAGAGTGGGGAGCAATTTTAATGAAGTATAAATTAATGACTTTTTTACTGGCTTGTACGGTAGTATTTACAGGCTGCGGCTCAAATGATGCAGTTAAGAATGAGCCTAAACAAGCAGAAGGCAATTCCGCAAGCGGTGCTGTCGTCTCGGACGAGGTTTGGGCACCTATTCTGGAGAGCTATCGTCAGTTTACTATTGAGCAAGCCGATACTTTCATATTAGAAACAGAGAAGTTTGTAACAGCTGTGAAGAGCGGGGATGTTGAGGCGGCGAAAAAGCTGTATGCGCCGACACGCATGTACTTTGAACGTATTGAGCCAATAGCTGAAGCGATTGGCGACCTCGATCCAAATATTGATGCGCGTGAGAATGACGTGGAAGACAAGGACTGGCGCGGATTCCACCGCATTGAGCAGGCGCTGTGGGAGAAGAACTCAACAGAGGGTATGGGTGAGTATGCAGACCGCTTGCTGGAGGATGTAAAGCTGCTTCGCGCTTTGATGGAGACTGTTGAGGTTGAGCCAAGTTTGCTTGTAACGGGAGCGGTAGAGCTGCTTAATGAGGTATCCGCTTCGAAGGTGACGGGCGAGGAAGAACGTTATTCACACACGGATCTGTACGACTTTGCAGCTAACGTGGAAGGTGCAGACAAAATCTATCAGCTGGTTAAGGCTGAATTGAACAAAAAGGATGCTGCGCTGGATGAGCAAATCGGCAAAGGATTTGCTGATCTTGAGCAAGCCTTGTCAGCTTACAAATCAGGTGATGGCTATGTTTCCTATCTAGATTTGAAAGAGGAAGATACAAAGAAGCTAAGCCAGCTGATTGATGCGCTTGCCGAGCCGCTTTCTCAAATGGGTACAATATTGGAGGCTTAACAACATGACGGAACCTTTTAATTCCAATCAAAATGAGGGCAAGCCCAACATAGATGCTAAAAAAATCAGCCGTAGAGACCTACTACGGCTGGCAGGTGTTGGCGGAGCTGGACTGCTGCTCGGAGCAGCTGGTGTTGGAGGCTTGTTCCAAACGCAGGAACGCAGCGCGGCTAAGCCCGCTTCCAAGGCAGTCAAAGCAGATAAAGACCAAATTGTCAGCTTTTATGGCAAGCATCAGGCTGGAATTACGACGCCGGCACAAGACTTTATTTTATTCGCTGCCTTTGATTTAACGGCGAGTACACTGGATGAGGTGCGTAAGTTATTTCAAGCATGGACGAGTGCAGCAGCATCCATGACAAACGGTGAAATGCTCGGCAAAACTAACGATAATTTAAATCTTCCTCCATCAGATACGGGTGAAGCAGAAGGTCTGCTGCCATCTCGTACTACGATTACTTTCGGTGTGGGTTCGTCATTTTTTGATGCAAGATATGGATTAGCGAGCAATAGGCCAGCTGCTCTTGCTGATATGCCTGCTTTTGGCGGTGATGAGCTGCGAGAGGAATGGTCAGGCGGTGATATTGGCGTTCAAGTGAATGCTAATGATATGCAAATTGCATTCCATGCGATCCGCAATCTAGCTCGTATAGCTAGAGGGAAAGCGGTGCTCCGCTGGACGCAGGAAGGGTTCCAGCGTACAAGCGGTGCTGATCCAGCGAATGCTACGCCTCGGAACCTGATGGGCTTTAGGGATGGAACAGGCAATCCAGACGTTAACGATGATGGGGAAATGAACAAGGTCGTGTGGGCAGCCGCAGCTGATGGCACGCCGTGGATGGATAAGGGCAGCTATATGGTCGTAAGGCGTATTCGCATGCGCATTGAGGTATGGGATCGTTCGACGCTCGGGGATCAGGAGTCAACCTTTGGCCGCCACCGAGACAGCGGTGCCCCGCTTGGCGGAGCGCATGAGTTCGACAAGCTTGATTTGGAGAAGAAAGACGAGAAGGGCAAACCGGTGCTTCCGATGAATTCGCATGTGCGTCTAGCTCATGGCGATGGATCGGTAAAAATATTGCGCCGCTCCTACTCGTATTCAAGTGGAATGGATCACAAAACCGGGCAGCTGGATGCGGGCTTGTTGTTTATTTGTTTTAACCGCGACTCACGGAAACAATTTATTCCGATGCAGACTAAGCTTGGGCAAAGCGACCTAATGAATGAGTATGTCGTTCATACGGGTAGTGCGATGTTTGCTTGTTTTCCAGGTGTTCGTGAAGGCGGATATATCGGAGAAACGTTATTTTAAATCATGATGTTGCTCGGTTAGGGTTGGGTAGAAAATAGCTCTTTATGATGAAAGGGGCGGACGTCTATGTTCGCACAAAATGACGGAATGAAACAGTGGGGTATTCGTTTCATTTCTTTTTTTGTACTGATGATATTGATGTTAGGGAGCAGCGGATTATATACGTTTGCTGAAGGTGCGCAATCCACCGAGCTTGATCGTTTGCTTCCGCTCGTTGGCGGTGCTCTTGTTGAAGCAGGTCAAGGAAAATGGAAGGAAGCGGCAGCTCATATTGATGATGCTTCGGCTAAGTGGAAGCAGCTTGAGCCTGCGGCAACGAAGGAATCGGCAGCGGTGGATTCTGCGCTTGCGGGAGCTATAAAAGCTTTAGCAGCGCCGGAAAGCGATGCTGATGCTGCCAAAGCTACGTTATCCCTACTAGCGAAGGCACTTAATAAATACGTGAAGAGCGTTCAAGACGCACCGGCGACTCAGCTAACTGGTCAAGATGCGGCTGTCAGCATACTTCCTTTGGCAGAGAAGCTGCTTGCAAGCATTCAAGCAGGCGACTTGGACAAGGCATATGCTGGATATCGTGAAATGAATAATAGTTGGCTTAAGGTTGAGCCTGCTATTCGAGCGGATCATTTCAACGTTTACAGCGGCTTGGAAACGAAGATGAGCATGCTTCGCATTGCTGTTCAAGCTGATCCTCCGAGAACCGAACAAGCGAAAACAGAAGCGTTGGCACTCATTCAGCTTATTAAGGATTATCGCGATGGGAAAATAGTGACTGTGGCTAAGGAGTCGGGCATAACGGTAGCCGATGCTGTGGACATCCTAAATCAGGCGTTAAATGATGTCCAGCAAGGACATTATCCAGAAGCGGCTGGACAGATGGAAGCTTTTATCGTGCAGTGGCCTGCGATTGAGGGTGTGGTTGCCCTGCGTTCGGCTGCTATCTATAGCAGTATGGAGATTGGAATGGCTGAGGCGGGCGGGTATTTGCTCTCCGATCCTCCAGCGGCAGATAAGGCGGAGCAGCTTATAGCCCAGATGCTGGGGCAGCTAGAGCCAATGATGCAGGATACCCGTTACACCGCTTGGGATGCGGGGATGATTTTGCTGCGCGAGGGTCTTGAAGCCATTCTTGTATTATCTGCTTTACTTGCGTACTTGCAGCGTACCGGCAATCAAGATAAGCGCAAATGGGTATGGTCTGGCGTATGGGTTGGACTTCTGCTTAGCGGTATTATGGCTGTTGTGCTAACGTATGCCATTGCTCAGGTCGCAGCTGGAAGTGCGCGTGAGTCGATTGAAGGCTTTGCTGGCTTACTATCCGTTATTCTAATGATTACAGTTGGCAATTGGCTGCACAATAAGTCTAATATGAACAATTGGAATCAATACATCGATAAACAAATGGGCAGTGCGCTCGCAAGAGGAAGCCTATGGTCACTATTTGCTGTTTCGGGTCTAGCGATCTTCCGCGAAGGTGCGGAGACGACGATTTTTTATGTCGGGATGGCGCCGTCTATCGATCCGCTGCAGCTGGCTCTCGGATTCGGCGTTACGTTCATCTTGCTGATTGCACTTGGCTTTGCGATTATTAAATTTAGCGCGAAGCTTCCCATACGGCCATTTTTCCTTGTTGCATCCGCATTAATCTATTATCTCGTTGTTCGCTTCCTTGGCGAGAGCATACATTCCTTGCAGGTATCAGGGTGGGTGCCGTCGCATACTGCTTCAGGCGTACCGACTATAGGGGCGTTGGGCGTATATCCGACTTGGGAAACTACACTGCCTCAGCTTGCGGTGCTAGTGTATATTATCGTAAAGATAAGTATAACGCAGCTGCGCAAAGCGGCATCACCCGGTAAAGCAGCAGAAGCCAAATAACGATGTAATGGAGCTGTTCCAAGAGCAGATATAATCTGTTTTTGGGGCAGCTCATTTTTTATTGATGCTTCATTATTATAAAATTGTGGTTAAGTTTAGTATGTAAGGAAAAGTAATTACTCATAGCTTGCCAATAGGCGAATGGATTAGGTTTGTGGTATGATTTTTGAAAAGGGAGGAATCGGTATGAAAGGTCCGGGAATTCTTATTTCCGCATTAGTATTCGCGCTTCTTATCGCGATATTTGCGGTTATCAATATCGATTCGGTACATGTAAACTTTTTGTTTACGAAGGCAACCCTTCCGCTCATTCTCGTCATATTGGGATCGACGCTGCTTGGCGGCTTAACCGTAGGCCTGCTGGGGATGATTCGTCAGATTCGCTTGCAGCGAACCGTCAAATCATTAGAGAAGCAGCTTGCTGAATTTACAACCGAAGCGGAACTTCTTGGTTTATCCAAGGCAACGATCCGTACGGAGCCGAGCGAAGAGGCGGCTGTTTCACAAAAGGAATAATATAGTTATCAGATCGTGAGGCCATTAATGTTTATTTATACGTATGCATGCCATGAGGATGAAGCGGCATTGTGTGAGCTGGAGCTGCAAGTCTTATTCGGCGAGAAGCCCAAACAAGGCGTTGTCAGAAGTCAGCATAAGCTATCGGTTGATCGCAGCCCTTTCGTAAAACGGCGTATAGCCGTCATGCTGGAAGCTAACAGTATGGAAGAACTGATCGTTATGCTTCCGTCAATTGAGCTGGGTGGGAAAACATTCAAGGTTGTTTATACGCAAGGCGATGAAGCCTTCACCTTTGATGAGCAAAGACAGCTCGAGAGAGCTGCTGGTGCGGTTATTCATGGCAAGGCCGATATGCGCAAAGCGGAGCAGCTGTTTGGTTTAATGAAGCTTTATGGTCGCTGGTACTTTGGACCGCTGGAAGAGAACGGAGCTGTATGGCTGAGGCATCAGAATAAGCCGCAAAATTATTCCACTGCACTGCCAACAAGAGCAGCTCGTGCGATCGTGAATCTTGCGGCTGGGCAAGCAGCAGAACAGCTTAAGCTTATTGATCCGTGCTGTGGAATGGGAACCGTTCTGATTGAAGGCATGTCAATGGGAATCGACATTGAGGGGTTGGATCTCAATCCGCTTGCCGTGCGAGGCGCGCGCGTAAATCTTGCTCATTTTGGTTATCCAGACCGAGTAAGACTTGGCGATATGCGGCTTCTCGAAGGACATTACGATGCTGCCATTGTAGATATGCCATACAATTTGTGCTCTGTCTTGCCAGAAAGCGAGCAGCTTGTTATGCTTGAGAGTGTAAGAAGGTGGGCGAAGCGAGCGGTTATTGTCACAACTGATCCAATGATGAGGCAGTTAGAGCTGGCATCTTGGAGGATCATAAAAACCACAACCCTGAGTAAAGCCTCTTTTACCAGATATATAAGTGTAGTAGAATAAGAATTATGTAGCGCATGAAACGAGGTGAACCTATGTCTACAATCGAACAAAACGAATCCCAAGAGGAGCCTAAGAAGCTGACTCAAGCGGAGAAAGCGAAGCAATTGCTCGCTCAGAAGAAACAAGCGAAAGCTGGAGGAGCTCCAGGCCAATCGCATCTTTCTACGGGGACGCAGGCACTGAAGAGCCAGAACACGAAGAAAGTTAACAATCAGCGTAAAAAAATGGGTGTATAGCTGTCGGTTCCAACTTTTTTTTGAAATGCAGCAATAGCAACAATGAAGGACGCCAGCTGGTAACAGCTAGGCGTTTTTCTTATATAATAATATAAGAAGCAGGTTAGTCAGCGTGGAGGTTCACGGGGTTCTTGCCTAAATTTACTGAAATAACAACAAAAGGAAAGAATGAATCAATCGACTATCCCGCATAATGAATATACACGGATGAATTAGAAAAAATAATAAAACATGAAAATGAATAACGTTTAAGTTAATTACGGAGGGATTCGTTATGACGGCGACCAAACCATCACGAATGAGTATTTATTTGCTTGCCGGTGTCGCAACATCCAATAGCATATTTACGGAATGCAAGGTTAAGCTGGAACAAATGTTTCAATCCGATGGTGTCGATCCAGCTATCCACGTCATATTTCCTTATGGCGATGCCAGTCGCAGCTTGGTTAGACAAGTGCTAGAGGTGAAAAGCGACTTGTCCAACCGTTTAACGGCTGGTCGGATCGGCGGACAACATGCGCTGGAGAAAATCAAACAAACGATGAGCAGCGAGCGTTTATTGCTGATTGGACACAGCGGCGGCGGTGCCGCTGCTTATCAAGCGGCAAAAATGCTTTATGAGCAGGATCAAATCGAGGATTTTCGAATTGTGCAAATTGGTTCACCAAGAACGCCGATCGAGCCAAAGCTTCAGGAGCGCGTTAGTTATTTTCATTCCATCGACAGCTTAGGCAAGCTTAATGACCCGATTAGCCGAATTGGTACTTGGGGCGGATGGAGCATAAGCAAATATGCGATGCCAAGGTGGAATCGCATGAAGTACGCGCCAGGCTATGTTGAAGGAATTCCTACTGTGGGCGGGCATGCGGATTATTTTCGCCATACGGAGGATTTTAGCGACCAAGAGGCCGTTTGCAATCTAGATAAAACAGTGGACCGCGTGCGGGGTTGGTTGAAAGGATGGGTCTGATCCTATACACTAAGGTGAGAGTAAGCAGCAGCTTCTAGAGTGAGATGCTTACGACTTAGGAGGTGAAGGACCCATGGCCAATACACATACGTACACAAAGAAAGAAGAAATTGCGAATGCCGTCACACATGGGATTGGGGCTGCACTCAGCATTGCGGCACTCGTCGTGTTGATCGTATTCGCGGCAACGAAGGGAACGGCCTTTCATGTTGTCAGCTTTACTATATATGGATCAGCCATGCTGCTGCTGTATGCAGCCTCTACGCTCGTGCACAGCTTCCCTGAGGGAAAAGCGAAGCGGGTATTTGAATCACTTGATCATTCGTTTATTTACGTCTTTATAGCAGGAACTTATACGCCGATATTGTTCCATATCGTGCAAGGTACGCTTGGCTGGGTACTATTTGGGATCGTTTGGGGAGCGGCATTAATCGGTGTAGCGTTTAAAGCTTTTTTTGCATCACGATTTTTATTCACATCAACGATCATTTATATCGCAATGGGATGGATTATCGTATTTGCTTGGAAGCCGCTTACAACGCATCTAGCTCCAGGAGGGGTGCAGCTGCTCGTAACAGGGGGATTGCTGTACACATTCGGAACGATATTTTATATGTGGCGTGCCTTTCCTTACCATCACGCCGTATGGCATTTGTTTGTACTTGGCGGTTCAATTGTCCATTTCTTCGCTATACTGCTATATGTTCTCCCAGCGAAATGACAAAGATTATTTGGACATAGAGAAGCAAATCTTACTCGCATGAAGCAAGCTGTGCGGGAGATGAGATTTGCTTTTTTTGTTTTTTTGTAGCAGCTCGGAATTAAACTTCAATTGCTGGGCACCAGCCTGGCGGCTCCGCGCAAATGGCCAAGGCAAAGGCAGGATCTTCTTGGGCAAGATCAGCGAAGTAGTTTGATAATATATGGTTTCCTGAGACAGAGCCCATACGGAACGAACGTTTCACCTCACCCTTTGCGTGCATATAGTAGTAAGTTTGTTTAGTCTTTGGCGATTGGTAAACGAGCGTAGGCAGATGGGGGACGATATCAAATTCGTTTTGAAAACGCCAATGGGTACCAATGGATGCGTTGTAGCTGCTTGCAAACTTGGGATCACCGACTCGAGGTGCTCCATACGTATATATAATGGGATCAGTAAAAGCAGTGTTGTTCGCGAGATCGAGAGCAGCAAGGGTTGCAAGTGCACCCCCAAGGCTGTGTCCTGTTATAAACAGCGGTCTGCCCTGTGGAAGCTGATTTATGATTTCAATGATTTGAGTACGTGCTGACATATAGATGTCGGTAAACCCCTTGTGCGTTAGACCGGCATTTTTGACTGGGCGGTAAGTCGTTTGCTGGGCAATGAAATCAGATACCCAATCCACTGCAGAGTTGCTGCCGCGAAAAGCGAGCACGGATGCACGTTCAGATGTTAAAACAAAACCGAATCGTTCATCGCTGTCGTCATATGCTCTAGCCGTAAATTCACTTACTAAGCTGTAGGTTCTAGGTACAAGAAATAATCCGTCCTTGTTGTTGTATTGCATGTACGTTTGTCCGCAAACCGCAGCCAAAAATAGAGCTGTTCGAAAATCGAGATCATGCGTGGCTAACGTGCCTCTCGTATTTGCTGTCATACCATCCCTCCGCTCATACAACTCCGGTTCTCCCGATGTTTGTAATATATGATCAGCCCTGCAGATGGGTACCAGCGGAAAAAAATGGACTTCTTAAGGCAGCTCCAAGTATAATCGGGGAATAACGCGATTATGAAAGGGGATTCATAAATGACTCTTCAAATAGGTATTGCAGGTACAGGATGGTTTGGCATGATGCATGCGGAGAAGCTCGCTAAGCTTGCCGGCATCAAGGTAACTGCTTTCTTAGCAACTAGCCAGCAAAAAGCAGATGCAGCAGCACAGCGCTTTGAGGGTGCACGCGGTTATGATTCTATACATCGCATGCTTGATGATCGTAAGCTTGATGCGGTATATATTTGTGTACCGCCATTTGCGCATGGAGAGATTGAATCTGCATTGCTTGAAAGAAGCATTCCCTTTCTTGTAGAGAAGCCGCTTGGAGTAGACGAGCAGCTGCCGTCTGAGATTTTGAAAGGAATCGAAGAGAAAAAGCTGATTACATCGGCTGGCTATCATTTCCGTTATATGGATGGAACCGACCGTGCAAGAGAGCTGCTGCGCGAGCGCACAACATTAATGGCGCTTGGCTATTGGATGGGCTCCATGCCGGGGGTAAGCTGGTGGCGCAAGATGGAAGGATCAGGCGGTCAATTCGTAGAGCAGACAACACATATTGTGGATCTGCTAAGGTATACGGTTGGTGAGGTAAGTGAGGTTTACGCAGCTTATGGCAATCGATATATGAGCGGTGTTGAAGAAGGTGTAACGGTTTCTGATGTAGGCACAGTTACGCTGAAGCTAGTGGGTGGTGCAGTTGCTACAATTAGCAATACTTGCGCTATCCCAGCTGGAGATCGTTCCGGCCTACATATTTATACGAACAAAGGCGTGCTGGAGCTTGGCCATAGCGGATTGATTGACACGGAGGCTGGCCGCAGAACAGAGTATGCTAACCAAACGGATCCCTATGAGCTGGAAAATGAGGCTTTTCTTCATGCGATCCGAACCGGGGATGTTTCCCGCATTCGCTCCAGTTATGCGGATGCAGTAAGAACACATCAAGTGACAATTGCTGCTAATGAATCTGCTCGTACTGGATTGCCAGTTAAGCTTTAGAATATGATTTAAAAAAACCGTCCATGAAGGTCATTGACCCTAGTGGACGGTTTTATTATGGGCTGACTATCATTATTGGCTTCGTTTTCTTTGGGAACGCGTTTGAGCTTGAGGGGGTTCACTTGAAGCATTCGCAGAGGCTTGCTGCGAACGGCTGCTCTTCGAACGCTTGGAACGTTTTGCCTGAGAGGAAGAATCAGTAGTAACAATCTCCTTCGGATTGCGTCCATTTAACAAGTCGCCAGTCCAGCCTTTCTTCCAAAGCCATAAATACATGAAAATCGTAACGAATAAAATAAATACGTTCATCGCTGTAAAGCTCCACTTATTATCTTTAAATGGCAGGATCTCGAAGTTAACGCCCCATATACCGCCTATAATCGTAGCAGGTAGGAACAAGACAGTAAATATCGTGAGCGTCTTCATAATATCGTTGCCGCGAAAGTTGGAAATGGCATCGTCCATTGAGATCAAGGTATCTATTTCCAGTGCGTAATGCTTCAGAAGCGCTTCGATTCTCTCCAGCTTATGCGTAATGCGCTTAAAGCTGTCCGTCTCAGTGAGTTCATCCATGAAAGCTTCCTGTGCAGCACTATGTACTTCTCTAATCGGAATAAAAAGATGACTCCAATGAAGCAAATCGTAACGCCTCTCAAAAATAGTATCGATAAGGCCGGTACGATTCTCATTGCGCATCGTCGTTTCAAGCTCTCCGAGTCTTTTTTCAAAACCATCAAGACCAGCATGGAACGTTTCCAAAATAATGCTCAGCATAATAAATAACGCTTCAGGAGCTGATTCGCAGCTCTCGAACTTTAGGTTATGGTCAATGGACTGAAGCCGGAGCGGAATGCGCATGTCATCATGCATCGTCAGCAGCCGGTCTTCTGTCAGCCAGAAGTGAAAAGGTTGAATATCCGATTGGTCGTCCGACACTTGGAACATAACAGTGCCATATAGCAGCTTCTGCGAATGCGTCGCAACGCCAACGGATATATTGTTTGTTCTTCTGCCTGCGCATTCATCAATCCATGACGCACATTCCGGAAATAGCTGCTTGAGCTCATCTCTCTGCTGCTGAGCCGCTTCCTGTTCCTGTTTGGTAATGGCTTTAATGGTCTTTTGTCCTTCGCTTGAAGAAACGGCTTGCCTTTGTGCACCTTTCCTGCTGGGCAAGGGCTCATTCCTTACGGTTTGCTGCCTCGCTTGCTGCAGTACATGCCATTCCCATCCTGCGGGATAGCGAAGCATCCGATGAATCATCGCTCTGCCTCCTGCTTGTCCGATTTTCCAATATCTATTCCTCCATCATACCGCGAACTTCAATGATGCACAACCTGATCATTTGATAACACGAAACCTTCGTTATTTCATGTCAAATTTCAACACAATACGACTTAATCCGCCATAAGAAGGGCATACCAAGATTAGTATGCAATACAAGGAGGATAAGGCAATGGCAAAAAAAATAGGCATATTTGAAACGGAGCAGCAAGTCATAACGGCTATTGAACAGCTGGAGCAAGCGGGCTTCGTTCAAGGCGAGCTAAAAGTCATAGCAAAAGATTCTGAGCATTCTAGGCGAGTAGAAGCAGAGAGCGATGTCCATGTGGACGAGCTTAGAGAACTCGAAGATATGCCTGACCGTCAAGGTTTGGGTAGTCTTGGCATGGCTGCTGCTGCTGGGTTTGCAGGAGCTGGCATGAATGCTGTTTATGGCATGACAGGTTACGGGACAGCGCCTTATGCTGCCGGAGGTTTTCCTTTTGCAGCGGCAATTCTGCTTGGCGATGACGATCACAGTGGAACGCTGCAGTCGCTTGGTCTTGAAAATGAAGAGGTTCGATTGTGCAGTGATGCTCTGCAAAGCGGTTCATTAATCGTTATTGTTGAAACTCTGGAAAGCAAATCGTTGTTTGACAAGGATGGCGGTCCGGATTTGTCACGGCTGGGGGCGGCAGAAGCTGTTTTTCGCGCCTGCAATGCCTCTAGCGTTATTGCTGGCGAATAGCTGCTGGTAACATCAGAAAGATTATATAGAGAAGTCTCACATTTCGTGCAGAAGCCATTTTTGCCGATAGGTGAGGCTTTTTAATTATGTATATAAGCCGTCCGACGGACGGCAGCCGCAATGAAAAGTTGTATCATTTATGTTGTTGATTATACATTTGCTAAGGATTTGCGATCCAGCTTTACGATTTCAGTTAAGGGATGCTCTTCGCCGATAATAAGATCACGCAGCAAATGGGATGCAAGCATGCTGTATACGGTACCGTTGCCGCCATAACCTAAGCAATAATAAACATTTTTCCAAGCGGGATCAGCACCTATAAAGGGCAAGCCGTCACGCGATTCGCCGAAGGTGGCGCACCATTCATAGGCAATGGGAGCCTGCAGCTCGGGAAATAAAGCCTTTAGCTGGCTGTGCAGCTTATCGCTGTGTTTCCTAAGTTCTTTATCGCTGTGAGTGGGCTTTTCAGTATGCTCATCCAAGCCGCCGACAACGACGCGGCCGTCAATAGTCGTTCGCATATACAAATAGGGACGGGCAGTTTCCCATACGAGAAAGCGTTCATGCCAGCTTTGAAGACTTGGCTGAACTTCAGTGACAAGTACAAAGGAGCGATTCAACTCTGCTTTGATCAGCTTGCCGCGAAGCTCTTCAGGTTCATACCCTACAGCATAAACAACATGCTCTGCTTCAATCTCATAACCGTCAGCGGTTTTTAGAAGATGGAGGCCGCTTGGCAGCGTTTCATGTGCTACGACATCGGTTTGCTCATAAATCTCAAGCCCAGCTTCAGCAGCATCGTTTGCTACACCGTTTACGAACTGATAAGGATTTACCTCTGCGTCGCCGTGTGCAACGATCGCACCCGGCTTCTGAAACGGAAAATGTTTGGCGATGTCGCTCGGGGACCAGAATTCGACTTCAAGTCCACAAGCCTTTAATGCCTCATATTCCCTTTTGAGTTTTGGAAGCTCCTGCTCCGAAGAGGCATAATACAGGCTGTTTCTTCTAATCAATCCTACATCGACAGAAAGGGAGTCAGCTGTTTTTTCAAGCATTTGGACTGCATCTCTGCACGCTTTATAGAAGATTTGGGCATCCCGCTCCCCGATTTGGTCGATGAGGTCACAAAGCATAATATCGTTGCAAAATTGCAGGAGGCCTGTATTTGCTGAGGTGCTTCCGCCTGCTACCTGTCCCCGTTCAAGCATAATGGTGGAAAGGCCGCTTTTATTGAATACAGAAGAACAGATCGTACCTGACATCCCGCCGCCTATAACAGCCACTTGTGTTTTTTTGTTTTGCCGCAAGGGCACATACACCTTGGGATTGTTTAATGTAACCGGCCAATATAAGTTACCGGTGTGCAGCTCTTTCATAGATCATCACTCCCTACGATAGTATTACCCGAATTTACGAATATGAAGCGATCGGGAGCTGATACTAACAAGAGGAGGGATATTCAGCTAAACGGTGCTGCTTAGTCTCCTAAATTCCGCATCGCCATGCGGTATGCAGTAGGAGATTGGCCATGAAGCCGGCGGAATTGTTTGGAGAAGTACAGAGCATCCTGTAGACCGACTGATGCGGAAATTTGTTCAATGGTCAGCTCTGGCCGTTCCCTCAGCATGCGGCGTGCTTTATCGATTCGGAGCTTGAGCAGGAAAGTAACGGGAGATACGCCAATGCGCTGCTTGAACAAACGGGACAAGTACGCTCTATTGTAGCCAAGCGATTCCGCCATTTGTTCAATGGAGACCGGATGGGCATACTGCGTTGATAAGTAATGGATGACTTGTTGAAGCAAATGATCGCCTTCTGCTTGGGAGGTACGGATTTCATTGCCGTTCTGGGTATTGAGCGCGCTTTTGTACTCGGCAAGGAGCAAATGCAAATACCCTACGGCTCTCATATCAGACGCAGCGCCTCCCCGCCGAAAGGTATCATAGATTTGACGAAACAACGCAGCGGCTCGCCGCTTATCTGGCATGAACACTACCTGCTGCTCTGCTGTTAAGCCAGCGGTTGCAACGAGATCGGCGGACAATGTTCCATGAAATGCGACCCAGCGATATTTCCATGGCGTGTTACCGTCAGATTCATAACTGATTAATTGTTCCGGCTCAATTAAGAACGTATGCCCTGCACGAAGCTCATGCTTAACCTCATCACAAATAAAGATGCCCTTTCCTTCCAGTACGATGTGCATCAAATAGAAGTCATAAACCTTGGGACCAAGCCGGTGGTACGGCTTCGTTTGGCTCTCGCCAGCAAATAATACATTGAGTGGGGAGTTTTTGCCATCACTGATAACGGGATTGGAGGCTACGGTATACATATCCTGCTGCATTTTACTTTACACCTGCTTTACAGTGGAATGCGAAGATGAACAATTGTAGAGTTTATACTATCATAGCATGTCCGATGTTTATGCGAGAAGTCACATTAATCCATATAAAAAGCACTTGCCGCCATTTAGTTTTACTGCTGTTTCCCGTATACTAAAGTTGTTATCCAAACATACAAAATCGATATAAAAAGGAACGTGATAGCAAATGGCAAACATTGAAGCGCTAACACAGCAGTTCATACAACAATACGGCGGAGACGCAAGCGACATCGCTGTATTTCATGCTCCAGGCCGCGTAAACTTGATCGGTGAGCATACAGATTACAACGGCGGCTACGTATTCCCAGCTGCACTTACTTTCGGAACGACGCTTCTTATCCGCAAACGCCTAGATCATCAGCTTGGTCTAGCGACAACAAACTTCCCAGCGTCAAAAAGCTTCTCGCTCGACACGATTGTGTATGACGAGGCTGACGACTGGATGAACTATCCTAAAGGAATTGTTCATGAGCTTTTGCAAGCAGGCGTGAAATTCTCCAGCGGCTACGACTTGCTGTATCATGGCGAAATTCCAAATGGCGCTGGACTTTCCTCCTCTGCATCCATTGAGGTCGTAACAGCTTTTGCACTGCAAACACTTGAGGGACTTCCAACTGATAAAGTGAAAATTGCATTGCTGTCACAAAAATCCGAAAACGAGTTTAATGGCGTGCAATGCGGCATCATGGACCAATTCGCGGTAGCAAACGGTAAAAAGGACCATGCGATCCTGCTCATGTGCGATACGCTTGAATATGATCTCATTCCATTTGATTCCGGCAGCTATAAGCTGGTTATTGGCAATACGAACAAACGCCGCGGCTTGGTTGACTCCGCTTATAATGAGCGCCGCGCACAATGCGAGCAGGCGGTACAGGATCTTAAAGCAGCATTCCCTGAGCTTACGCTTCTTGGACAGATTAATCTGGAGCAATTTAACTCTGCAAAACATCTGATCAAGGATGAAACAGTTCGCAAACGCGCACAGCATGTGGTAGAGGAAATCGACCGTGTACTGCAATCAATCAAAGCATTGAAAGCAAACGACCTTGCGCAGTTTGGACAATTAATGAACGGCTCACACGATTCGCTGCGCGATCTTTACGAAGTAACGGGTGCTGAGCTGGATGCCATGGTTGCGGCTGCTCGCCTCGTACCAGGCGTACTAGGTTCGCGTATGACGGGCGCAGGCTTCGGCGGATGTACGGTTTCGCTCGTTCACGAAGACAGCGTTGAAGCGTTCCAAGCAGAGGTAGGTCGCAAATATAATGAAGCAACAGGCTTAACTGCTGACTTTTATGTATGCACAATCGGTAATGGCGTAGAGCGCCTAGTATAAATAGCATGATCATGCGACACCAAATGGAGAGGGGAAATGAATCATGGCAGTATTAGTAACTGGAGGGGCTGGCTACATCGGCTCGCATGCAGTAGCGGCATTGCAGGAACGCGGCGAGGAAATCGTTATCGTCGATAACTTGCAGCAGGGTCACCGCAAGGCTTTGCTTGGAGGGAAGCTGTATGAGGGGGATCTTCGCGATGCAGCTTTCATGGATACCGTATTTAAGGAAAATGAAATTGATGCAGTTATCCACTTTGCAGCGAATTCGCTTGTTGGCGAAAGCATGAAGGACCCAGGCAAATATTATCACAATAACGTGTTTGGTACGCTTTGCCTGCTTGAGAAAATGAATGAATACAATGTTCGTAAAATCGTATTCTCTTCGACAGCTGCTACTTACGGCGAACCGGAGAACGTGCCGATCGACGAGTACGATCGCACGCTTCCGACGAATGCTTATGGCGAAACGAAGCTTGCGATGGAAAAAATGATGAAATGGTTCGATGTTGCTCATAACATCAAATTTGTTTCGCTTCGTTACTTTAATGCGGCGGGCGCTCATGAGAGCGGAAAAATCGGCGAGGACCATAGCCCGGAAACACATTTGATTCCTATTGTGCTCCAAGCAGCGCTTGGTCAACGTCCTCATATTTCGGTATTTGGAGAAGACTATGAGACGCCAGACGGTACGTGTGTCCGTGATTATATTCATGTAAGCGACCTTGCCGATGCCCATGTACTTGCAGTGGATCGTCTTCGCAGCGGAGCTGAAAGCTCTGTATACAATTTAGGCAACGGAACAGGCTTTTCTGTCAAACAAGTTATTGATATTGCGCGCACAGTGACTGGCAAAGAAATCCCTGCTGTGTTCGAAGCTCGCCGTGCGGGCGACCCTGCTATTCTCGTAGCTTCATCTGATCGTGCTCGCAAGGAGCTGGGCTGGAATCCGAAGCGGGATAAGCTTGAGGACATTATCAAAAGCGCTTGGAGCTGGCATGAAGCGAATCCAAATGGATACAACGACTAGGGTTGACGCTTAAAGGAAAGGAGCTGCATCACCTTGGAAACCAAACAACAAGCAACATCAGCAAACGATGCGCTGGTTCTTATAGAACGCTTGCTGCAATTTGGATTGCAGCGCAATCTGCTGAACGATCAGCTTGATACGCATGCAGCGAGAAACGAACTGCTTGATCTCTTTCACTTTACTGAGCCTTTTGAAGGCCAAGTGACAGAGGAGCGACTCGAAAGCGCAGTACCGCTTCTGGAGCCGCTGCTTGACTATGGTTACGCAATCGGACTCATTCCAGATAATACGACGACATATCGCGATTTGCTTGATGCTCGCATTATGGGCTTCTTGCTGCCGCGTCCTTCTGAAGCCAGCGCTGCATTTCAGCGTTTGGCGAAGGAGCAGGGACTAAAAGCAGCTACGGACGCTTTCTACAACCTGAGCATCGATTCGAACTATATTCGGATGGATCGCATTCGCAAAAACCTTTATTGGCTGCACGAGACAGAATACGGAAATCTTGAGATTACGATTAATCTCTCGAAGCCCGAGAAAGATCCGAAGGAGATTGCGCTGCTCAAAACGATGCCGCAGGCGAAATATCCGAAGTGCTTGCTCTGCGTAGAAAACGTTGGCTATGCTGGCCGTCCTGATCATCCGGCTCGTCAAAACCTGCGTGTCCTGCCGCTCACGCTGCAAGAAGAGCAGTGGTATCTGCAATATTCACCGTATGTTTATTACAATGAGCACAGCATCATTTTCAAAGGAGCACATGAGCCGATGGTTATTTCGCATTCTTCATTCGCGAGACTGCTCGACTTCGTGGAATTGTTTCCGCATTATTTCATTGGCTCGAACGCTGATTTGCCGATAGTCGGCGGATCGATTCTAAGCCATGATCATTTCCAAGGCGGCCGCCATGTGTTTCCGATGGAAGCTGCATCAACAGATACGCTGTTTACTGATCCTAAGCTGCCAGGCTTGCGCTTTGGCATCGTGAACTGGCCGATGTCAGTCGTTCGGGTTAACGGGACGTCCAAAGCGGATGTTCATCGTGCAGCTTGCCATATTCTCGACGAATGGCGTAATTATAGCGATGAGGCTGTAGATGTGCTGGCATTTACGAAGCAGGCCGATGGCACAAATACTCCGCATAACACCATTACGCCTATTGCACGTCTAAGGGACAATGGCGAGTATGAGATTGATCTAGTGCTTCGCAACAACCGCACGAGCGAAGAGCATCCGGACGGTATTTTCCATCCGCATCAGCATTTGCATCATGTGAAGAAAGAAAATATCGGCTTGATCGAAGTCATGGGACTTGCAGTACTGCCAGGACGCTTGAAGGATGAACTGGAGCAAATTGCAGCTTATTTGTCAGGGGCATCAGCTGCTGTTCCAGAAGAGCTTCATGCGGACTCTCATCCGCTCCATAAGCATGCGGAGTGGCTGCTAGCTCTAATCGATCGTTTTGGATCTTCAAATACTGCTGAACAAGCGAAAAAAATCGTTGAAGCTGAAACGGGCAGCAAGTTTCTAGAGGTGTTGAAGGACGCAGGCGTATACAAGCGCACAGCTGATGGCGCCGCAGCCTTTGAACGTTTCTTAACATCTATAGGGCTCCAAAGAGCATAAAATAACAAAACCTCTATCCTCGCGGGCCTCTAGCGATTGGATGGAGGTTTTTTGCTATCAAGCTTAAAAATGAAGCAATTTATATAATGTTTTAAAATCATGCATTGTGAAATTATATTAATTTGTAAAGTGACAAAATTTATGGTATTTTTTATAGAATAAACAAACCTTTTTGAATTATATTTTTATTTCTCTATAAACTATTTATCGGAGGGGTCAAGATGTCCGAAAAAATGCTGCCGTTGGACGACTTTTTGCAGCTTAGCACTGATGAGCAAGTGGAAAAATTAAAGCGTTGGAAGATGGATTACACGCTTAAAGACATTCGGGAAGCTTGGAACTTCAAGCATTCCGCGCAATATTATATGCTGCTGAAGAAGCTTCGGATTTACGAAAGAGTTGTTAATAAATCAGATAAGTTTTATCCCGTCCAAGAGCAGCTCATAACGAGAACGAATGCTGGCGGAGAGCGCGGCTGGTCCGGCCAGTCTGCTTTCGCGGAGCGCAAGCTTCCGTCGGATAGCTTCGATTACCATTTAAATACGACGCTAAGCGGACCTGCACTTGCAGACAAGCTGGAGCGAATCGCACATTTTCTAAAAGGCGAGCACAAGGAAGTATCAATAAAGCTGTCTATAGAAGCTGCGGAAATAGAAGTGGAAGAGCTGGAGTAAATACTGAATGAACAATAAAAAGAACCGAGTTCGGCGAAGTTGCCTGGCTCGGTTCTTCTTTTGTAGAAAAATGAAAATAAATGTCTGATACTGGAATATTATGTTTGTAAATAGTTTATTGCAAACGCAGCTTTCCAAGCTCGGAAACGAGCGCTTCTACCTCGCTGATGCTGAATTTCTCTTTTGAAGCGACTACTTCGTACAGATCTTTTATATCCTCATACTTATTGAGATCAAAGTTAGATGCCTGCATAGCTGCAGCGGAAGCCATTTTCAGCTTTGTTTTGATAACTTCAATCATAAACGCTACATTTTCTTGCGTTTGTAAGTTTAAATTCGTCATGGAGTGCCTCCTAAAGTTTTTGCGAGCCGAATTCGGCTGCGGAAATGGGCTTGTTCGAACGTTTTGCAATGCTGCAATTGTAACATGTTTCAAACGAGAATGACCACAAATTGAACAGTATCTTAAAATTGGATACAATTGAACAAGATACGATTGGCAATCGAAGACAGGGCAGGTGCAATACGACGGAACAGCTAACGAGCAGTGAATTGGAGTCCTTTTTTTGTGCCATTGCAAATAAGTATATGAATCGCAGCGGCATTGTATTTGTATGTATAGGAAGTGATCGTTCCACAGGGGACTCTCTTGGTCCATTAGTGGGAACGATGCTTAAGGAGAGAGGTTGGCCGAATGTCATTGGAACATTGGACAAGCCATGTGATGCGCATGCGGTTCAGCAAGCCGCTCAGTCGCTGCATAAAGATGACGTTGTCATTGCCATTGATGCATGCCTTGGCAAACCAACTTCCATCGGCCGTTTTATTTTGCACGAAGGACCGATCGAGCCAGGAAAGGCAATCGGCCGCAGACTTCCAGCAATCGGGCATTATAGTATTGCAGGCGTAGTAAATGCTAACGGACCCAAGGCTTACTGGATGCTGCAAACGACTTCACTTTACCAAGTGATGCGTATGGCAAGCGAGATCGCGTGCGCGGTAGATTCAGCTTGGGGCCAGCATTCGGATAGCTTGTCATATGTTAATCAAGTATTACAAATTCCATCCGTGTAGAGGAGCATGAACAAATGACAAATGAAAATAGCAAAGAAGTATACTCAATCGCACAGCGTAAGCTTTTTTTGAATAACGGATTGGAGCTTGCATATTATGATTCCCATCCGGATGACGGAGGCGCGGCGGATGGCATTAGCGAGGTTGTCGTTTTGCTGCATGGCTACTGCGGAAGCTCTTCCTATTGGGAGCATATCTTGGATGGGCTAGAGCAATCTGTACGTATCATTGCGCCAGACGCACGCGGACATGGAAGAAGCTCTGCGCCAAGTGATGAGGTTTATACGATGGAATTGTATGCGGAGGATATTGCTGAGCTGCTTATCAAGCTGCAAATTCATAATGCAGTATTGCTTGGGCATTCCTTAGGGGGCTATATTACTCTTGCATTCGCTGAAAAATATGCCAAGAAGCTTTCTGGCTTTGGCCTGATCCATTCAACAGCGCTAGCAGATAGTGACGCTGCCAAAGAAAACCGTGATAAAGCAGCAGCGGCTCTCGAGCAAGATGGCGTGAAGACATTCGTTGATGGTCTTATTCCTAAGCTGTTTGCTCCGGGTAATGTGGAGGTTTTGTCCGCTGAGGTTGAGCAAGGAAAGAAAATAGGCTACGGCACATCCCTGCAAGGCGCAATCGGC
This sequence comes from Paenibacillus sp. FSL K6-3182, assembly GCF_037976325.1. Lineage (NCBI taxonomy): Bacteria > Bacillati > Bacillota > Bacilli > Caryophanales > Paenibacillaceae > Paenibacillus > Paenibacillus sp. FSL K6-3182. The sequence goes on from NZ_CP150265.1 coordinate 1,336,855, forward strand.
ACAGCAAAAGGAATGAAGGCACGTCCTAACCGGACGCAGGTAATCGAGCAATCTGAGCTGCCTGTACTTCTTGTTGCAGGGGTGTCAGATAAGGTTATTCCAGTGGAAAGTGTTTTTGCAGCATCAAACGGCTGGACCGTGAAAGTGGAGCTTGGCAGCGCAGGTCATATGGGAATGATCGAAGAGCCGAAGCAATTGATCAATGCTATTCTTAGTTTTGTAAAGAATAAGCAGCAGTAGATTGGCGAGAGGGGGAACCAGATGTTTCAGCGCGATTATTTCATGCGAATGATTGAGCAAATGACAGAAGCAGTCGGTCAAATTATGAATTTGAGGCGAGAGCGCAAGCACGAGGAAGCCTTGCTCTATATCGATGAGCTTCTTGATACAAAGTTTAGGCTAAGCAGCAAGCTTATTCGTTCCCTTTCGGATGAAGACTTACTGAAAATGATGACGACGAACGGGATCTTGGAAACGGATCATTTGCAAGCCATCGCTCTTCTGATGAAGCAGGAAGCTGAATTGACTGCCGACTTGGGACGCGAGGATGAGAGCTTCATCGCGTATGTGAAGTCGCTGCATTTGTTTCTAAGATTATCGCTAGTAGATGCGGCGCCAACGATTACCGAGCCCCGCGAACAAATAAAGGAGCTGCTTGAGCGGCTGAAGCCATATGAATTGCCCCTGGCTACGAAACGTTTGTTAATGGAATGGCTTGAAGCAGAAGGGCGTTATGACACTGTTGAAAATATGATGCATGAGCTGCTTGAGGATAACGCGCTGACGAACGAGGAAGCAGAAGCAGCCTATAGACGAATGTTGCTGCAACCAGACGAGCGGCTTGAAGCGGGAGGGCTGCCGCGCGAGGAGATAGAGCAGGGAATTGAAGACCTTGCCAAGCAGCAAACAGACGATATAGCATAAGCGTACGTATAGTGAGCTTAGCTTCAAAACTGATTTAGGAGTGATTGGACAGCATGATGGAACAATGGCAGCAAGAAATTACGAAATGGATCACTGGCAAAGAGCTGCTGCAGGCTACGCTTAGCCAGCCGAAGCGGAAGGACGGAACCGCAGCGCCTAAAACAATTATTCGTCCCATTGAGATGAAGAGCGGCTTGTTTTATCAATTTGAATATCATTTTGCAAACAAGGTTACGCATGACAATGTTGCTGAGCCGCAAGCGGCTGAGCGAGTCATCGATTTGCTGCAGGAGAACTACCGTCAGGCGCTTGTAAAAACGAACGAGGCTGACGTTCAATTGCTCTTTAGCAAAAAAGGGAAAGCAGCTATTTTAAAGAAACCGCCAACTGGTGATTCGAGCAAAGCGAATTTGCAGCATAATCGGCAGAAACAGCGTATTTTGTCCGAGAGTCAAGCAGCCCCTTTTCTTGTTGAGCTTGGTATTATGACGCAGGAAGGGCTTGTCCACGCCAAAAAACAGGATAAATACAGACAAATCAATCGGTTTCTAGAGATGGTAACAGATGTGCTTGCGTATTTGCCAACGGACAGGGAAATTACGATTGTTGATTTTGGCTGCGGCAAATCTTATTTGACGTTTGCGCTTTACCATTTGCTTGCAGTGGAGCAAAAGCGGAATATTAACATTATTGGACTTGACTTGAAAGCCGACGTCATTGCTTTCTGTTCGGAGCTTGCGGAGAAGCTGGGTTATGACAAGCTTAAGTTTCTCGTAGGAGACATTGCTGAATATGAAGAGCTGCAAGCTGCTGATATGGTTGTCACTCTGCATGCATGCGACACGGCTACGGATGCTGCGCTTGCCAAAGCTGTTAATTGGGGAGCCTCCGTTATTATGTCGGTACCTTGCTGCCAGCATGAGCTGTTCAAGCAGGTAAAGAGTGATGTTCTATCTCCGTTACTTTCTCAAGGCCTGCTGAAGGAGCGTTTTTCCGCACTCGCCACGGATGCCGCAAGAGGAACTTTGCTGGAGGTTTTGGGGTATAAGGTTTCGATGCTGGAATTTGTAGATCCAGAGCATACGCCAAAAAATCTGCTCATTCGCGCGGTCCGTTCAGAGCAGCATGGGCTTTCTATGAAAAAATGGGAAGAGTATGAGCAATTTCGTCAGTTTCTGAACATTTCCCCGTCGCTGGAGCATATGCTTTCCGAACGATGGCCTAATCACATCTCCAAATAATATTGCTTATTGGCGAATGTTACACTTTGAATTTTTTGAGGGTAAGCAATTGTCGATAGTATTAACATTTGCTACAATGGAAGAAGATGGCTATCAAATGAATGGGTGAACCGTATTGGAATGGATGATCTGGCTAGACTTTAGTATGTTTCTAGTGCTGCTCGGCTTGTTTTTCTACGTGTTTGCCTCCAGCAACGTTACGATTTTGCATCGTATGTATTTGACTTTGCATGTCGTTTTTATGTGTTGGACGCTTTTTCAATTTGCGTCTCAGACGACAACTTCTGCGCTCTTTAGACTATTTTACGTTTCCATATCGTATGTAGGGCTTTCTCTGCTTGGAATTGGATGGTTCGTATTCATCGTATATCTCACCGGCCAGTCGTATGTTATACGAAAGAGCCGGTTGTTCATTTTAGCGATGCCCGCGCTTATTTCTGTAGCTGTGGTTATCATTAACCCAAATGGCATGTTTCTACGAATTAACGATCAGCTAAGTCCGCTCAAGCAGCTACAGCAAGGGCCGTTGTACTGGATTATGATTACGCAATTAATTGTTTATGTAACCGTTTCTTTTGTTATTATGTTCTACAAGCTGCGCGGCGAAAATTCGGTACGGCAGCGCACATTAATCAAAACCGCAATAAACGGTATGTTTGTACTCGTTTCGTTTGCTATTACAGATTTATTCATCAATGTTCTATTAATTGAAAAAATGAATCAATATATTCCGCTTATTTCAGTAGGAATGGCTGTTGCCGCTGTTTATTTGGTACATGCCATTAGACGGAACAAAGTACTCGATATTATTCAAACCGTACAAAGAGATGTAATGAATACGATGTCGATGGGTATTATCGTGCTTGATGAGAACGATATCATCATTGATGTAAATAAAGTAATAAAGCCGATTCTGAGGCTGCGCATCGGCGACAAGTTTAATTCCGCTCATCTAGGACCGCAATTTAAAGGCGAGGTTACTAGAGATATTGCTGCTTTTTTTGAAGAGCAGAATAAGCGTCCGATGGACCGGCTTGAGATGGAAATTGCAATTCAGCATGACAAGCATAGGCATATTATCGTACAGTCTGCGCCTATATTGAACAATAAGAAGACATTGGTAGGCAGAGTACTAACCTTCCAAGATGTGACGGAGCTTCGCCTGCTAGTCGAAGAAACGAATGTTCAGAACGAGCTGCTCCAGGATCGGAATCGCGATCTGCTTATTATGCAGGACGAGCTGTTTCAAGCGAATAAGAAGCTGGAGCATATGGCGATTACTGACGGTTTGACCGGCTGCTATAATCGGCGTTACTTGCTTCATCAATTGGAGCAAGAAGTGATTGCTAATATTCGTTATGGCATACCCTTCTCTATATTTTTATTTGACCTCGATCATTTTAAATTGATTAATGATAAATATGGCCACTTAATTGGTGATGAGGTGCTTTGCGGTACGGTTGATGCCGTTAGAGGAGTTCTGCGATTTACGGATATATTAGCTCGTTATGGCGGAGAAGAATTTACGGTGTATTTGCCGCATACCAACCGAGACCAAGCTGATCAGATAGCGGAGATTCTTATGGAATCGGTTGAGCAAAATAAAATAAACACAGGAACCTCGGAGGAGCCGGTATCGGTAACGATAAGCATGGGGGTAATCTCTATTGAACATGTTGACCCAACCGATTTAGTAGATCCAAAAGCTTTTTTAAGAGAGTTGCTTGCACAGGCAGATGCCGCATTATATGAAGCCAAGTATAATGGACGTAATCGGATTGTTAAACGAAAATTAGCCTAGCAGCCTGAACAGTATGTTTAGGCTTTTTCGTGTTTGCTGCATAGTCAGTTGGACATAGTTCTGATAAAATGGATTTGATCCGGTTACAATCGCTAAACTATCAAAGGCGGGAACTAATCTAATGAGAAAAACGCAGATTGGAATGGTCAAGCCGGGAGACAAGGTGGCTAAACCCATTTTTCAAGAAAACGGCAACGTGCTTCTAGGAGAAGGGGTTGAATTGAATGATCGTTACATCGATCGATTGCGGAACTTAGGCATCGATTTTCTATTCATAGAGGATGGGTTGACGGAGGATCTGATTCCTGAAGATACGATCCGTGATGAAACGCGTAAGCAAGCGGTCGATACTATTTACAAAACGATGAACTCCTTCAAAGACCAGACCGTAACAAAAGGGCGAACGATCGCACCGGATATGGGCCGCAATTTTCGGGCGGTATTCGGCCAAATTATGCAGGATTTATCCTCAAGACCAAACATGCTGGTTAATTTAACGAGCATTCATGCCATGGAAGGTTATTTATTTCAGCATTCCTTTAACGTGGCTGTGCTTTCAGGCATTATGGGCATGGCAAAGGGCTTTAATCGCAATCAGCTTGAAGAGCTTGGCATTGGCGCGCTGCTCTTCGATATTGGTATGACAAAGGTGCCGCCAAAGCTGCTGGCTCATACTGGCGGTTTATCGCTGGCGGAACGTGAAGTCATCAAAAGCCATGCGAAGGACGGGTTCGATATATTGCGCAAGTATCACGATATATCTATCGTTTCTGCACACTGCGCGCTTCAGCATCATGAACGATTTAACGGATCAGGTTACCCGCGCGGGCTCAAGGAAAGTGAGATCCATATGTACGCTCAAATCGTAGGATTAGCGGACACTTTTGATGCATTAACTTCACCAAGGCCTTATCGCAAACGGTACACGGCAAGCGAAGCGATTGAGTTTTTATTTGCTGCCGGCGGCACTTTTTTTGATCTGGACTTGATTAAGCTGTTCTGTCGTCATATATCAATATATCCAGTTTCGACTTCACTTTTGCTTAGCACTGGTCAAGTTGGTGTCGTTTCAGAAAATACGGAGCTCGCTCTCCATCGTCCCCGTGTACGAATTATTATGGAGCCAGACGGCACAATGCCGGCATCGCCTTATGAGATTGAGCTCAAGAACGAGCTACATATTACAATCGTAAAGGAGTTGTAATTATTTTTTGTAGGAAATAGGCGCTATCTCTTTCGCGCTTACTTGAATATTAAACATGGATAGAAACCTTCTCTTAGAGGCAAATTGCTGCTAAAGTGGAAGGTTTCTTTTTTTGCAATAATGACAGAGTTGCTTTATATCTGGTACTTTTTAAGGTAAAATAATGAGAAATAGAGCTAATAGGGGGATGTGCGTACATTTATGGGATCATTACAGCACCACAAACTGTCCAAGCTCGAAGTGTTGCGAAGAGTGCTGTTTATTACACTAGGCGCTGCGCTCGTCTCAGTTGGGCTGGAAATCTTTCTAGTACCAAATCATATTATTGATGGTGGTATTGTCGGCATATCGATCATGGCCTCCTATTTAACGAAAGTGCCGCTTGGTCTTTTTCTCTTTCTTCTTAATCTTCCATTTTTGTTCCTTGGTTACAAGCAAATCGGCAAAACCTTTGCAATATCGACGCTGTACGGCGTTTCGGTCATGTCGCTTGGAACGTTTTTGCTTCATCCCGTACCGCCTCTTACGGTAGAGCCTTTTCTAGCTGCTATATTCGGCGGTGTCATTTTGGGCATTGGCGTTGGCATGGTTATTCGTTTTGGCGGATCGCTCGATGGTACCGAAATTGTTGCGATCGTGTTTAATAAGCGTATTCCTCTTTCGGTTGGCGAGACCGTTATGTTTTTCAACTTATTCATTCTCGGCAGTGCAGGCTTCGTGTTTGGCTGGGATCGGGCGATGTATTCGCTTATCGCGTATTATATTGCTTATAAATTGATTGATATTACGATCGAGGGCTTCGATGAATCCAAAGCGGTGTGGATCATTAGCGATGAAGCGAAGGAAATCGGCGCAGCGATTATGAGCCGTTTAGGACGCGGAGTTACTTACCTGCATGGCGAAGGCGGCTTTACTGGCGGCAGCAAACGCGTTATTTTTTGTGTCATTACGCGGCTTGAAGAAGCGAAGATGAAGTCGATTGTTCATGAGCTTGACCCTGTGGCGTTTCTTGCCGTCGGCAATATTCACGATGTGAAGGGCGGACGGTTTAAGAAACGGGATATTCACTAATGATGGTAGTAGTCAGTTTCTAAGAAATGCGAGGCCGATTTGGCTTGCACAGATCGGCCCACTTTTGCTTTGAGATGAAGGAGACCAGCAATTTGGATGAGTTTGCGAGTATTCATCATTGGACGGCAGGCAGGCAAGGAAGTGCTTGGCAGCGCGAGCGCGGCGTGGTTATAGGGATAGGCGATGATACCGCCGTAGTTGATCCCGCTTCTGCTGCGGATGGCATTGCTGCACCAAAGCGGATGCTGCTGGCCGTCGACACGATGGTGGAGACGGTACACTTCAAGCCGTCGACGATGCGGGACGAGGATGTCGGCTATAAGGCGCTTGCCGCCAACATTAGCGATATTGCCGCGATGGGAGGCGTGCCTTTGCATGTGCTAGTCTCAGTCAGCGTGCCGCCATCGTATACGCCGGAGCGGATGCGGAGGTTGTATGATGGGCTGTACGAGTGCGCCGAGCGCTACGGTGTTGCCATTGTAGGCGGCGATACGACGTCGGCGCCGGAGCATTTGGTTGTCGCTGTAACGGTGGTTGGCACCGTGGAAGCAGGGCGTGAGCTGTGTCGCTCGGGCGCAAAGCCGGGCGATGCAGTGTTTGTGACCGGCGCCGTAGGCATGTCGGCGGCGGGATTGCATGCGCTCCTTGCAGAGGAGGAGCGCGTGGTGCTGCAGCCCGCGGATTTCAGCGCGGGTAGGGAAGGTTTGCTTGTGCAGGCGCATCAGCGGCCAAATCCTTCAGTGCGTGCGGGAAGGCTGCTGCTTGAGCATGGGAGCTGTCGTTCACTTAATGATGTAAGCGACGGCCTCGCGAGCGAAGCATGGGAAATTGCTGAAGCGTCGGGGCTTCGCCTCGTGCTGTATGAGAAGCTTCTGCCAAAGAGCGGCAGCTTGGCTGCTTACGCTTCAAGAGTAGGAATAGATCCGCTGGAATGGATGCTGTATGGCGGAGAAGATTACGTCTTGCTTGGCACGATAGCACCAGAGCATGCGGAAGCGATGCGAGTAGCTTTTCATCAAGAAGGTATTCCTTTTTTTATTATTGGGGAAACCGTGATGGGAGAGCCCGCTGTTGAACTCATTCGACATGATCAAGCTTATATGGAAAAAGAGTCGCTGCCTCATTTGGAGAAGAGAGTTTTGCTTAAGAAACGCGGATATAATCATTTTTCGACATGAACGGGTGAATAGCATGCAACAACAGATAAGCCATGCCACTTGGCTGGCACAATCGGAACAAGACACTGTAACGCTAGCCGAACAGCTTGCAGCTTGGGTAAAACCAGGTACATTGCTTGCATTGGATGGTGATCTGGGCGCGGGAAAAACTAGATTTTCACAAGCTTTTGCAGGTGCAATCGGTGTGAAAGGCATTGTGAATAGTCCGACATTTACAATTATAAAAGAATACGAAGGGAATCAGCTTCCCTTTTATCATATGGATGTTTACAGGCTGTCGCTGGAGGAAGCGGATGAGCTTGGTTTGGATGATTATTTTTATGGCGATGGCATAACGATTGTGGAATGGGCTAGCTTGATCAAGGAGCTGCTGCCAGCTGAGCGGTTGGAGCTGTATATTGAGCATCTTGGCGATGAAGCACGGCGCATACAATTGACCGGCTACGGTGAAATTTACGCAGGCTGGTGTGAAGCTTTAAGCAAGTTAGGAGCAGACAGATGAGTAATGAGCAGAGAAATCAAACGGGACCGATACTCGCTTTAGATACGTCCACGGCGTCGATGGCAGCTGCTATCGTTAGCGGTTATGAGGTGCTTGCGGATATTCAAACGTTAGCGGAAAGAAACCATTCTGTACACGTTGTGACGCATATTCAAGAAATGCTGCGAAAAAGCGGCCTTGCTAATACGGACATTGAGGCGATTGCGGTTGGGAATGGACCAGGATCATATACAGGAATGCGTATTGCGATCTCTGTAGCAAAAACGTTGGCATGGGTATGGAACAAGCCGCTGGTGAGCGTGTCCAGCTTGGAGGCCATAGCATATGGTGCTTGGCATCAGCAGGTGAGCGGAATTGCGGAGCTGGATAAAGCGCGTAATGGCGAGCATTGGGTATTTCCGATTATGGATGCAAGGCGCGGTCAGGTGTATACATCGGCTTTCTCGATGACGGATGCATCTGAATGGACTCGCTGGCTGGATGATGGCGTTCGTATTATGAAAGATTTTGTAGATCAGCTTGAGCAGCGATTAGCGAATTTGCCGGCTGGAAGCATAAGGAGCATCTCACTCGTCGGCGACCTGTCGCTTCATGAAGAAAGCGCGATGCGCTTGAAGCAGATTGGCGAGGCAGCAGGCGTTATCGTTCAGCTTCAAACCTTTATCCAAGAGGGCAAATGGATAGCAGAGCTTGGCCTCAAAAGACTACAGTCAGGTCTATTAGAAGATCCGCATACTCTTATTCCTAACTACACTCAGCTAACTGAGGCTGAGGTCGTATGGAAGGCAAAGCAGGCAGGTGAAGCTAAGGCATGAAATTAGAAGTGAACAAACTCATTTTTCGAGCGATGACTATGGCAGACATACCCGCTATCGTTGCGATTGAACAGGAAGCCTTTACGAGTCCATGGACTGTGGAAGCATTCACGAATGAGCTCATGAACAACTTATTTGCTCGCTATATGATTATGGAATATGAGGAACAAATAATAGGCTACGGCGGCATGTGGGTTATTATGGACGAAGCACATGTAACGAATATTGCGGTACGCTCAGATTATCGCGGGCAAGGTTTAGGAAACTGCTTGCTTAATGAGCTGCAGCGGACGGCAGTTTTCTTTGGCGCGGTAAAGATGACGCTAGAGGTTCGTCCCTCCAATGAAATTGCGCAAAACCTTTATCGGAAATACGGTTTTGAGCCTGCCGGCATACGCCCGCGGTACTACTCGGACAACAATGAAGACGCGCTTATAATGTGGGCTGAGCTAGACAAAGAGCGGTTGAAGGTAAGGGAGCAATGAATGTGAATCAATCGAAACAGACAGTGAATGAACAGCCAATGAATGATCTTGTTTTGGCGATTGAAACGAGCTGCGACGAAACGTCAGCGGCGGTTATTCGCGGTGGAAAACATATTTTATCGAATGTCGTGTCCAGCCAAATTGAAATACATGAACGATACGGCGGTGTAGTTCCCGAGATTGCATCGCGTAAACATGTAGAGTCGATTACATTGATAATAGAACAGGCTGTCAAGGAATCAGGGCTAACGTTAAAGGATATGTCCGCTATCGCTGTTACACAAGGTCCCGGTCTTGTAGGGGCTTTGCTCGTAGGTATTGTAGCCGCCAAAAGCCTGTCTATGGCATTAGATATTCCATTGATCGGTACGCATCATATTGCAGGTCATATTTATGCAAATGAGCTCGTTCATGACATTATATATCCATGTATGGCGCTAGTTGTTTCGGGGGGCCATACAGAGTTAGTTCTGTTAAAAAGCGAAGGTGATTTCCAAGTTGTTGGCCGTACTAGGGATGACGCAGTCGGTGAAGCATATGACAAGGTAGCGCGTGCGCTACATTTGCCTTACCCAGGCGGGCCGCATATCGACAAGCTTGCAGTCGAAGCAGACGAATCGATTACTTTGCCTCGTGCATGGCTGGAACCGGATAGCTATGATTTTAGCTTTAGCGGCTTGAAATCAGCAGTACTAGCGGTTATTAATCAGACGAGAATGAAAGGTTTAGTCCTGAATGAGGCGGCACTTGCTCGCGGATTCCAAGAGTCAGTCACTGAGGTGCTCGTCACAAAAGCTCTGCGCGCAGTCAAACAATATGGCGCAAAGCAGCTGCTGCTTTGTGGCGGCGTGGCAGCGAATAAGGGCTTGAGGGCAGCTTTAAGTGCAAAGTGCACGTCAGAACGTGTGCCTCTGCTCATACCGCCGAATTCGCTGTGTACAGATAATGCTGCAATGATTGGAGCAGCGGCTTATTTGAAGCTAAAACGGTCGCAATTCACAGATCTTGACATGAAAGCTGACCCTGGTTTATCGCTTGAGAGCTGGTCAGTGAGCAATATGCCACATTCGTTGGCTGAATAGGGGCTAATAAAAAATATTTTCAATTGGAATTGACAGACAATTTATTAGAGCTTATAATAAGCGACAATACTTCAAACTTCAACTTCATACGTTACAAACGCAAAGAACAGGAATAGTAAAGCTTGTCCGGGAATGTCTGAAACGTCACTATGAATGTGCATCATTCATACGTCGTTATGACACAAGAGAGCTGCGGGATGGTGCAACGCAGTCGAAGGATGCTTGAAACTCGCCTGGGAGCGGAACAGTGGAAACGATGGCAGCATGAGTTCATGCTGATAGCCATGCAGGTACATTGTTACGGTTAACCACCGTAATCGGGTGCATGTGAGTCAACATCCGGAGTTGGCCATATGCTTAAGTTGGGCGTCCCTGCTCGTTTGCGAACGTATGGGTGTCAACAAGGGTGGTACCGCGCGGGTCATAATAACCTGTCGTCTCTTGATTCAAGAGATGACAGGTTTTTCTTGTTGTCTTGAAGTGAAGGATTTAACGATTTAATGAGCAGCATCAATCCATATAGAGTAAAAACGCAATGAACAGGAGCAGTAGAACAGTAGGCTGGCAAAACGAATTTCAAGATATGTTCATCAAAAGCGGATGAACGAATTGAAATCGTACAGAGAGCTGCGGGGTGGTGTGACGCAGTCGAAGCTGAGGTTTGAATCTCGCCTGGGAGCGGAACGTGGGAAGCAAGCTGTCATAAAAGACAGTTTTTGTCTACAACGTTACGGTTAGCCGCCGTCATCGGGCATTTAAGCGGGCTCGGTTCCCGCAGCAAGCTATTCAATATTGCCTTTTTTGCAAGGCAGCATTGTTTTAAGCTTCTGCAGTAAGAATCGGTCAATTAGAGTGGTACCACGGCAGCGTAAGCGCGTCGTCTCTTACAAGGAGACGTCGCGCTTTTTTTGTACCCAATAATGAAAAAATACGTCCAAACGAATCCCTAGGAGGAATTAACAATGACAAACGAAATGAAAAAAATCCAAATTTTTGATACAACTCTTCGTGATGGCGAGCAGTCACCAGGTGCTTCAATTGATCCTGAACGTAAAATTATTATTGCACGCCAGCTTGGCAAGCTTGGCATTGATGTTATTGAGCCAGGTTTCCCGGTTTCCAGCCCAGGCGAATTCGCGGCTGTACAGCAAATTTCACGTGAGCTTCAGCATGTAGAGATTGCAGGTTTTGCGAGAGCGGTAAAGGTTGATATTGACGCTGCAGTGAAAGCGACACAGGATGCAGCACGCAGACGCCTTCACTTGTTTATATCCTCCTCCGATATTCATCTTAATCATCAGCTTCGCAAATCTCGAGAAGAGGTCATTAAGATTGCGAGAGATATGGTTGCTTATGGCAAGCAATTCGTAGATGAAATCGAGTTTTCTGCAATGGATTCCACACGATCTGGCAGAGATTTTGTGATTCAGCTCGTTGAGGCGGTTATTGCGGAAGGTGCGACTATCATTAACCTGCCTGATACGCTTGGTTATGCTATGCCAGAGGAAATGAGCGAGCTGTTCCGCGCGGTGCGCAAGCAAGCCAGAGGCGGAGATACGGTGAGATATAGTGCCCATTGTCATAATGACCTAGGCCTTGCTGTAGCTAACAGTATTTCGGCTATTAATGCAGGTGCCACACAAATTGAAGTGACTGTAAACGGGATTGGCGAACGAGCGGGCAACTGCTCTCTAGAAGAGCTGGTTATGGCAATAGAAACGCGCAAGGATGCTATTCAAGCAGAAACAAACATTAAAATTAGCGAAATTTATGAAACCTCTCGTTTGGTTAGTCGCGCTATGCATTTCCCGATTGCTTACAATAAGCCAATCGTTGGCCGCAATGCATTCCAGCATGAATCGGGCATCCATCAAGACGGCTTGCTGAAAAACCGTAACACGTATGAAATTATGGATCCGGAAGCGATGGGTATTTCGCGGAACATGATTATATTAGGCAAACATTCCGGCCGCCATGCGATTAAACATCGCCTTGCTGAGTATGGCATCGATATGACAGAAGTGCAGCTGCAGGATGTGTACGATAAATTCAAGGAAGTCGCTGATGCTCAAAAAATCGTGACAGATGATGAATTGATTCGTATCGCAGGTGAGCTGACACAGACGCAGCCAGATCCATATGTACTGGTTGATCTGCATGTTCACGCTGGTACGCAGCCTTCACGTACAGCGACGGTTACCATCCGTGAGAATGAGTTTGGTGTAGAACAATCTTATATCGCAATGGGAGGCGGCCCTATTGAGGCAGTGATCCATGCCATTCAACAAGCAATTCCAGTAGCAGCGGAGTTCGAGGATTTGGAGCTTCATTCGCTATCAACTGGCGAGGATGCTCACGGTGAAGCGGTCGTCAGCATTATTCATCAACAGAAACGATTCCGGGGTACATCCATTCATAGTGATATTGTGCTTGCAGCCGCTCAAGCTTATGTTTCAGCGTGCAATCAAGCAGTTATGACGACAGGCAGCAGAGTAGTAGAAGTAATCCAAACTAAAGCTGCCAACTAATTTCCCATAAGGCCAACGGATTGCTTTTCCCATAGTAGAGTGAGTTCTTTCTATTATGGGAATAAGCGCTGCTGTGGGCATAAAACCTCAAGGAGGTAGATGTGATGAGTAAAATTATTCAATATTATAATCAGTTTGATGAATGGGGGCGTCTCGATAGAGCGCCCCTTGAGTTTATCGTCAACTGGCATTTTATTCGAAATTACTTGCCTGAGCGTGGACATATTTTGGATAATGGCGCCGGGCCTGGGAAATATGCGATGGAACTAGCTGATAGCGGCTATGATGTCACGTTAACAGATTTGACCCCAAGGCTGGTACAATTAGCCGCTGAGAAGGCAGAGGAGCTTGGGCTTACAGATCGTTTTAAAGGTTTCCACGTTGCAGATGCTAGAAGCTTGAGCTCGTTTGCAGATGAGACTTTTGATGCTTCATTGATGATGGGGCCGCTCTATCATTTACAGAAGGAAGAGGATCGTGAACAGGCGGTTAAGGAGCTATATCGTGTAACACGGAGTGGTGGGTTTGTGTTTATCGCCTTTATGACACGTATTAGGCATTTGCTAAATGCTCTTGCTTATCCGCAAAGCTGGAAGCCTCTTGATTCAATGGATGAGATTCACCAGTTTATGGATTCAGGTGTTTTTAATCATTCAGATGAAGGCAGATTCACGGGAGCCTATTACTACGATATAGATGCGATTAAGCCGTTTATGGAAGTGCAAGGATTTGAAACGGTCAAGTTGATTGGTTCCTCCAGCGTTGCAGGAGCCCTTACATCGGAGCAGTTCGATTATTGGAGGTCTCAGGGAAACAAACAATTCTCCGATTTCATGCAAATGATTTATGATTCTGCTGAAAATATTCATTTATTAGGTTCAGCTTCACATTTGCTTTATATCGGTATTAGAAAATAGCCATAAAAAATTGCCAAAATTAGTGTTGTGCACAAAGTTATCCACAAAGAGGCTTCATTTTGTGGATAAAAGAGTGAAATGCCCGAAAACACTGGATTTACGAAAGATCAATATTGTGAACGGAAAGGGGATATTATTTGCGGTGTATAACTGTGGATAATGTGTATAACGTGGATAAAATAAATAAATGTAAGAAATTGTACCTATAAAACGACGGATTCCGCTAAAATGCTACTCTTATACGTAGGTACTATCGACAGAATTAACTAACAATTTATACAGAACTGTTGATATCTCTGTGGATAATGGTGATTGGTTGTTTATAGCAGCTTTTGGAATCATTAGTAAGCTTCCTTTTGTTTTGCGCTAGCATTGCGGTCACGCAAAAAAATTGCGTGAATTACTAGACAGGTTTTCGGTGAAAAAGTTAACGGTATGCGTTATCTTGAAACTATGACGCATACCAAAACATAAATCTCACCTTATAGCTTTTAGTGATAGGCAATGCTTAAGTGTGAATGGAGGTTAACCAAGGAATGGATAAGCAAACGATCATTCAGGTAAGCTCGGTCAGCAAGTACTATGGTGCGAATAAGGCAGTAGATCAGGTTTCCTTCAAAGTAAACGAAGGTGAAATATTCGGTATTATCGGTACGCACGGCGCGGGAAAAACGACGTTGCTAGAGATGCTAATGGGGATTCGTATGCCTGACCAAGGCAGTATACGCATCTATGGACATGATGTGGTGCTGGATGCAGAAAAATTGAAGGAAGACATCGGAATTCATCTGCAAAGCACAACCTTAGTAGATAAAATGAATGTTCGAGAGGCAATGGAGCTTTTCCAAGGCTTTTACAAACGGAAAAATAATTTGGATCACATCATTGAACAGTTTGGGCTTAGTCCATATTCGGATAAACTAGTTAAACGTTTATCAGGCGGTTGGAGACAACGTACGGCACTAGCTATCGCATTGGTGAACGATCCAAAAATCATATTTTTGGATGAACCCACAACAGGACTGGATCCGCAAGCCAAACGTGATTATTGGTCACTGCTGCAGATTCTTAGACAACAAGGGAAAACAATTATTGTCGCTTCTCATGATATGGAGGAAATTCAGCGCAATTGCGATCGTGTATGTGTGATGCGCAAGGGAGAATTCATTACTTGCGATAACCCGTCTACACTTATTGCACAGCTGCCTGGCGGCGGCATGACAATGGAAGCCGTTTATATGCATCACGCAGTTGAGATGAATGGGAGTGTCAGCATATAAGAAAAACAAAAACTAAAAGTATGTTTATTGCACATGTATTCCTCAAGGAGGGCTTTTTAGTAAATGGATCATCGAGATCGCATCGAAAGTCCGTCAGTCGAGCGCAGAAAACTATTGGAGAAGAGAATGGAGATGATTACAAACTTAATCAATCAAATGAATGAGGGGGAGAGTCAGAAGCAAGAAGATCAAAAGCAAAAAAAACAAAAGCGCAGAGACGACTGCAACGGCATAAGGACACTACATCGGTTAGGACGATTTGTAACTGTATTTCAGCGTATGTTTATGTAACGATTTAGTAGTATAATATAATGATCTTGATTTGGCGGAGGATCGATTGTGAACGATTGTATTCCACTCATTGGTCAACACATGCGATTATTGGTTCAGCGTTTCTTTACAGCTGAGCCTCTTGCACGTTATGCAGAGCAGTTTATTGCGGACAAGCTTGAAGAGAAGATTCGATTTGGTCAACTGACGGTTATTCATTACCGCATGTTTGGCGGAAAAGGCGAAGACCCCATAAAAGCAGCTGCTGCAGTCGAATTATTTATTTTGGCGTCGGATATATTGGATGATTTGCAGGATCAGGATGTTCCAAGCAAGCCTTGGATGAAAGTCCCAATGCCTATAGCCATTCATGTTGCCTCCTCTCTACTAACTTTGTCGCAGCAAGCAATGTTAAGCAGCACATCTAATCATGAGATTCGATTGGCACTCACAGAAATGATGAATGCGCAGCTTTTGAAGGCCGCAAATGGTCAAATGCTTGATATTATGAATGAAATGAACGACGAGGAATCCTATTTGGATGTCGTAAAACAAAAGTCTGCTACGCTTCTTCAACTAGCGTGTATGGCCGGCGTAATATTGGCTGGTCGCCCTTGGAATGAAACCGTAGCAGAATATGCGCTAGAAATAGGTGTTTCAGCTCAAATTCAAAATGACCTCCGAGATTTGCTGCGATGGGATGAAAAAAGTGATTTTCTTCAACGTAAATGCACCTTGCTTACTCTGTATTTAATAGAAGGAGAAGCAGAAGAGGATCGCTGGATTAAAGAGTATTTTGAGGGTCGGTTAACTTCCGAAGAAATTGCGATGAAAAGAGAGCTTTTTCTTGAAACCTGTGAAAGAACAGGAACTATATTATATGGCTCTGTCATGAGTCGGATGCACTATAATTGCTTTGAGGAATTAGTAGACTCCATACAGGAAATAAGTCCTTGGAAAGCGGAATTTTTGCACATAATAAACTCTAAAAATGCATAACAACAAACCACGCAAAACGTCTTTCGGTAAATACGAATCACTTTTGCGTTTCCTGTCGTATCTATTCCTGTTATAGTAGAAAAGAAGAAAAGATTACTAATATAGTAGTAGAGAAGCGGAGGAGTTAATATGTTAAAAGAAGCTATTCGTCAGTTGGTAAGCAACACTGAAAAAATGTCTATGGCTATGGGTGGACAAATGCAAGTAGCAGGTGTTTCAGTTGCTGAACAACGCGCTCTTCTTGGCGAACTAAAGAACAAAAACGAAAAAAATAGCGGCTACGCATACATGTGGAATTAGCATACTGATTTGTAGGGAAGGAAGAGGAGTGCATGAGACCTAACTTATTTAACCGAATTGTTGCAATCCTCTTCCTGTTTGTCTTGTTAGGTTCTGTTTTATATTTAACCTCGGTAATCGTAAGAATTCCTTCAATCGGTGCTGTACTAGTGGAGGAGCCAGGTAATCGTTATTTTGTTAAGTCGATAGAACCAGCGGGACAAGCGGATGTAAAAGGTATTGAAATAGGCGATCAGATTTTAGAAATAAACGGTGATTCAGTACAGGATTTTGAGTATGTAAAGAAATATAATTCAATTGAATCGGCAGATTACGTTCTTGTTTTACATAAGGATAAAGTTACACAGAAAATTGAGTTTCCCAAGGGGTGGACAGGCGACCATTCGTTATGGGAGCTGCTGATTCAGTTGTATATCCCTGGTGTTTCACTCATTATTTTTTGTGCGTTTTCAGGATTTTTGTATGCAAAACGAAGGAATGATAAGGCTGTAATCATTCTTATTTTGTTTTTTATTTCGATTGGCTTAAGTTACTATAGTTCTGCAGCATCAAGTCGAAGCGATTCTGTTGGGCTTACTATTATTTATTTGGTTCTACCCAACATACCATTGCTGTTTATGAGCTTCATGAACATTTATTTAAAGCGATTCGATGTTCATTTTATTAGTAAATCAATATTGAACACTTTATATGGGATTGTGGGTTTTGTAGGAATCATAAGCTTAATTTATATCTGGACAGATTTAGCGTCAAATAACATCTATACCTATATTCAAATAGCCTATAGCAGTTCTGTGCTGATAGGTAATTTTGTATGCGTTTATATGCTTGTGCGAAAGTTTATAAAGCATCGACGTACAAAGCTGCATTCTCTGTTCACCATTACGTTGATCTCGCATCTAGTTGCTTTTACTCCGTTTGCATTAATGAACTTGCTGCCTCAAATTATTGGCAAGGACCAAGTTTTTCCAGCCGCTTTTACTGCGCTATTCCTATTCTTATTACCTATCGTTTATTTCTATCTGTCTACCTCAAATCAATTATTTGATATTGACTTTATTCTAACTAGATTTAAATATTATACGGCGCTAGCCTTTATTCCAGCTGTCATTGTGGCTGCACTTGTAGCGTTTGTATTACTAGGAGAGAACAATCCGTCATGGTCCGCGTGGTTTGGCGTATTTTTTGTCATTTACATCGGAATGACGTTGTTTTTATATGGGAAGGAACAAATTGATCAAAGGTTCAGACCTAAGCTCTTTAAGGCGATGTATAGTTATCAGGATAGTCTGGATCGTTTCTCGCGAAAAATCGCTAGAGTAATGAAGCAAAGCGATTTGGAAGCTGTGCTTAAACAAGAGATTAGTGATCTGCTGCCAGTTAGTCGGATTACTTTTTTACTTATTGAGCAAACGGAGAATACCGTATACCCGATGGGCGATCATCCTGAGGAACTTATCACTGCCGAGTTTTTGCTCGGAACTGTAAATTCCTTACAGGTGGGTGAGTTAATCGAGCTGCCTTATGGACTCGGTCTCGTAATAGGCAGACAACGGTCTAGGTATCATATTTTGTGGATCGGCATGAAAACCAATCATACGCGCTTTAATTCGGACGAGCTTCGTTGGCTAAAGACGATGTCCAATTATTCCAGCATCGTATTTGAGAATCTATATTTAATTGAAGGTTTAATTGAGGATTTAGAGTCGGAGGTTCGCAAAGAGCATTCAACTTCACCATGGGTGCTGCGCCTTCTTTTCTGTTTGTCTGAGAACGAGAGAAGAAAACTTGCTGCTGACTTGCATGACTCAGCGCTGCAAGATCAGCTGCTTTGGTACCGGAAGCTTGAAGCCATTATGATGGATTATCCGATTTCGAATAGTTTGGGACGCGAGCTGGAGGATATTAAAGAAGGATTACTCGATGTTATCCATCAAATTCGTGAAACTTGTAATGAACTGCGTCCACCGCTTTTGAAGGAGATGGGAGTAGTCGAGGCTGTTGAATCGATTATTGAGCATACTCAAATGCGTGTTAACTTTGCAGTGGATTTTCGCGCAAAATCTTTTAATCGTCCGCTTAACGAGGAACAAATTACGGCGATTTACCGGATCGTACAGGAATTGCTGCGTAATGCGGACAAGCATTCTCAAGCTAAATTAGTTGTTCTTGAGCTTGAGCTGCGCAAAGGAACGATATATTTCCGATATCAAGATGATGGTGTCGGTATGGATGTAAATCAAATGAGTGTTTCTTTTGAACATATGGGCTTGTCAGGCATTAAAGAGCGGGTGACAGGTCTGGAAGGTGACATATCATTTTATTCGGAAAGCGGTAACGGCTTAGAGGTTGTCATCTTGCTGCCAGAGATCATGACAGCCGGTAGATCGGAGAGGGGTATATCGCGTGATTCGTATCTTATTAGTTGATGACCATCCTTCTGTCGGAGAAGGAACCAAAACAATGATTGAGCAAGACAGCGAGATGACGGTTTCGGTCGTTTTATCCGCCATTGAGGCGCTCGATATTGTACAAATCCAGCAATTTGATCTCATTTTATGTGATTTGAATATGCCAGGCATTAGTGGATTGGAATTAACGAAACGTCTTATTCAACAGGATCCGGAGCGCAAGGTTATTATTTACTCGGGCTATGAGATTGGCTCGCATTTTAACTTGCTGATCGAATCAGGCGTCTCTGGTTTTATTTCCAAGACAGTATCAAGAGAACAGCTTCATAATGCAATTCGATGTGCCATGAGAGGGGACACGGTTATTCCGATCACCCTGTTAAAGCAGCTTAGAAGGCATGAAGTAACGATCGGACGGACAGAAGTAGCTGTTGAAGATGTGTCTATTAATGAGAAGGAACAGACCATATTACATGAAGTAGCTACTGGAATTAGCAATAAAGAATTGGCAGCCATGCTCCATGTTAGCCAGCGGAATGTCGAATATCAGCTGTCGCGTATATTTGATAAACTCAACGTACGGTCCCGCTCAGAAGCAATTAAGGAAGCACAGCGTTTAGGCTTGATCAGCTTAGAACAATACTAGAATTAGGTTAGATAACTTTAGCTTGTTTAGGTGGTTAAGTAGGATAGGAATGAATAAAACCGGCAGCTAAAGGATTATCCTTAAGCTGCCGGTTTTAATTGATTTACGAAACTTACATGTATTGTTCCCATTCCTCATATGCGGTCGATAGTGAGGTTTTAACAGCTTCAATGGCAGCTTGAATTTCTTGAATACGGATGTAATCATTAAAAATCGCAGGATCAGTGAGCTGTAATTCCAAATCGGTTATTTGCTGCTCCAGCGTAGCGATTTCCAGTTCTAATTGTTCAACTTTACGCTGACGTGTACGTTCTTCACGTTTTGCTTGCTTGTCCGCCTCATAAGAGTTGGCAGGTGAAATGTCGGATACGGCTGTTGTTTTTGAGTTTGAAGCCTGTTTTGACAGTGCTTCGAGCCGTGCTTCTTCGATTTCACTTTTTTTCTCTATCATTTCGTCATAATTTCCTAGGAAATGATCAGTACCTGACGACTTTAGTTCGACAATTCGTTCAGCCATCTTGTTTAGGAAGTAACGATCATGCGAAATGAAGAGCAAGGTTCCTTCATAGTCAAGCAATGCAGCTTCAAGAACTTCTTTGCTAAATAGATCGAGATGGTTGGTAGGCTCATCCAAAATAAGGACATTGGCCTCTGCAAGCATAAGCTTCGCTAGAGATACACGTGCCTTCTCACCGCCGCTAAGGGAAGAAATTCGCTTGAGTACGTCTTCGCCGCTAAATAAGAAGTTGCCGAGCACCGTACGAATACGTGCCTCCTCCATATGGGAGTAGCTGCCCCAGACCTCTTCAAGAACCGTATTTTGGCCGTTCAGCCTCGTTTGTTCTTGGTCATAGTAGCCGAGTTTGACGTGAGTTCCAAACTTAATTGTACCTGTTGTTGGTTCATTTTGACCGACAATAACCTTTAGCAGTGTTGATTTCCCAATCCCGTTCGGACCAATTAAGGCAACGGTTTCACCACGAGTGAGCTGGAAGGATACATTTTTAAAGATAGGTGTGTCCTTACCCGGGAAAACAACGGAAACCTCATTAACAGCAAGTACGTCTTTGCCTGTCGAACGCTCGATTTCAAATGTGAAATGAGCTTTTTTTAAATCACCCTGCGGCTTGTCCAGCCGATCCATTTTGTCCAAAGCTTTCCGTCTGCTTTGTGCACGTTTGGTCGTTGAAGCACGAACAATATTTCGTTGGACAAATTGCTCCATACGCGAAATTTCGTCCTGCTGTTTTTCGAATTGACGCATATTGATTTCGTACTCGGCAGCTTTCAGCTCCATATAGCGGCTGTAATTTCCAGTATACCGCTTGGAAGTATGACGCTCGATTTCGATAATGGTTTGAGCAAGAGCATCTAGGAAGTAACGGTCATGGGATACAACTAAGATGGCACCTGAATATCCGCGTAAATAGGACTCTAGCCACGTTAAAGTCTCAATGTCGAGATAGTTGGTAGGCTCATCAAGCATAAGCAGATCCGGTGCCTGAAGCAATATGCGAGCGAGTGCGAGCCGTGTTTTCTGGCCGCCGCTTAATGTTGATATTAAAGTGTCAGCTGGGAATGTTCCGAAACCCATACCGTGAAGAACACTGTTAATGCGCGTGTTGACCTCGAAACCGCCTTGCTCGCGGTACCAATCTGAACGCTTGGCATAACGATCGAGTATAGCTGTATAACGTTTCTCATCCTGATGAAGTTCGGGATCTGCAATTTTCACTTCAAGATCACGAAGCTCTTGCTCTGCTTCAATTAGATGTGAGAAAACGGCAAGCATTTCTTCACCTATCGTTCGATTGGATTGCAATCCGCTATTCTGAGCGAGATAACCAATTTTAGTTTCTTTGGCTTTATGAATAGCGCCAGAATCTGCGGACATTTCGCCTGCAATGATTTTGAGCAGTGTAGACTTGCCTGCACCGTTCACACCTACGAGACCAATACGTTCTCGTTCCAGCACCTGCATCGAAATATTGGATAATACGACATTTACGCCGTAGCTTTTTGTTACGTTAGAAACCTGCAGCAGCATTTTGAAACCTCCAACAAATAAATGGTAAAGAACGAATGCTCATACTACATATTAGTGTACCATAAACGAGCGCTAGCATTGGCGAAAGTTGCACAACAATGTTAAACTACAATTAATGAAAGAAAATGATGGGAACTAGAATAGGTGAATGTTTTTGGTTGAACCAAATCAACGGGGCGATAAGGCTTACATACGAAGTCAGATAACGATAAAACGAAATAAATTACCAGTCGAGCAGCGGCGATTATGGTCAGAAGCAGCTTGCAAGAAAGCGATGGCTTTTATTGAAAGCCATTCGGTCGGCGCGTTTATGGTGTATGTGTCTTTTCGGAGCGAGCTTGATTTGTCGGGTCTTATTGAATGGGGCTGGCGAACAGGGCGAGAAGTCATTGCGCCAAGATGCATCGCAGCAGATCGTTCCATGGAGCTCTATACCTTGCGGAGCTGGGATGATCTGATACCTGGTGCATATGGAATTATGGAGCCGAATCCGAATACAGCGCAGCTTTTTAAGGACAATTGCGAACTGGGTGTTGTGTTTGTGCCGGGACTAGCCTTTGATCTTCAAGGAGGCCGGCTTGGTTATGGAGGCGGTTATTATGACCGATTTGCTGAATCATTTCAAAACAATGCTTCTAAGCCGTACTGGCTTGGAATAGCGTTCGAGACGCAGCTCATTGATAAGGTGCCTCTCGAGGGGCATGATTTGAAAATGGATGGCTTGATTACTGAAAAAAACATGTATTTAGTTTAGAGGAAATGCAGCTGAATGATTGCCAAGCGAGCTATGAACGTTAAAGGCGAACCGTTCATTAGCGCTAGAAGGAGCGTTTGAGGTGGAGTTGACACATTTTAACGAGCAGGGCCGGGCGCGAATGGTAGACATCTCTGACAAGGAAGTCACTTCCCGCACGGCAGTCGCTCAAACCAGGATAACGATGAACCGAGATACATTAGAACAAATTAAGGCTGGCAAGATTGGGAAGGGCGATGTACTGGCTGTGGCTCAGGTTGCTGCAGTTATGGCTGCCAAAAAAACGTCAGATTGGATTCCAATGTGCCATCCGCTACCGCTCACAGGCATCAATGTGGTTTTTAGCGATAACGGAACGGATGAGCTTTACATAGAAGGTACAGTAAAGACAACAGGAAAAACCGGCGTGGAAATGGAAGCACTGACAGCCGTGTCTGCCGCAGCTCTAACGGTTTACGACATGTGCAAAGCGCTGCAAAAGGATATGGTTATCGGTCCTACGCAGCTGGTTTCAAAAACGGGCGGAAAAAGCGGCGATTATCGAATTTCGTCAAACCCATGAGCGAAATAGGAATGGGAGGAATGGTAAATGCGGTGGAAAGTAGCAATTTTGACAGCAAGCGATAAAGGATCACGTGGAGAACGTGAGGATACGAGTGCCCAGGTTATCCGTGAATTGGTTGAGGAAGAGCTGGGTGGAGAAATTATTGATTATCGGATTGTACCGGATGAGCAGGATGAGATAATGGCAGCCATCATAGAAATGACAGAGTACTTCCATGCGGATCTTGTGCTTACGACGGGCGGCACAGGTCTTGCAGAGCGCGATGTTACGCCTGAGGCAACGCTCAAGGTTATTGACCGTGCTGTTCCGGGAATTGCGGAAGCGATGCGTATGGGCGCTCTCCAAAAAACAAGAAGAGCAATGCTCTCAAGAGGCGTCTGCGGCATAAGAGGCAGCTCACTAATCGTTAACCTGCCTGGGAGTCCAAAGGGCGTACACGAGAGCTTAATGGCGATCATGGATCAATTGCCGCATGCTCTGGGCATTTTATCCGGAGAACTGGGGGAACATAGCGTATGAGTCAGCAGCAGCATCATGCTAAGAACGGAACAGAGCAGCATGGATCGACGACACTAAGAGAAGTTTCCGTATATGATGCGATCGGGCTGCGACTGGCTCATGATTTAACGCGAATTATTCCAGGTCAGTTTAAGGGTCGATTGTTCAAAAGAGGTCATGTCGTAGTAGAAGCGGACATTCCTAATCTTCTCGATATTGGCAAGGAGCATATCTATATTATGGAGCTTGGAGAAAACGAGCTTCATGAGGATGATGCAGCCATTCGAATGGCTGAAGCGTTATATGACGAGAAACTCATTCTTTCAGAGCCGCATGAGGGCAAGGTAAGCATTAAAGCAAACCAGCTAGGCCTTGCGGAGATTGATAAGGCAGTAGTTGATGCCATTAATGAGCTGGGTGAAATTGCATTAGCGACGATTAAGGCAAAAACAGTCGTTAAGCCGGGTCAAGCGCTGGCTGCAACAAGAGCCATTCCGCTTGTCGTACCCAAATCGAAGGTGGAGACGGTGGAGAGGCTTGCAGCCGAATATCGTGAAGCGAATGGCGGAGCTTCACCGCTGCGCGTTCGCCCTTTCCGTAAATTTCGCGTCGGTTTGTTGACGACGGGCGGCGAAGTTTTTAACGGAAGAATTGAAGATAAATTTGGTCCGGCAGTAAGAAGCAAGCTCGAGGAGCTTGGATCAGAAGTTGCAGAGCAGCGATTTGCACCCGATGATCGACAAACAATTGTCAAGGAAATACACTATTTGCTTGCACAACGTTATGATATGATACTAGTGACTGGCGGAATGTCGGTAGATCCCGACGATCGCACTCCTGGAGCCATAAAGGAAACAGGTGCGGATATCGTAAGTTATGGAACTCCGATGCTGCCAGGCTCAATGCTGCTTATTGGTTATTTAAATGGAGTGCCGATATTGGGGCTTCCAGGCTGCGTCATGCATGATCCATATACATCATTCGATGTGCTGCTGCCGCGGATTTTAGCGGGAGATATGATTGTTCGTGAAGATATTGTCAGCATGGGATATGGCGGCTTAAACAGCTGTTAAGTATGAGCTGCTTAATAATGATGCTGCTACATAAAATTACGAGGAGGTTGGCAAATGTCAGGAATTGGTGCAACAGGTGTTATACTGCTCGTGTTGGTTGCTTTGCTACTATTTGGACCAAACAAGCTTCCAGAACTTGGACGTGCATTCGGACGGACATTGCGTGAGTTTAAATCCGGAGCAAGAGAGATCATGGATGATGATGATCGTGACCGTGATCGCAAGGACAAAGATTCGAGCCGTGTTGATGTGAGTCGCTCGGAAAATAGTGATAAAGACAATAAGCGGCTGCCGGATTAATCGGGCCCGCTTTTTTCTTGAAAAAAAGTTTACCGCTAGGCGAAGGAGGTATCGTGCAGGTGGGATCGGAAGGAAACAGCAAATCGGAGCATAAATCACGTAAAGCGCTTCTTCGAGAAGAAGGGTTGATGCCGCTTTTAGAGCATCTTGGCGAGCTGCGCAAGCGTATCATTTACGTGCTTATTATTTTAACGTTAGGCTTAGTCGTCGGACTTATATTTGCACAGCCTACCTATAACTTTCTAATGAGCCAGAAGCCTGCTAATACAATTTCGTTACATACGTTTTCCCTTTGGGATGGCATTGGCATGTATATGAAATTTGCATTTGTCATCGCTTTAATTATTTCTTTACCTGTTATTGCATATCAGCTTTGGGCATTCGTAAAGCCGGCTTTGCGCAAGAACGAGCAGCGTTCCACGCTTAAATATGTTCCGTTTGCACTAATCATGTTTTTAATTGGATTGGCATTTTCTTATTTTGTCGTCTTTCCACTTGCTTTTAATTTCACAAGAACAGTATCACAACATTTAAACCTTGAGGAAACATATGGTATCGCGCAGTATTTTACGTTTATGTTTAATCTGCTCATTCCGATATCGCTATTATTCGAACTGCCGCTAGTCATCATGTTTTTGACAGCTATACGTTTAGTGAATCCACAGCGGCTGCGCAAAATGCGCCGTCTAGCCTATTTCATCATGGTGCTTATCGGAGTTATGATTACGCCGCCGGATTTCATATCGGACATATTAGTGGCGATCCCATTACTCGTTCTATATGAGATTAGTGTGTTTTTATCAGGCTCGGTACACAAAAAGCAGCTAGCTGCAGATGCAAAATGGGAAGCGGAATATGGCGAGTCAATGTCTGAAGCATAGGATGAAGAAGGGGAATGTCCTCTTCTTCTTTTTTTTATATAAGAAGCTTATAAAGGGCTTATAGTTCTCCGTCAAAGCTGCTTTAGCATCCAGAGGACGCCGAAGGCGAGTTTGCGTGGTTGACAAAAACATCATTTCCGCATAATATTTAAACAGTTGTTTAAAACAATTGTTTAAATAGAGAAAACGGGAGTGGATCATATTGAAAAATACACTAATTGCTTTTATGAAACGACCAACGACTATCGTTGGTATATTTACGGCAATCATGTTCCAGGTTATTTTTTCGGTCATTTGGATGACAGGTTATAACGGTGTTACGGACCGCGTACAAAATTTGCATATTGCTATTGTCAATGAAGATGAACAGATGGGACAGAAGATTGCTGGCAACCTTGTTCAGAACTTGCCTTTTAACATGAGTGAAATCAGCAGCATTGATGAGGCGAAGCAGCAGCTGAATGAGCGTGAGCTGCAGATGGTCGTATGGATACCGGCGGATTTCTCTCAAAAGGCTTCAGCAGCCGATGGTACAGCCTCCATTCAATATGTAATAAACGAATCAAATCCAGCACTGATTAAAAGTATTATGAGTGGTGCAGCCGGACAAATAACAGCAGAAGTAAATAAGCAGGCCGTATCGGGCGGCATTCAAACCGTACTTGGCAACATGCAGCTGCCAGCAGAGCAAGCTGGAGCAGCGGCACAAGGATTGTCAGAGCGGGTTAAATCTGAAATTCAGTCAACGAACGTGATACAAGGAATGAACAATCAAATGGTTCCGATGATGCTGGTGCTTGCTTCTTATGTCGGCGCGATGATCATGGGTATGAACTTTGAGCAATCTTCCCTTTCACTAGGAGCAACAACAAGCAGATGGAAACGTTTCGGCGCAAGAAGCGTAATTAATGTAGGAGCAGGTGTCATTGTTTCGTTAGTAGGTTCTTCCTTGCTTGCTGCATTTGGCGGTCAGATGGAACAAGGATTCCTTCATATTTGGCTGTTCCAGCTGATGTTCGTATTAACATTTATATTCGTTTCGCAAATGTTTATTTACCTGTTTGGTTTAAGCGGCATGCTGTTCAATATTATTTTATTATCGGCACAGCTTGTTACCTCTGGTGCGATCGTACCGCGTGAATTGTTATCCGACTTTTACGTCAAGCTTGGTGATATTCTTCCAGCAACGTATGCAGTTGAAGGTACGATGAATATTTTGTTCGGCGGCCCAGCTGCTACAGCTGACTCTTTGTCACTGAGCGTTATTGCTGTCGTTGCCTTTGCAGTTAGCGTAGTTGCGGTTGCGCTGAAGCGCCAAGCCGCTCCTGTAGTGCAGCCTACAGCAGTTATTGCAGGGCAAAAACGATAATTCAAATGCAGTTTGCTGTTGGTTTAGTGTGGTTCAAAATAAAAGATATTGTTTTTATGGGGGCCCGTCATGACAACAGGAGATGCGGATATTAAAATTAGAATATTGTCAGCTGCCAAAAAGCTGTTTGCGGAAAACGGCTTCGATAAAACGACCGTTAGGCAAATATGCGAAGAGGCTGGAGCTAATGTTGCGCTCGTCTCGTATCATTTTGGCGGGAAAGAAAATATGTTTTATGCTTTATTTGATCATTATTTTCCAAACAATCAAATTGCCGAGCTAGACCCCATGCAGATAGATCCGGTAGAGGGTGTTAGACTTATTGTTCGTGAGGTAACTAATTTCCGCTACAGCGACTATCAATTAATTAACATTATTCAGCAAGAAGTTATCATGAACACGGATCGAATTGAGAAGATACGCAAGCATGTGATGCCGATGTGGGGAAAGCTCAGATACTGGCTTAAAGAGGGCAATGAGCAAGGTTTATTTCAATTCAACTCCTTAGATAACACCTTGTTTTCCATTATCGGAACGTTGCTCTTTCATCGGAATAGCCAATATTGGGCTATCTTGCATGAAGAAGAGCGTTCATCACAGGAAGCGATCGTCGAGGATTTAACCTTATTTATTTTGGGTGGATTGTACTATAGAGGCGAATAGCTGAAACCATGAAATACCGTGCGCGAGAAATCGCCGTACGGTATTTTTTTTGTTACAGCCTTCTGCTATTCATAAACTACTGGTACAATTTAGGTGCAACGATTATGAAAGTTTGGAGTATCAAGCCTAATGCCCGTTTAATATAAAGCCAGCAGCTGCGGAGGCAGAATAGGAGCGAGATTATACAAATGAAACGTGACCGGATACAGGAGATTTTGGAGAAGCATAGGAAAAAAGGGTTGACGCTTCTTGCCTCAGGCGGCGAAACGCAGAAGCCAAGTTCGCAACTGTGGAATCAGTCCATTAATGAACAGCTCCTTGAAGAGATTAAAAGGGATGCCGATCGCTTCATGCTTACCCCTGATCCCGAGCTCACTTACTCTCTATTTTGTGTTTATGGAGATACGGGAGAGCGCTTAGCTTATGAACGAGTATATTTTGAGAGGCGAAAAAGATTGAATTCGTATGTCATTATGGCGCTGCAGGAGCCGGAAAATGTAGACTACGAAGTTGCCGCTCTTAATATGATCTGGTCGGTTTGCAATGAGTTTACATGGTGTCTGCCTGCTCATTTTAATGAAGGATCAGACAGGCTGGACATCGATTTATTTTCGGCGGAGACTGGGTTTGCACTGAGTGAGATAAAGTTGTTATTAGGTGACCGCTTGCCGGATTTGCTGCGAAGGCGTATAGAGGCTGAGGTAGAAAATCGCCTATTCCGTCCTTTTTTGGAGCAAGGCCCGTACGGGTGGGAGACAGCGGATCACAATTGGGCGGCTGTATGCGCGGGTTCGGTTGGGGCAGCGGCACTTTATCTCATTGATGATTCGTATAGACTGTCGCAAGTGCTGGAACGTGTGCTTCATTCGCTTGATTGTTATTTGAGTGGATTTGGCGATGACGGCGCGTGTGCGGAAGGTTATTTATATTGGCAGTATGGTTTCGGGTATTATGTGTATTTTGCTCAGATATTAAAAAGGGCAACTGATGGAGAAATCAACTTATTTACTTCGAATAAGGTGAAGGAGATTGCACTTTTTCAGCAGAAATGTTTTACGGGAAGCAGCACGGTCGTTAACTTTAGTGATTCGCGTCCTGAAAGCGGTATATTCATGGGGCTCAGCTGCTCTCTGCATCAGGAGTTTGCAGAGGTCATTGTACCGGATGCGAGCCTTGGAGCGGAGTATGCTGCTGACCATTGCGGACGCTGGGCGCCGGCGATTCGTAATTTGATGTGGATAAAAGAAGAATGGATGGTGGCGACTGAAAGTAAAACGATCTGGCCTGCAGAGTCCTATTACTTATCTGATGTGCAGTGGCTTCTGTCTAGACATGCAAGCGAGAACGGAGGCAACTACAGCTTTGCGGCAAAAGGGGGCCATAATGAGGAGCCTCATAACCACAATGATGTGGGCCATTTCATCATACATGCTGATGGGCAAGCTTATTTAGCGGATTTGGGCAGCGGAAAATATACGGCGAAATATTTTGGCCCGGAACGGTATTCGATTTGGTGCAATGGCTCTCAGGGTCATTCGGTTCCTATTATAGACGGCTCTCATCAGCAAAATGGGACTGCGTTTCGAGCAGCTGTTATGGAAGCGTCAACAAATGCGAGTATGGATAGGTTTGCGCTGGAAATCAGCTCGGCGTATGGCCATTCCAAGCTGGAGCGATTGGAGCGCCGATTCCTTTGGGAAAAGGAAAAGCTGCCGCGCCTGACGCTGACGGATGCGATTTGGATGATGCCAAAGGGAGAAGAATCGGATGCTGAGCGGCAAGTTACAGAGCGGTTCATTTCGTTTCTTGTTCCTGAGCTGGCGGAGGAAGGTCGAGTGATTTTAACAGGACAACGCCAATTATTCATTAATTATGATCATCAGGTTTGGAAGCCGGTCGTTACCGCAAGGAGCGATATCGATCATTATGGCGTTGAGCGATTCTGGTATACGCTTGATTTTGAATGGAAAGCAGCAGTTATAGTGCCGTTGATTGCAAATTTTATTTTTCAATTTGAATCATAACTACAATATTCGATGCGAGGAGCGAGTAAGGATATGGAGCAGATCAATTGGGCAAATGAAGCTTGGGCAAATGTACATGAGAAGGTTACGAGAACGAGCAATCGGATTGGTGCAAGATTTCCGCATGCGAGCGTCGATGGAACGTATGTGCTGGAGGCGCCTCAGTGGTGGACAGCCGGTTTCTGGCCGGGCTTGTTATGGCTGCTGTACCGTGATTCAGAGTCGAAGGACGATCGATATAAAGATATTGCCGAAGCATGCGAGCAGCAATTGGATGAAGTATTGTTCGGATATGATTGCTTGGATCACGACATCGGCTTCATGTGGTCGCTAACGAGTGTAGCCCGCTATAAGCTGCTTGGTGAAGAGCAATCCCGTAGACGAGCGTTGTTAGCGGCTAGTGTACTCAGCGGAAGATTTAATGTAAAAGGAAACTATATTAGAGCTTGGAACCCATGGGGTGAGGGTGATCGCAATGAGGGCTGGGCGATTATTGACTGCATGATGAACCTGCCTTTGCTCTACTGGGCGAGCGAGACAACGGGCGATCCAAGATTTAAGCATTTGGCGATGGAGCATGCGGATACGGTGCTAGAGCATTTTATACGGACGGATGGTTCGGTTAATCATATTGTAGTCTTTGACCCGCATACGGGTGAATTTGTAAGTGTGAACGGCGGACAAGGCTTTGCGCCAAACTCAGCGTGGTCGCGCGGAGCATCGTGGGCGATTTACGGGATGGCGCTCAGCTATCGTTATACGGGCGAGGCTCGGTACTTGGAGGCGGCGAAGCGGGTTGCCCATTTTTTCCTTGCGAACTTGCCTGAGGATTCGGTACCGCATTGGGATTTCCGTCTGCCTTCAGGTGTAGAACGTTATCGCGACACGTCAGCTGGCGCTTGTGCAGCCTGCGGTTTGCTCGAAATCGCAAGAGCAGTTCCTGTAGAAGAATCGGAGCTATATCAAGCGGCTGGCGAGCGAATAATGCGCTCACTCTACGAAAATTACGGCGCTTGGGATGATGAGGCGGAGGAAGGCTTGATTTTGCATGGGACAAGCCATTACCCAGAGCGGAGAAACATTGACGTGCCGCTTATTTATGGCGACTATTTCTTCGTAGAAGGTTTAGCACGATTAAGAGGGGATTCCTCGACGTTCTGGTAGAGGAGAGGTAACGAACATGCAAATCGAAAGTGGATCACAGATAAACGAAATGCTTCCTGTGCGCAAATACTGGCTGGAGCAGATGCTCGCTATTGGCGAACCTGTGCTTAGCGCCCTTGCGGAGCGCCGTCTTAAAGAGAAGATGCCTATAGAAATCGCAATAACTGCTGGAGAGACTGATGATGAGAAAGCTGCCGCTGAACTTAAAGCTGACCGAGCGAAATTCACGCATTTGGAAGCGTTAGGACGCCTTTTATCCGGTATGGCTCCATGGCTTGAGAATCAGCACATTAATGGACACGAAGAGGAGCTGCGAGTTCGTTATGCCGCGCTTGCTCGTGAAGCAGTGGATGCGGGCACTGATCCAGCATCGCCAGACTATATGAACTTCAGCGATGGTTACCAGCCGATTGTCGACGCTGCTTTTTTGGCGCTTGCGATATTGCGTGCCCCGATAGAGCTTGGTGAAAAGCTGGAGCAGCGTGTGAAAGCAAATGTAATTACGGCGCTGAAGCAAACGAGGTCGAGAAAGCCAGTCTTCTCGAATTGGCTGCTGTTTGCAGCAACGATTGAAGCGGCGCTGCTTAAGCTGGGTGAGCTTGACTGGGACCCGATGCGGATCGATTACGCGTTGAAGCAGCATGAGCAGTGGTATTTGGGTGACGGCGCATATAGTGATGGTCCAGATTTTCACTGGGATTACTATAACAGCTTCGTTATTCAGCCTATGCTGGTCGATGTGCTTGCCGCAGCAGGTGATGAGCACGAGGAATGGCGAGCCATGCAGAGTGCTGTTGCGAGCCGTTCACGGCGTTACGCAGAAGTGCTTGAGCGGCTAATTGGAACGGATGGAACATACCCGCCAATTGGACGTTCACTTGCCTATCGTTTCGGAGCCTTTCAAAGCCTAGCTCAGCATGCTCTAAATGATGATTTGCCTGCGTCCGTCACAGCACCTCAGGTACGCTGTGCGCTAACCGCAGCGATTCGTAGAACGCTTGAAGTGCGAGGCAATTTTACAGCGGATGGATGGCTTACAATCGGCTTCTGCGGACATCAGCGAGATATTGGCGAGCGGTACATCTCCACGGGAAGCCTCTATTTATGCGCTGCGGTGTTCTTGCCGCTTGGCCTAGCAAACGAGCATCCATTTTGGAGTGGAGCGGACGAGGCTTGGACTTCTAAAAAGGCGTGGTCAGGACAGGCTTTTGGCATCGATGCGGCTTTGAAGTGAATTTCTACTGATCCTGAGGTCGTTTTAAAAAGAGCAAACGGTCGTATTTCTGTGGGGAAGCGATTTGAGCATTATCGTATTCTCAAGATATAGTTGGCGCATAATAATAGCTTGAGCGAATGACAATGGACGGGCCAATCCGCGTAAAAAAGATTTAGTTCCTTCTGCCTAGTGTAAATAAACGGAAAAATGAAACCAAGCACTTGAAATTAATAACGAAAATGAGTATGATAAAAATAGTTGTTAGCACTTGAAGGTTTCGAGTGCTAACGAGAATATAAGCAGCGACAAATTTTGAAGGAGGCTATTTTCAATGATCAGACCTTTGGGTGAACGCGTATTGATCGAAGCAATCGCGAAAGAAGAAACAACCGCTAGCGGTATCGTATTGCCGGATTCGGCGAAAGAAAAGCCGCAAGAAGGCAAAGTGATTGCAGTTGGAAGCGGCACGCTGAAAGATGGTGTTCGTATTGCTCTTGAAGTTAAAGAAGGCGACCGCGTTCTTTTCTCCAAATATGCAGGCACTGAAATCAAATACGAAGGCAAAGAGTATTTGATTATGAAAGAAAGCGAAATTCACGCGATTTTTGAATAACAACCCGCTTAGGGTCACATAGAAGGCAACACATAAACTAAGCAGTTCTACTTAAACTATTTTGGGAGGTTTCTGTTAATGGCTAAGGAAATTAAATTTAGCGAAGACGCTCGTCGCGCAATGCTGCGCGGTGTTGATGCACTTGCAAATGCAGTTAAAGTAACACTAGGTCCAAAAGGCCGCAACGTGGTACTTGAGAAAAAATTCGGAAGCCCGCTTATCACAAATGATGGTGTTTCCATTGCAAAAGAAATCGAGCTTGAAGATGCTTTTGAAAACATGGGCGCTCAACTTGTTAAAGAAGTAGCTACAAAAACAAATGACGTTGCTGGTGACGGTACAACTACGGCAACTGTTCTTGCACAAGCGATGATTCGCGAAGGCTTGAAAAACGTTACAGCTGGCGCTAACCCTATGGTTATCCGCAAAGGTATCGAGAAAGCTGTTAAAGCTGCTGTTGAAGAGCTTAAAGCAATCTCGAAACCAATCGAAGGCAAACAGTCGATCGCACAAGTTGCTTCGATCTCATCTGCTGACGATGAAGTAGGCCAACTTATTGCTGAAGCTATGGAAAAAGTCGGCAACGACGGCGTTATCACTGTAGAAGAGTCGAAAGGCTTTGTTACAGAGCTAGAAGTTGTTGAAGGTATGCAATTTGACCGTGGTTATGTATCTCCATACATGATTACAGACACTGATAAAATGGAAGCTGTCCTAGACAATCCTTACATTCTTATCACTGACAAAAAAATTACGAGCATTCAAGAGATCCTTCCGGTTCTTGAGAAAGTCGTACAATCCGGCAAGCAATTGCTAATCATCGCTGAAGACGTAGAAGGCGAAGCTCAAGCTACTCTAGTAGTGAACAAACTTCGTGGAACATTTACTTGCGTAGCTGTTAAAGCTCCAGGCTTCGGTGACCGTCGTAAAGCTATGCTTCAAGATATCGCTGCTCTAACAGGCGGCCAAGTGATTACAGAAGAGCTAGGCCTTGAGCTTAAATCGACTGGCGTTGAATCACTAGGTTCTGCTCGTCAGATCCGCATCACTAAAGAAACAACAATCATCGTTGACGGCAGCGGCAACTCCGCTGACATCGTTGCTCGTGTGAATCAAATCCGCGCTCAACTGGAAGAAACAACTTCCGACTTTGACCGTGAGAAGCTTCAAGAGCGTCTTGCAAAATTGTCTGGCGGCGTTGCAGTTATCAAAGTTGGCGCAGCTACAGAAACAGAATTGAAAGAGCGCAAACTACGCATCGAAGATGCCCTCAACTCCACTCGTGCAGCGGTTGAAGAAGGTATCGTATCGGGCGGCGGTACTGCCCTCATTAACGTATACAACGCTGTTGCTGCTGTTAAAGCAGAAGGCGACGAGCAAACAGGCGTTAACATCGTTCTTCGTTCCCTTGAAGAGCCGCTTCGCACAATCGCTGCGAACGCTGGTCAAGAAGGTTCGGTTATCGTTGAGCGTCTGAAAAACGAAAAAATCGGCGTAGGCTACAACGCAGCTACTGGAACATGGGTTAACATGTTCGAAGCGGGTATCGTTGACCCTGCTAAAGTAACTCGTTCAGCATTGCAAAACGCAGCATCCGTTGCAGCTATGTTCTTGACAACTGAAGCAGTTGTTGCTGACAAACCAGAACCTAAAGGTGCTGGCGCTGGTATGCCAGATATGGGCGGCATGGGTGGAATGGGCGGCATGATGTAATAAGGGGGATAAACCCTTATGCATCAAGGGTTTTCGTCAGTGAAAATCCTGTTTATCAATATCTATATAACTTTGAGACCTTCCAGATTATTCTGGGAGGTCTTTTAGCGTTTGGCGAAATTCAACGTGAATAAGGATATTGGAGGAGAGGGAGGTAATCGCTGCCAAAGGGGGCATCTGACGATGTGAATATTAAAGCCAATTTACAAAATGACAATAATGTAACATAGGAACCCTTAATTGTTAGGGGAATCGATGGTTGTTTGCCTCTCTGTCTTTTAAGATATAAGAAATAAAGGCAGAGGAGGTGGAGTGAAATGAATTTTTTAGAAGAAAATATTAATTTATTTAGAATGGTTAATGACCTAGGGAAACAATATCCTTACTTAAATCCTGCTATGGTTTTCATTGCGGAGTTTATGGTGTATTTCTTGGTTTTAGGTGTTATCTTCATTTGGTTTACTCGAAATAAACAGAGTAGAATGATGATTGTTTGTGCTACCATTACTTTTGTATTTGCTGAAATTATTGGGAAAATAGCAGGCAAATTTCATTCGAATAATCAACCATTTGCTGAGTTGGCAAATGTTAATAAATTAATTGAAAAAGCCGTTGATAATTCTTTTCCAAGCGATCATACAATATTGTTCTTTTCATTTTGTGTATCCTTTTGGTTATTTAGAAAAGGCTGGTGGTTTTTATGGGTTATACTAGCTTTCCTTGTTGGTATTTCTCGTATTTGGGTCGGTGTCCACTATCCAGCAGATATCCTAGTAGGAGCTATTATAAGCATCATTTCAAGCTCAATTGTTTACCTTGTTGTTCCTAAGTTAAGCTTGACTCGGAAATTGCTAGGGGGCTATGCGAAATGCGAAGAATTGCTTCTATCTCCATTAACAAAATCGAAAGGGAATAGATCAAAGGATTATTAAGAGGAAATAAAGCACATAGAAAAAGATAATAGATCCTGTCGGTTATCAGGAAGAGAAGCCTGTAGCAGGAAGAGTTTCCTTGAGTGTAAACACCGTTTGACCACATCGTGTAAAAAAATGAGAGACCTTTCAAGAGTTCATTGAACTTTTGGGAGGTCTCTCATTATTTTTGATAAATACCTTAATCTAATTCTTGATCTAAAAAAGGTATTACTAAACGACGTACTTCATCTGTTGACTGAAGATCATGACACCATCAACGCCGTAATATTCCACTAATTTGAGTCCCGTTGCGCGGTCAGGAATATCATGAGCGGCAAGATGTTTTTATTGATATCAGTATGGATAGATTTCTTTCAAAATAGTGAGTCATGCTGATGCACAAATCATTATGATTTAAGCATCTCTCAGTATTAGCTTATACCACGCATCTCCCTTCATTCGTAATCAAAGATTATGCTTCGTATTGCCCATTCCATAACCATTTGATCAGCGAAGCAATTGAAATGAATGCCGTATGTATTTATCAGCCTATTGAAAAAAATAAAGCCAAAGATAGAACTGTCGTTCTATCTTTGACTCTATATTGAACAGAATTAATCTTGAATGGCTCCACGTTTCAGTACATTCTCGACTTTATGTAAATGAGCTTGAATTAACTGGCTGGCAAGCTCGCTATTTTGAGCTAATATTGCATCATATATGGATTGATGCTCTTTTAAGAGAAGTGTGGAAGAGGACTTGTCTTCGAAAAACCACAGCTGACGAGTTTTCCCCATAGTTTCGGTTAGCTTACTAGTAAGTGAACTCATTAATGTATTAAGCAGTTTATTATGTGAGGCAGCTGCTATAGCTAGATGAAATTCGATATCCGCATGTTCACTCATTTGCGTATTATTCATTTTAAGCGCTTGCTCCATTTGTTCAATAATTTGCTTTAACTTCTCGAGATCCTTATCGTTTCGACGCT
Source organism: Paenibacillus sp. FSL K6-3182 (assembly GCF_037976325.1). NCBI lineage: Bacteria > Bacillati > Bacillota > Bacilli > Caryophanales > Paenibacillaceae > Paenibacillus > Paenibacillus sp. FSL K6-3182. The sequence goes on from NZ_CP150265.1 coordinate 1,373,291, forward strand.
CGGCCGCGAATGCAGCACTGCCGCTTTCAAGCCAAATACGAACTTCCAGTATCTCTTTTACATTTTCCGATTCCTCGAATGGATCACGCGAGTTACTTTGCGAGGTAGGCAATACTTTATTGATGAAGGTACCTCCGCCATGCTTTACATCTATCCAGCCTGTAGCCTTTAATGCGCTCAATGCTTCACGAATTGTGGAGCGACCTACTCCAAAGGAGGTACTCAAATCAACTACGGACGGTAGTTTTTGACCAGGTTGTAAGAGACCTTCCTCAATTTGTGAAAGAATGGCTCTTCGTACAATCTCATGTCCTTTTTCAGTTTCTACCTTTATCGGCTGCATAAAGCTTTTAACCTCCCGAAAATACAACTATAGACAATACTGTACAACTTTATTACACTATAATCAACATAAAGTCATCAGATGACCTGCTCAATTTTGCTAAGGAGGAATCGTTCATGTTGAATGAAGCTGTAGTTAGACAATTACGAGAGATTGTAGGAGGAAAGTTTTTTCGGACAGATCAGGAGGCGTTAATCACGCATTCCTATGATGGAACGCCGATGTTACAGGCTTTGCCTGATGCAGTTATTTATCCAGAATCAACAGAGCAAGTATCAGAAATTATGAAAATAGCTAACAGCAATCTTATTCCGATTGTAACAAGAGGCTCGGGTTCGAATCTTTGCGGTGGTACAGTACCATTGCAAGGCGGGATTGTGATGGTTATGCATCGCATGAATAAAATTATTGAAGTGGATATGGAAAACTTAACGGCTATTGTCCAGCCGGGTGTAATTACTGGGCAATTTATTACACATGTTGAAGGGCTAGGACTATTCTATCCACCAGATCCAAGCAGTATGAAAATTTCTACAATAGGCGGCAATATCGCTGAATGCTCAGGTGGTCTAAGAGGCTTAAAGTACGGAACTACGAAAGATTATGTACTTGGCTTAACTGCTGTGCTGGCAAATGGTTCAATCATCCGTACTGGTGGGAAATTGACTAAAGATGTCGCTGGGTATGATTTGACGAAATTATTAGTAGGCTCAGAAGGGACACTTGCCGTCATTACAGAGGCGATTCTTAAGCTTATTCCACAGCCAAAAACAAAGAAAACGATGGTTGCGATGTATAAGGATATTTATGGTGCAGCACGTACGGTATCTAAAATTATTAAAAATCAAATTATTCCAGCAACATTAGAAATATTGGATAATCCAACCATTCGGGTTGTTGATGATTTTGCGAAAATCGGTTTGCCATTAGATATGGCCGCGATCCTCATTATTGAGCAGGATGGTGAACCAGAAATGGTTGAACGTGATATTGAAAAAATACAGCTTATTTGCAAGGAAGAGCAGGCGGATCGAATTGATGTAGCAGCGGATCGTGAAGAAGCAGAAAAGCTACTGACAGCTAGACGCAGCGCATTTACCGCACTCGCTCGCCTTCGCCCGACGACGATACTTGAGGATGCTACTGTACCTCGTTCTAAAATTGCGGAAATGATATTGCGTACAAATGCAATCGCCCAAAAATACAATGTGAATATAGCGACCTTTGGGCATGCAGGTGATGGAAATCTGCATCCAACTGCAACGACTGACGCGCGTGACCACGAAGAAGTGCATCGTGTTGAGGAGGCATTTGCAGAAATTTTTGAAGCTGCAATCGAACTCGGAGGGACGATTACTGGCGAGCATGGGGTCGGCGTTGTGAAAGCTCCTTATTTGGAATGGAAGGTTGGAGAAGCGGGAGTTGAAGTTATGAAAGGAATCAAAGGCGCTTTCGATCCATTGAATATTTTGAATCCAAGTAAGATTTTTGCTAAGGAAACGAAGAAGAGGGTGGTGGTGCAGCATGGCTAGTACTACAGGAAAACCGGTAATCGAGCATGCTAATCCTCTAGCTCGAACTTTATTAGAGAAGCTTGACTATGATCAGTTAACAAATTGTATGCGATGCGGCTTCTGCTTGCCTGCTTGTCCGACATTCCATGAAACTGGTATGGAACCTGCCTCTCCTCGTGGACGCATTGCGATGATGAAGGCAGCTGTAGATGGACTAATGGTTCCAGATCAGCAGTTCCAAGATCAAATGAACTTGTGCTTAGGCTGTCGTGCTTGTGAACCATCTTGTCCGGCAGATGTGAAGTATGGTCAATTAATTGAACAGACGAAAGAAGCGATCGAGGAGCACGCAACTCATTCATTGCCTATTAAAGTTATTCGTAAGACGGTATTCAAAAATTTATTTCCGAAGCGTGGCAGCCTGAAGCTGCTTGGAGGTTCGCTTGCGGTCTATCAAAAATCTGGCTTGCAAAAAGTAGTGCAATCAACAGGTGTAATGAAGCTGTTTCCTAAGCAATTATCTGAGATGGAAGCTATTTTGCCATCCGCCAGCTCGAAGGGTGTAGTTGAGCGTCTCGGTACTTTTTATCCAGCAAAGGGTGAAGCAATCGCCAAAGTTGCCATGTTCCGCGGTTGTATCATGGATGTTATGTTCGCAGATACGAATGTGAATACAGTTGAGCTGCTGTCTGCTGCGGGCTTTGACGTATACATTCCTGAAAGTCAGGTATGCTGTGGTGCGCTGCATGCTCATAGTGGAGAAATGAACGGCGCTAGAGAACTGGCAGCTGTGAATATCGATATATTCAAACAGCTCGATGTCGACTACATTGTATCAAATGCAGGCGGTTGTGGTGCGCTGCTCGTTGAATATGACCATCTTATGCAGGATAATAAAAAGTACAGTGAGTCAGCAAAATGGTTTGCTTCAAGAGTGATCGATGTCAGCACATTGATTGTAGAAAAGGGACGTGTACCGAAATTTGCACAAAAAGAAAGTTCTCCACATGCTGAGAAAATTAAAGTGACGTATCAGGATTCCTGTCATCTGCGCAATGTGATGAAAGGCTCGAGCGCCCCACGTAAATTAATGAAGGAAATAGTTAACGCCGAATATGTTGAAATGGCCCAATCTGATCGCTGCTGCGGCTCTGCTGGCATATACAATGTCGTACAGCCTGAGATGGCAGGTTCCATCCTTGAGCACAAAATGGAGCATGCGAACAACACACAAGCAAGCTATATGCTAACGAGTAATCCAGGCTGTCTGCTTCAAATGAAGCTTGGAATTGAAAAGCATAAGCCTGATCAGACGATGAAGGCGATGCACATCGTTGATTTTTTGCATGATCGGATGATTTTATCAGAGTAATAAATATTAATTTTAAGTTTGCCAAAATGTATTTTGCTATTGAATTAGGTTGTCTAAATTGTTTATGATATTATTTAAGGTGTTAATTAAATCTTGAGTAGGTAGATTATGAGTTTAAATGACAACATATTAATTAAGATTCGTGAAATGAGAGAAAGTTTTACTCCAGTTGAACGATTGGTTGGAGATTACATTTTAGAAAATAAGGAAGAAATCCCTCATTTATCGATTAAGGAATTGGCTCAATCGAGTAAAACAAGTGATGCATCTGTCCTTCGTTTCTGTAAGACGATGGGTTACAGCGGATACCGCAATTTTATTGTGAGTATCTCAGCTTCTTTGGGTTCTCGTGATGAGGATCCAAAGGCTCAATATACAGATATTCAGCCGGGCGATGATCTCTCGACAATTATTTCAAATATTTCATTGAATAATTGCAAGTCCATTGAGGACACGCTTAGTGTCATTGACCGAAAAGAAATTGCAAGAGCTGTAGAATTACTATGTCATAGTAAGCGAATTGTTTTTTTTGGAATAGGTGCCTCAGGAATAGTTTGTATGGACGGGGAACAGAAGTTTTCACGAATTAATAAGATGTGCCATGCCTATACGGATGGTCATAGTCAGCTCACAGCAGCAACGTTACTTGAGAAAGATGATGTTGCCATTTTCATTTCTAACTCTGGAGCAACTAGTGATATTATTGATGCACTGATCATTGCTCAAAAGAATAAAGCGAAATGTATTGCGATTACGAAGTACAATAAAAGTGAGCTTGCAGTGCGAGCGGATATTGTTCTTAGTATATCTACACCTGAAATAACAATTCGCAGTGGTGCTATGGGCTCGCGTATTGCTATGCTTACGATCATCGACATCTTATTTGCTGGTGTCGCAAGTGCAGAATATGAGGAAGTAAAAACCTACTTAACAAAAACACATAATATATTGAAGAAAAAACTCAGATATTAGGTTCTGCTGGAATGAATGTGGAAGAAAGCATTGATCATTGATCAATGCTTTCTTTTTGTATTTCATGCACTTATTTTTATACCTAACATAATACTCACTCGAACTATGTTAGATTAGCTACATAATTAATGCGTTTAATCTAACCCATATAATGATTAGTCTAATTCGACAATTGAAAGCTTAGCATACTATTTTAATGTAGAAAATGAATAAAAATTGTAGGAAAAACGTCTACTGGTTGATCAGTGATTGTGTAATTTCATGCTTCATTTGAATCGGAAATCAGCACATGTGACAGCGATTTCTTTTTTTAGGAATGCTGTAACGATAGTACTGTAAGCGTTTAATAAAAATTAAGAAAGTACCTTGTAAGCGGTTTGTAAATGTGATATAACAGAGTGTATAGAGGTTGAAATAAAAAAACAAAATATTATTTCTTAATGAAATAATATTTCAAAATCTATTGACGGATCGAGGGTAATGTATTAATATAAAAAAATTTTATGTCAATTAACCTAACGCACCTCGTAAATTACATGTGAAATTAAACGAACAAGAAGGAGGATGACTATGAATAACTACCTTGCGGGATTAACAACAGAGGCTGTGAATCCAGACACATTAATGATTGATGAATGTACGACGGAACAAATGGTCCAGTTAATGAATCAACAAGATGCACTGGTCTCCGCAGCTATAGCTGCGGAAATTCCGCAGATTGCAAAGGCGGTAGATGTTCTACATCATAGGTTGTCTAATGGTGGAAGAATGTTTTATATAGGAGCTGGCACATCAGGAAGATTAGGTGTTTTGGATGCTTCAGAATGTCCTCCTACCTTTGGTACAGATCCTTCCTTAGTACAGGGCTATATCGCTGGTGGTGATATTGCCTTGCGTAGTGCGGTTGAAGGCTGTGAAGACGATGTTGATGAAGGGATCGCATTAATCGAAAGCATCGGTGTAACAAACAAAGATGTGCTTATTGGGATTTCGGCAAGCGGCAGTGCAAACTATGTTATTGCAGCTTTAACGAAAGCAAAAGAGCTTGGAGCGGCCACTATCGGTGTTTGTAACAACAAAGGCTCAAAGTTTGAACCCATTGTAGATGTTTGTATTTCACCTGTTGTAGGGCCGGAGGTCATTAGCGGCTCGACTCGATTAAAGGCAGGAACTGCTCAAAAGCTGGTTCTTAATATGCTGACAACATGCACAATGGTCAAGTTAGGGAAAACGTATAACAACTTAATGGTTGATCTAAAGGCAAGTAATTTTAAGCTGGTAGATCGCTCAGTCCGTATTATTATGAATACGACTGGTGTAGACACATCAACCGCCGCAGAAACACTTGAAAAAGCATCTATGAATTGTAAGCTAGCAATAATGATGATTAAAACGGGGTTGGATGCAAAGGAAGCAGAACAAGCACTTAACGCAAATGGAGGACGGTTGAAACAAGCAATCTCATCATTGGCTTAGGTGGAAAAGAAATGGAGTAACTGGATTGATGCTTTTAAAAATTGAGGAGGTTGTTATCGATGAAAAAAAGATCAAGTGTATTAACTCTATTTTTGTCAGTAATCATGATGTTATCACTATTATCCGCTTGTGCAGGAAACGGAAATAACGCTCCAGATGCTACAAATTCCGGAAACAAAGGCAGCAGCAACAGTGGTTCTGAGCTGAAAAAAGATACGATTACTGCATTATTACCTCCAGTATCGGCTAACTACCAAGCGCGTTTTTCGGATATGGAAAAAGAATTTAATAAATTGTATCCACACCTAACTTTGAAAATCGAACCAGCGAGCTGGGAAGATATGACACAAAAACTTGATACTCAAGTAAATGCGGGTTCTCCTCCAGATATCGCTTGGGTTGGTTCTACAGGAATCTCTAAATATGCAGCACTAAACGTTCTAATTGACCTTAATGCTGCACTTTCAGATGAAGTTAAAGCAGATTATGATGAAGTTGCAATGAAATACTTCCAATTGGGCGATTCTCAATATGGTTTGCCAGCTTACTTGGCCATTCATTCTATCGGTGGTAACAAACAGTTCTTAGAGAAAGCGGGTATCGACTGGAAAAATGTTCAACAAAACGGTTGGACATATGACCAATTCCGCGATGCAATTAGTAAAGGTGTTGTTAAAAACGATAAAGGTGAAACAACTCAGTATGGTTTCGTTTTCGCAACATCTGGTGTTACATCTAAGGACTATCTTGGTATTATGGCTAAATCTGCTGGTTTGCCAGACTACTTTGATAAAAACCTTAAGTTCTCTTACACAAGCAAAAACTTCTTAGGTCTGCTTGAAGCTATCCGTCAAATGATCGATGATGGCTCAATGCCTAAAGAACTAAGCTCTATCGATGCAGGTAAGCGTTGGAACATGTTCTTAACTGGTCAAACCATGATCACTGGTAAAGGTCTAGCGAGCTTTGAAAACTCTGCTCGTCTAAACAATGAAAAAATTAAAGCAAATGATGGTTCTGCAGTAGCGGATTCAATCGAAGCTGAATACATTGCGCTTCCTACACCTACATTTAACGGCGCTGATTATATTCCTACAGCTGTTGTTGATGGTTACATTGCGCTTCGTGGCAAAAAAGATCCTTCTGAAGAGCATATTAAAAATATTGGTTTAGCTATTAATTTCCTATCTTCTGGATCCATTGCGGCTAACTACAGTAATGAGCTGTTCTTATCACCAATTACAGAATCTGCACGTAATGCTGCAGTGCTTGAACAATACCCTCGTAATGAAGAGAACGTTAAAGCAGACCAAATCATGATGTCTAAAGCGGTTCCAGCTCGTACAGATATCCCAACAGATCTAGCTGCTGAAGCGCTTAAAATTGAAACGGAAGTAATCGTTCCTAAACTACAAGCATTACTTGCAAATGAGATTAGTCCACAAAAAATGTATGATGCAGTTAAAGCAGCAGCAATTAAATCCTTCGGTGAAGATGGTATTGTAGTTGACTAGTCAGTCATAGCCTAGCATGTGAAAGCTGTACGTAGCTAGAACGTACAGCTTTCCTTCTAAATTAGACTAGAGCTTTTACTTTTTTAAGAAGAGAGGTGCGACCCAATGAATCAAACGTTGACTAAAAGAAAAAAATTGAAACTCGAAAGTGACTTAGGTTGGGGATACGCGTTTATCGCAGTAGCACTTATTGCGTTTTCTTTATTTACCGCATATCCAGTAATCAATGCTTTTATGATCAGCTTACAAGAATATCGTCCATTAGGGTCCACTTATGTCGGCCTGGAAAACTTCGTTAACTCATTTTCAGATGAACTTTTCTGGAAAGCATTGAAAAACACATTAGTATATACGTTATTAACTGTTCCATTTAATATTTTTCTATCATTCTTAATTGCAATTTTGATTATACCTTTCAAGAAAAGAACACAAACAATCTTTAAAGCAGTATATTACTTGCCAGCTGTAGCATCAGGTGTAGCGCTTGCTGTTGTATGGCTGTGGATCTTCGATCCGTTAAAATCAGGTATTGCCAATCAGGTTGTGTCATTTTTTGGGATTACGAATCAAAACTGGCTTGGTTCCAGTGCAACTGCCATGTTTTCACTTGTATTAATGTCATGGCTATCAAGTCATGGTACAGCCATTATTATCTATTTAGCTGCATTACTCGGTATTGATAACAGCTATTATGAAGCAGCTGATATTGACGGCGCGACTTTCTTGCAAAAGCTTTGGTTTATCGTTGTTCCTTTCCTTAAGCCAACAACGCTATTCCTACTTGTTACAGGTGTCATTGGTTCCTTCCAAGTATTCCAAAACGCTTATCTTATGACAGGCGGTGGACCAGACCATGCAACAACAATGGTAGGTTTGTTGATTTTTAACAATGCGTTCACATATTTTGAGTTTGGTGAGGCAGCAGCACAATCATTACTTCTAGCAGCGATTATCGCATTTATTTCATACCTTCAATTTAAGTTTTTGGGTAAAGAAATAGAATACTAGGAAAGGGGCAGGATACTATGGGTTTGTTCAACAATAACATAAGAAGTAAAGGGTATCTGTTTGTCCGAAATGGTCTAATTATTACGTTCCTTATCCTATTTGCCGCAGCTACCATTTTCCCGATATACTTTATGATCATTTCCTCGTTCGGTGATCCGGTAGAAGCTGGTGCAATGAGCTATTCTATCATCCCTTCGAAGATTTCATTTGAATCATATAAATTCTTCTTTAACTTCAGCCCACATTCATGGGATTGGTTAATGAACTCATTTATTGTGGCAGCTAGTATCACGGTATCTAACGTATTTTTTGCTACACTTGCAGGATATTCTTTTGCGAAAATGAGATTTAAAGGGAAAAACATTTTGTTCGCTATTTTGCTAGGCTCTATGATGATTCCTGGCCAAGTAACACAGGTTCCACTATATATATTGATCGTAAATATTTTTGAATTACAAAATACGTATACAGCGTTGATTATGCCAAGCATAGTAACGGTGTATAACATTTTCTTGGTTAAGCAGTTCATGTCTTCCATTCCAGTTGAAATTATTGAAGCTGCTAAAATCGAAGGTTGTTCTCAACCTAAAATCTTCTGGCATATCATTATGCCTCTATCAAAAACAGTTATGGCAGTACTGGCTATCCTAACGTTCATGGCAGCATGGAATGACTTCTTCTGGCCATTCCTAGTAACGAATACGATGGATATGCAAACGATTCAGGTCGGCTTGAAAAACTTCCGTTTTGCGAATACAACTTACTTTGCACCAATGATGGCTGGTGCAACAATTTCAGCAGTTCCAATGTTTATTTTGTTCTTCAGTTTACAAAAATACTTCCTTGAAGGGGTAACAGTTGGAGCGGTGAAAGGCTAATGGACAAACAATCAAAAGTTGAAGCAACATACTTAGTTGGCTTGATGTCTGGTACATCAGTAGATGGTATTGATGCAGCGGTAATTAAACTTTCTCCAATGCCGGATAAAGAGCAAGGAGTAGAGATTGAGCTGCTGGCTTTTGAGAACACTGCTTTTCCGAAGCAAGTTAGAAACGCAATATTTGAGCTTTTTGATCGGGCTAACGCTACGATTGATAAAGTTGGCGCAATGAATATGTGGCTTGGTGAATTATACGCCCAAGCCACATTGTCCGTTATAGGGAAATGCGGGCTAGAGCCATCACAAATATTTGCAGTAGGATCACATGGTCAAACGATCTATCATGCACCGGAAGAAAATGTTATGGACGGCTATAACCTGCATTGTACTGTTCAAATTGGCGATGGTGCAGTTATCGCGAATCGCACAGCAATTCCTTGCGTATCAGACTTTCGAGTCGCTGACATGGCAATGGGTGGACAAGGAGCGCCATTAGTACCATTTACTGAATATTTATTGTTTAACAATCCAGAGAAAACACTTCTTCTGCAAAACATTGGAGGAATAGGAAATGTGACTGTTCTTCCTGCAAATGCCTCGCCGGAACAGGTATTTGCTTTTGATACTGGTCCTGGAAATATGATTATCGATGGGCTTGTAGCGCAATTATTTGCGCCAATGACGATGGATGTTGGCGGTGGAATTGCTGCGAGCGGTCAAGTGATTGATGAGCTTTTGAAATGGATGCAGCAAGATGAATATTATACGATGCCTTTACCGAAATCGACAGGCAGAGAACGATTTGGTCAACAATACGTTGCACAAATTATTGAATGGATGGAGGCTAATAACTGGAAAGCTGAAGATGTTATTGCAACAGCTACACACTTAACAGCATGGAGCATCGTCGATAGCTATGAACAGTATATTGCGCCACAGCATCAAGCTCAGCAATTGTTAATTGGTGGCGGTGGCAGCTATAACAAAACGTTATTGCGTGATTTGCAGCAATTATTTGCACCCTATAAGGTGCAGGTGCTGACGCAGGAGGATATCGGTGGCAATAGTGATGCTAAGGAAGCAATTGCTTTTGCTGTGCTAGCGTATTATACGATGAAGCGCCTACCAAACAATATTCCACTAGTAACTGGAGCTTCTCAGCCAGTAGTAATGGGCAAAATATCTTGGCCTTATCTTGGACGTTCGCAGGAGGTTTGAATGATGCAAATCAGACCCTTTTTAATTGAAGATCTTTCTGAAGTTGTAGAGCTTTGGAATCGAGAGGCTACAAAATATGACTACAAATCATTTACAGAGCGAGAGTTTCAAGATACATTCATTGATCATCCTTATTTCGATGCTGAGTGTATATGGGTAGGCTGTAATGAAAAAGGTATTGTTGGTTTTGCAGCTGGTTGCAGTGGTGATGATCTCCCGCTTGGAGATGTGGCCGGCTATATTACGAGTGTTATTATTGATGCCGAAGTCGCTTTTCTAGAGTTTTACGATGCTTTTCTATTAGGTATAGAAAAAAGATTCCAAGTACTTGGGAAAAGACAGGCAGAAGTATTGTTTTTTAACCCCATTAAGCTGAAATGGAATATTCCAAGTGCGCCGCAGCATGAGCACAATAATGCCCCAGGCATCAGTAAGGACCAGCCATTATACGACGCTTTAATCGCTAGAGGGTATGTGGATCGGGCGACGCAATACGGCATGTACTTAAGGCTCGGAAACTTTAGTGTTCCTGAAGATATGACAAGCAAAGAAGATAAAGCAAATAGTAAAGGCTATTTTGTTACTCCTTATGCCCCTTCTTTGCATAATGGGCTTGAAGCAACGCTTGCTGCCCTGCAAAATCCGCAATGGGAAAAGGATGTTGTATCGTATGTGAAGGATGGCGCACCTCTTGTAGTAGCTGTGCATGGCAACGAGGTTGTTGGCTTTGCAGGCCCTATTATTTCACAACCTAATGGTCGAGCATTTTTTTGCGGTATCGGTGTTCACCCAGAGCATGAGGGTCATGGTCTCGGCAGTGTATTATTTTTCCGAATGGTCGAGGCTTTTCAAAATGTGGGCTGTCAATATATCTCTTTGTTCACTGGCAGTAATAATCCGGCTCTTCGAATCTATCAAAAAGCAGGATTTAATATTGAAAAACAATTTTCTATCTTGCGGAGGGAACTATAAAGATGAGCGAAAAATTAACAGTATTAGCCATTGGAGCACATGTTGGTGATGTGGAACTAGCATCCGGTGGTGTACTAGCTAGTCATAGTTTAAAGGGAGACCGCATTGTGACACTAGCATTAACTGCAGGTGAAAGAGGTGTGCCAGCAGGACAGGATATGAAGGAGTACCGTCAGCAAAAAGTGAAAGAGGCGGAAGTATTTGCTGATATGCTTGGCGGTGAAGCCATTGTATTTGATTATTGTGACGGAGAGTTGCCTGACAATCAACAAGTTCGTATGGAGGTTTGTGATGTTATCCGCCTTGTGAAGCCAAACATTATTATGACACATTGGAAAAACAGTATGCATAAGGATCATGCGCTAACGCATCACATCGTTAATGATGCTCGTTTCTTCGCAAGCCTGTCATCCTTTGAACGTGAACTTCCTGCTCACTTTGCAGCAAGACTATATTATTCCGAAAACTGGGAAGATGCTGTTGATTATGTCCCATATCTATATGTGGATTTCGATCAAACGGCATATGATCTATGGATTGATGCTTTAAGCAAACATTGGTTTGTAACGAATAGTAAATCTTTCAAATATATGGATTACTATAAAGCATTAGCAGTTGTTCGCGGCTGTGAAGCAAGAAAAACATATGCAGAAGCCTTTATGGTGCCTGCTGAAACGATGAAAGTTAGACAATCTAGTCTTTGGTAACAATTGAATTGGCTAACTAGGAGGCAACTTTAAATGGTGTTAAATGGGATCGATTCGATTACGAAGTATCGTCATTTGTTTGAAGGTAAGCGATTAGGATTAATTACAGCACCGACAGGGCTTACAAAAGATTTTGAATCAACAATTACAATTTTACATGAAAACTTTAATCTTACTGCGATGTTTTCACCTGAGCATGGTGTTCGCGGAGATTTAGATGCAGGGGCATTAGTAGAGACGTATATGGATCCTTTTACGAATGTTCCGGTCTATAGCTTATACCGTAAAGACTCCAAGCGTTTAACAAAGGAAATGCTGGATGAAGTAGATATCGTTGTGTACGACATTCAAGATGTTGGTGTACGGTATTACACATTTATATATACGATGCTGTATGCACTTGAAGATTGTGCTAAGGCAGGCGTAGAATTTGTTGTTCTTGATCGTGTTAATCCGCTTAACGGGGTAAACGTGGAAGGGAATATTTTAAAGCCTAACTTCAAATCATTTGTTGGAAATTACGAGCTAGCTGTTCGATACGGCCTAACAGCAGGTGAAGTAGCAATGATGGCAAATGATCAAATGAATTGGAAAACATCGCTTCATGTCGTTCGTTTGGAAGGCTGGGAACGGAGCATGTCCTTCCCGGATACAGAATTAACTTGGGTTCATCCTTCACTTGGGATACCGCGATATGAAACAGCGTTATTATATACAGGTACATGCTTATTTGAAGGTACAAACTGCTCCGAAGGACGCGGTACAACGTTCCCATTTGAAATGATTGGCGCTCCCTTCATTCAAGCGCAGCAATTGGCAGATGAGATGAACGCCAAACGAATGCCAGGTGTGCATTTCCGTCCTGTTCATTTCAAGCCGACGTCATCTAAGCATGCTGGCGAACGATGTGGCGGGGTACAAATATATATTACAGACATCCAAATGATGAAGCCGTTAGAAGTTGGCGTAACCTTATTATTCACGATAAGAGATTTGTATGAGCAATTTTCATTCCTGCCTCCTGTGAAGGAGGGCTCACGACCATTTATCGATTTGCTGGGCGGAGACAGCATGTATCGTACGGAAAATATTCGAGCAAAGCAGCTGCTTGAACAGTTTGCAGAGGAAAGCAAGCAATTTGCACAAATGAAACAGCAATATCATTTATATCACTAGTGGATGGTGAGCAATTGATGAAAACAATAGAACAAATGAGCTTGCGCGAAAAGATCGGGCAAATGTTCGTAACAGGCTTCCCGTCAACGGAGATATCTCCTGAGCTGAAGGAAGTAATCGAGCAGTATAAAGTCGGCAATATTATTTTATTTTCACATAATATCGAAAATAAATATCAATTAGGTGGGCTTGTAACTGAGTTGCAGCAATGGTTTACGACACATACAGGCATCCCAGGCTTTATTACCATTGACCAAGAGGGCGGTCGAGTTACTCGAATGCCCAAGGATGCGACAAATGTTGCTGGGGCAATGGCAATTGCTTCTTCAGGCCGACCTGAAAATGCGTATGCAGCAGGTAGAATGACTGCCAGAGAATTGAAAGCATTAGGTATTAATTTTAATCTTGCGCCAGTGATGGACGTTAACAATAATGCCTTGAACCCCGTTATCAACGTTCGCTCTTATGGGGACTCTGCCCAGAAGGTATCAGAGTATGGGATTCAAATGATGAAGGGATTGCAGGGTGGAGGCGTAATGTCCTCGCTTAAGCATTTTCCAGGTCATGGTGATACAAATGTCGATTCGCATATTGGCTTGCCTACGATTGAAAAAACGGTTGAGGAATTAGAGCAGCTTGAACTGCTGCCGTTTAAGGCTGCAATTGAGCAAGGCGCTCAAGCCATTATGAGCGCACATATTTTATTTCCGCAAATCGAAAAGTCCGGCGTGCCGGGAACGATGTCTTATACGATTATTACAGAGATATTAAAAGAGAAACTAGGATATAAAGGGCTAGTTGTATCGGATTGTTTGGAAATGGATGCGATTAAACGCTTTTATGGTACTGCAAAAGGAGCGTTAGGGGCCGTTAAAGCAGGTATTGATTTGGTATTCATTAGTCATACGCCTAAAACGGTTAAAGAAGCGATTCATTTAATAGAAGAAGCTGTAGCAATCGGTGATTTGGATGAAGCGGTTATTGATGCAGCTGTTACAAAAATTTTAGCTTATAAAGCCCAATATGCGGTTATTGAGGAGCTAGATTACGAGATAGTTGGCTGCGATGTACATCGCCGTGCGAATGATCTGATGCGAACGGAAACGATCTGCCGCATTAACGGTGAGATTGATCCTATTCAAACAGGTGATGAGCAAGTACTATTTATGGGATCCTACTCCTATCGCACCGATCTTGCATCCAGCAGTGTCAATCAAGATCTTAGCTTCCCGCAATATATGGGTGAGCATTTTCATGCAGCGTATGAGATTATCAGCATTGATCCGAGCGAGGAGCAGATTAAAGCTGCGCTGCAAAAGGCTGAAGGCTACAAGCATGTTGTAATCGGCTTGTTCAATGCGCGTGAAAACAGAGGTCAACTTGCACTTGTACAGAAGCTGTTGGCAGCAGACTGTAAAGTAACGGCCATTACATTAGGCCGACCATATGATTTAACATTAATCGATGGTGAGTTCTGCGGAATTGCAGCATTTGAGTATTCATTAGATGCATTCAAATCACTTATTCCAATCTTAAATGGTGAGCTTACACCAACTGCCAACATTACGATTCAGCTTTAGGGGGATATGAGTATGGCATATATCGTTGGAGTTGATGGAGGCGGCACCAAGACAGCTGTCACAATTATCCATGACCAGGAAGATGCTTTATTAACCTTTACTGTAGGGCCAATTAATTATAACGGCGGGGATGCTGATGCGATTGCTGCCTCCTTTGAGGAAATTTTTAATCGAACGAAGCTCTACTGCAGCAATTTAGAGGAAGTTACTCATATCTGTATAGGAGCAGCAGGCGTAAGCAATCCGACAGTCGTTCATTTTTTGGAGAAACATGTGAGAGATAATGGTTACATAGGGCCGTTAACGATTACAGGTGATCAAGAAACCGCATTATACGGAGCACAAAATGCGATGCAAGGCATTATTCTCATTGCCGGTACAGGGTCGATTTGCTTCGGGGTGAATGAAAAGGGAGAGCAGCATCGCACAGGAGGCTTTGGCCATCTAATTGATGACGAGGGAAGTGGCTATTGCATTGGGCGCAATCTCTTGTCCATTTTAGTTCAAGCAGAGGACGGAAGAATGACGGATACAATCATTCCAGCGCTAGTATACGAGCAGCTTGGGCTAAGTACTGTGAAAGAAATTATTGGCTTTGTTTATCATAAAAATACAACAAAAAAAGATATTGCGAAGCTCGCACCGATCATGACGACAGCATGCGAGAAAGGGGATGCGCAAGCGCTTGAGCTAGCGGAGCAATGTGCAGCCAGTCTATTTGAACTTGTGGTGCCTGTTATTGAGCGACTAGAGTTATATGAAAGTCCGATTGCCGTTGCAGGAAGTGTGCTGCAAAAATCTCGTTTTGTAAAAGATGCATTGGAACGAAAGCTTGCACGAACCTACCCGCAAACAAAGCTGATCTTGCCGATTAGGGATGCTGCCTATGGTGCTGTTTTGTTAGGAAGATCAAAAATGAAAAACGATTAGTAGTTAGCGTTATGCGAAATTAGGGTGTGTCATAAGTCCGAGCAGTTCTGGACTTGCGACACACCCTTTTTTATAAGCTATTAAGCAACATCAGTTGAAGGAAAATGACTTAAAATTTGTCGGTCAAATAAAACACGGCCTGCTGTTTCGGGAATAGAGCTTGCAAAATGTTTGCCTGTTCAGCACTATCCTTTGTTGCGCCTGCCGCATTATAGCCGAACATCAAATAGGTTATGAGATTACGTTCATCCACTTCTACCTCGACATAGGACTCAGCATGACTAACATCGGAAACGGAAAGCAGCTTCTGCTTGTAATCAAGATATATATGATCCTCTCCGCATTGAAGCGCTATGTACAGTTCTTGATCTGCCATCAAGTTATTAGTGTTAAGTCGATGTTCCAATTCAGGCCGAAGCTTTTGGAATGTAGAATGTAGATTGATCATTTTCCACATCGCCTGATTAATTGGTATGGATTGTGCTTGATGTTGTTGATAAAAGGAATATAGCTTATGGTCCTCTGGCAGCATCGCTAATATTTGTTTTGCACTTGGGCGCAGCTGACATAAGGCATGAAATAAATGTTCAACACCGTCCACTGCCTCGTTCAAATACATGAATTCATTAATAAATACTTGTTCAGTATCCTTCTTTTCAATAATGCCATAAGCTACAATTTTTTTATTTCTGCGGAGCAGCAGACAGTCTGCTTTTTTCCATTCCGGCCAGCTTATTAGATCATCCCAGTATGATTCATTACGAACTACGGTATAGGTGCGATTCTGATTGAACTGTTCATATATGAAACGGATATCATCAAGATAACGAGGTTCAAAAGGAATGATGTCGAAGCTGCTTTGCTGCTCAAAGCTTGCTTGCTTTTCAATTGCATAAGCAGTCTCGGGAATAAGTCTCCAGCCAACCTTCTCATAAAACCCATGCTTACTAGCCAGAAGTAAACTTATATCATAATTGGTTTCTTTCATGTAGTCTGTTTGTGCATGAAGAATTTTGTGCGTAAGGCCCATTCCGCGATAATTCGGAGCTGTACCGACGCTGCCCATTGCACCAATTTTCAAGATCGCTTGACCGACTTTAATAGAAAGAGGGAAAATTTGCACATTAGCAGCAATCTCACCGTCGACCATTGCGAACCATGTTGTCTCTGGATCATATGTGCTATCGAGGTCTAATCTTTCTTGGAAAAAAACTCGGCCTACTGAAAAGCATTCATCTAAAATATCGTAAATCTTTTCAAGCTGCTCTCTCGTTGGCTGGTTCGTTACGATGATGTTTTTGTCAGGTGCCGTCGTCATCTTTTATTTCCTCCTGCTTCACAATGTTAGGTTAAATTAAATAGATTGAAAAAAGGGGCTAATTATATTAGAAATTATTATCTTAATAAAAATATTAATATTGAAAATAATTTTCGTCAATAAAAGAGCGTGAACATCATATGACAACGCTCCATGCGGTAATCTGGCTGAGAAGTCTCTGTGGCCACATCATATAAAAATGAGAGACCCTTCAAGAGTTCATTGAACTTTTGGGAGGTCTCTCATTATTTTTGATAAATACCTTAATCTAATTCTTGATCTAAAAAAGGTTTTACTAAACGACGTACTTCATCTGTTGACGTCGTATCCATCAATTGAGTTCTTAGTTCGCTTGCGCCTCTAAATCCACGAACATAGATTTTGAAAAAGCGAAGAAGTGGTTTAAATGGACGTGGTTCGTTTTCTTTTGAATATTTATCGTGAAGATCTAGCTGTAAAAGTAGTAAGTTGAGAAAATCCTTCGCGCTATGTTCTATAGGTTCTTTTTCGAAAGCAAATGGATTGGTGAAAATGCCGCGGCCAATCATGACACCATCAACGCCGTATTGTTCTACCAATTTTAAACCTGTTGCGCGGTCAGGAATATCTCCATTAATGGTTAACAACGTATTTGGTGCAATTTCATCGCGTAATTTTTTTATTTCAGGAATGAGCTCCCAGTGCGCCTCTACTTTACTCATCTCTTTTTTTGTACGAAGGTGAATGGAAAGATTCGCAATATCTTGTTTCAATATATGCCCTAACCAATCGCGCCACTCGTCAATTTCAAAGTACCCCAATCTTGTTTTAACACTAACCGGCAATCCGCCTGCTTTTGCTGCTTGAATAATTTCGGCTGCAAGTTCAGGATGTTGTATTAGTCCAGAACCCTTTCCATTGGATGCGACGTTTTGGACGGGGCATCCCATGTTTAAATCGATACCACGAAAGCCTAGTTTTTTCATATCAATACTCATCTGTTCAAAAAATGCAGGTTTATTGCCCCAAATATGAGCGACGATTGGCTGCTCATCTTCTGTGAACGTTAGCCGACCACGAGTACTGGCTCTTCCTGCAGGGTTACAATAACTATCTGTACTTGTGAATTCTGTGAAAAATACGTCGGGTTTTGCAGCTGTACTAACGACGTGACGAAATACAACATCTGTGACATCTTCCATTGGCGCTAATATAAAAAACGGCTTTGGTAAATCAAGCCAAAAGTTGTGTTCGTTACTCATAATATCTCCTCTTGTTGCAATATATAAAAATCGATAAAAGCCGTAGTAAAGTCTTTTACCCAACATACATAATATCATTTTTTTTCGTTTGATGCACAGAATCGATTGTATGAGTGACAGACATATATTTGGTAACGGTCACCTATCACACATCAAAATTCTGAAATAATAAATGAGATGTAACAGATTCGCTCAATTACATTGCTTTAATGATTGCTTACACGTAGGACACGGGCAGCAGTTCATTATCTCTTGTTTTTATGCTCAAGACAATGATAAGATATTACGGGAACGTATGTTTGTTTTTGTTAGTGTTCTAACAGATCGGGGGAATAGGCGTGGTTGAAATTGTTGAAAAAGAGCAATTTTCGGTAATTGGAAAATTAGGAAAGGGGATTGCTGATGAAGCTCCCCAATGGATACCAGCATTATGGCAACAAGCAAAAAGTAACTTTATTGAGATAAGCAACCTCGCCATCCATCATCAGGTGCAAGCAGCTTCCGTTTGTTTCGATAAGGAGCTGATGCGTACATGATTCAATTGACGAACCGCCAGGCTCGGCAGTTTCTGTTATTGAAGCATGGGCTGTTGGGCGAATATCAATTTGCTGGAAAGCAGGGAGTATTGGATTTTGTGCGGCAGGTCGGTTGTATTCAATACGATCCCATCGATGTTTGCGGAAAAAACGCCGAACTGGTGTTGCAGTCGCGTATCAGAGGATTTACCAAGAACATGCTCGACGAGTTACTGTATAAAGATAGATTCCTGGTAGATTATCCCGACAAAAATTTGGCTATTATCCCTGTCGAGAACTGGCCGTACTTTGAGCGGTACAGGCAGGCTGCAAGGCAACATGCTAAGCGCTATCCCGAAATGGAAGCGTTTGTAGAACAAGTTCTGGCTCACATCCAAAATCACGGTGTGCTAAGTTCGAATGATCTAAAATTGGAAGGAAATTTCACTTGGCAATCGGTCATCCACTGGAGCAGCGGAAACAATTCATCCCGGTCGGTTCTGGAGCAGATGTACTCGACAGGCGATTTGATTATCCATCACAAAAAAGGAACGCGTAAATATTACGATATCGCCGGTAAGTACATACAGCCAAATCTGCTGAATGCGTCGGAGCCGTTGAATGGCGAGCTTGAGCATCATAAGTGGCGGGTACTGCGTCGAATCGGAGCTGTTGGCCTTTTATGGAATCGCGCATCCGATGCATGGCTGAACATATGGGGATTGAAAGCGGAGCAGCGCAACGAGGTTTTCCGCCAGTTGTTGCACGAAGCTCGCATTGTTGCTGTTGCCGTGGAACAAATGAAGGATACACTGTACTGCTGTGCGGAGGATTTACCGCTTATTGCAGCCGTCCTGCAAAATCCGACGCCGAAATTGCGCTGCGAGCTGATTGCCCCACTAGATAATTTCATATGGGACAGAAAACTGATCAAAGAATTATTTGGGTTCGATTACACTTGGGAGATTTATACGCCTGCAATCAAACGGAAATTCGGCTATTATGTGCTGCCTCTATTATACGGAGAAAGCTTCATCGGACGAGCCGAGGTAATCGCGGAGCGAAAAGCCGGGACGCTTGTTGTTAAAAATATATGGTACGAGGACGGCATAAAGCCAACAAAGCATTTGCGAACAGCCTTAAATAATTGTTTCCAAAATTTCGCATTATTCAACGGATGCAAGACAATTTCGACAGAGTCTTTGAACTGATATTTTCAGTTCCCTGGTACCATTTGCCGACGAGTTTCCGCGTAATACGAAGTTGAGAAGATTGTGGTGTCAAAGGATAGCACAATTAAGTTATATTATCGTTTTGCAGGTACGTCAGAAATTCTCGAACGGCTCGCTTGATGGTCATTCATGTAAAGTTATGCCGACCGTTTGGCGGTTTTATATCTGGGAAATTGTGCAACGCTCAGCAGTTCATACATGTTGGGTATGTGGCTTGGTTGGAACTGGAAATGTAGATCTACAATATAGTCTATTGAAGAGAGGGAGGTTAGACTCCCCTCGCCCCCATGTGAGAAGCACGTCAATCAAGGGACATCCTAGATTCATATGTTCCCGCATGCGGGCATGTAGAAGTTGTTTGTTCCTTAATTTATAAGAATTTCGAGTCAGTGAATAGGGTAGTTGGGGACGTAAATATATTTTTACGTCCTTATTTTGTTATCCAATTGATTGGAAGTCGTTAATCTTTTTTGTTTTACATGCTTTAGTGCTGTGATTGAAAAAGTAGTACCGTTCTTTGCTAGCTTATAGCTTATAGGATTTAATGAATTGAAATGTATATTCGATATAAGTGTTTTTAAAGTTAAGTGACTCGAATAACATTCCCGAAAAAAATCATTCTAATAATAATGAAATCATAAAAACTAACCCTGTATCAATTGTTAATGAAGTCTCTATAATATCTAATTAGGGCGTGTCTGAAAACCCGTTCAGTGGCACCTTTCACCGCCTTTTCGCTCCCTGCTTCGTTCCATTTGCTTTACGTACCCTGGTACGCCTTCACACACGCGCCTTGCATGGAACGAAAATTTAAAAAAATTTGCTTTCCTCAGAGTTCTCAGACACGCCCTAGTAGAAAGATAGAAAACTTATGATATGACCTATAATACAAAGAGAACTCACCTTATATCATGGGCGGCATGATGAAAGGCTCTCAAGCCTTTCAACGTGAACTCAGTTTGTGACGATGTGACTGTTACAAATAAAGTGAAAATGGAGCTGTTCCAAAAGTAGATTTATCTACGATTGGAGCAACTCCTGTTTTTTTGATGATGCTTAGGCAGTACGATGTCTTCTCCTTATCAAACCTATCGCTTACGAACCCAGCAGGTCTTATTTGTACCATTTATAATGAATTAAAATTGTAACGAACCCCAGAATCGTTAATCCGAGCAAAGTAGCTCACGACACCCTGTAAATAATGATATAACATTAATCAGATTCGTTAAAATGAAAAAAAAGCAGTTTTCTGCATAATAAGCATTATAGGGTTCGTTAGAGTAATGATTACGGAATGTTATGCACTGTCGGCTAGACCAATAATAGATTATACAAGTCAAAAGCATACCCTCTTAACTTATAACTGAATCGTTCACCTCAACATTGATTTTTGAAAGTATAGTTAAACGTAACATTTCAAAATCAATATTTTGAAAATTGGACATAACGTTACTTACTGAATAGTCCCTGCCCAAAATTCGGTTTGTAATTTCCCGAAATGAACGACTTCCTCGCTCGCTAGCCCACATTCCTAGTTTATTAACTCCACTTTCGGAAAAGCACTCTACGCTGTATATATCGTTCATTAGAGTTTTTGTTATTTCGCAATGTTTCGTTTTCATGCTACAATAATGGAGAAATTTAGTTGCAAGCTAGCTAAGCTGGCTTGAGGGGAGAGATGAAAATGGAGAAATTAACTATTATTGAAGGTGCGGCAGTCGGGGTCACAGGAATCCTCCTTTCAAGCGAACAATAATTTCGTTTCCCAAATGAGGATTCAACTGTGACTGGTTTTGGCGTTAGCCATATGAATAACCAATTACAGGGGGAATCCGCAGTGAATCAACAAACAACGAATATGGTATTACAATCATTAGGTTGGAATGAGTATTTTTCTAATCATTTTGCCGCTTATGCCAAACAAGGGTATAGTGCTGGGCGAATTATATTGGAGCATAAAAACATGTACCGTCTATTGAGTGAGCATGGCGAGCTCATGGGCGAGGTAACGGGTAAGCTGCGTTTTGAAGCAACAGGTCGAGAGGATTTTCCAGCAGTCGGTGACTGGGTAGTTATAAAACCGAGGCTGGAGGAACAGAAAGCTTCGATTCATGCGCTGCTGCCACGAAAGAGCAAATTTTCCCGTAAAGTGGCTGGAGACACGGTAGAAGAGCAGATTGTAGCCGCTAACGTTGATACTGTTTTTTTAGTGAATGCCTTAAATAATGACTTTAATATACGCAGGATGGAACGTTACTTGATCCTTGCATGGGAAAGCGGCGCTGCGCCGGTCATCGTGCTGAGCAAAGCAGATTTATGCGACGATTTGGATGCACGCATCGCAGAGGTAGAATCCATTGCGATTGCTGTCCCTATTCATGTAGTCAGTGCCTCGCAGGGAGAAGGGCTAGATCAGCTCGCACCATATTTGGGTATAGGCAACACGATTTCGCTGATAGGTTCTTCGGGCGTAGGTAAGTCTACACTGATTAACAAATTGAGCGGTGTTGATCTGCAACGAGTCAATGATGTGCGTGGCGGGGATGATCGCGGTCGTCATACGACGACGCATCGCGAGCTTGTTCAATTACCGAGTGGAGCACTGATGATTGATACACCTGGTATGAGGGAGCTGCAGCTCTGGGAGGCCGATGAGGGGTTCCGTGGTGCATTTGATGACGTAGATTCAATTGCAAATACTTGCCGATTCAATGACTGCAAGCATGAGCAAGAGCCCGGCTGTTCTGTCCGAAAGGCCATAGCAGATGGATCTTTGGAGCAGGCTCGTTTTGAAAGCTATCTCAAACTCCAACGTGAGCTGGCGTATCTAGCACGTAAGGAAGATGCGCGATTGGCAGCCTCTGAAAAAGCAAAATGGAAAAAGATTAGCACAGATATGAAACAAAGAAAAGTAAAAAGATAAGTTATGCGACAGAGCCTTTGAAAGATTAGGGCTCTTTTTTTTATGCCTTCAGCATAGATGCTAACTTGAGGGATCAAGCTGTGAAGTTTTGAAATATGCGACGGAATTCATGAAGCAAAGAAGTTGAATGTTCATTTCGTTAGTGTCATAATTTAGGTTATTGACAATGAGGACAAATGTTCGGTATATTTTGTAAGTATGCGGACAATTGTCCGAAAAGAGAAGAGAAAATAGGAGGAGGAGTATTCTTGAACGGCCCTACTATGGAGGTTAATTCTAACCTGGATTTGAGCAAAATCAAGAAAGGACCGATCGTTGCCGCACTCATTATTGGCGCATTTGTATCGATTCTGAATGAAACCTTGCTGAACATTGCTTTCCCAGAGCTCATGAGATATTTCAGCATCACGGAAACGACTGTACAATGGCTGGCTACAGCCTATATGCTCGTAGTCGGTATTCTTGTCCCTATAACAGCACTTTTGCAACAATGGTTTAGCACACGTCAAATGTTTCTCGGGGCAATGATTTTATTCCTTGCGGGTACGGTGATATGTGCGACAGCACCAATATTTGAGTTTCTGCTTGTTGGACGTGTTGTTCAAGCTTTGGGAACAGGATTAATGATACCTGTATTGATGAATACGATTCTTATCATTTTCCCTCCAGAGAAGAGGGGCGGCGCAATGGGATTGATCGGTCTGGTCATGATGTCCGCTCCGGCTATTGGGCCTACATTATCTGGTCTTATCGTTGACTCACTTAACTGGAGATGGCTCTTCTATCTGGTCATTCCTTTGGCGGTCGTTTCTATCGTTTATGCAGCAATTTATTTGAAAAATGTAAGTGAATTGACAAAACCAAAGGTCGACATTATTTCCATCCTGCTCTCCTCCATCGGTTTTGGGGGCATTGTCTATGGCTTTAGCAGCGCAGGAGAAGGTTCATGGTCAGATCCTAAAGTTGTCTGGTGCCTGATTGTAGGGGGAATCAGCTTAATTTCATTTGTATGGCGTCAACTTGCGGTGAAGGAACCGATGCTCGATATGCGTGTTTTCCGTTACCCCATGTTTTCGCTCGTTACGGTGCTAATGCTTGTACTTATGATGGCTATGTTCTCTACGATGATCATGCTTCCGCTATTTTTGCAAAATGTCATGATGCTTACTGCACTTAGCGCTGGTCTTGTTATGATGCCCGGCAGTATCTTGAATGGTATAATGGCACCGGTCTCCGGTATATTGTTTGACAAATTTGGACCAAGGGTGCTCGTTATACCTGGTCTTATCTTAATGAGTGTATCCATCTGGCTGTTTTCTGGAATTGATGCAGCTTGGACGAGCGGATATGTTGTATTCCTACATATCTTGATGATGATTGGTATCTCACTAGTGATGATGCCAGCGCAGACGACAGGGCTTAATCAGCTGCCGCGCAGATTGTACGCGCATGGTACGGCGGTTATGAGCACGCTGCAGCAAGTGGCAGGTGCGGTTGGTGTAGCATTGTTCGTCAGCATTATGTCGTCCGGCATGAGAGATTATATGTCTACATCCCCGGATCCGACGAACCCTGCTGAAGGAATACCTGCAATGGTAGCTGGTCTTCACAGTGCGTTTATCGTCGGCGGAATTCTCTCTGTCCTCGCAATTCTTATCGGTCTCTTCATTCGCAAAACGAAGGCACCTCAAGAGGATGAGCAGAAGCAGGCTGCTTAATCAGATTTGTTCGAGTAGCTTGGACAAAATACATCTTTTTATAAATTAAAGGCAGCCAATAAGTTCAATGAACTTATTGGCTGCCTTTTTTAATCTTTTAAACACTCTACTCCTTCAATCTTCGCTTAACAATTAACTGTCTGAGTGCACCTGCATTTACAAGGACGGTTCCACAAATAATCGTAATGATACCAAGAAGTGTAATCCAAGAGATTGTCTCATCATAAAAGAGTACGCCGACTCCTACAGCAATCGGAGGAGAGATATAGAGCCATGTAGATGGGAAAACGGGATTCGTCTTTGCTACGAGCCAGTAGAATAAGGTATGCCCAACCATGGAACCAATCACAATCAGATAAATTAATGAGCCTGCCGTCTGAAATGACGCAAAGGATTCAAGGTGCACTTCTTCGGTGAACAAAGATAAAATGAACATCATCGCTCCGCCAACCATCATTTGTACCGCGTTCATGGCTATCGGTGAAACGTTGGACATGCGGTTGATTACTTTTTTGGAATATAGCGCTCCTATTGCATAGCAGCATTCTCCTATCAGTATGGCCCCGCAGCCTACAATCCACAAGGGTGATACATCCACTGAAAGATTGGGCAAAACTAACAGCAGCACGCCGATGCAGCCAATAATGCAGCCGTATAGCGAGTGTTTGGGAGATTTTTGACGAAGAATAGCCGTTTGCAGCAGCAAAATCATGATGGGTCCCGTAGCCGATAACACAGCCGCGAGTCCAGAAGATACATATTGCTCCGCCCAGTACAGCGTAGAGAAGGTTCCAAACGTCAGCGTAGCCCCAGTGAACAGCATCTCTTTGCGCAGCAGCAGGGAGAAGCTTGCCTTGCGTTTCCAAACCATCCAAAGAAACAGAATAGCGCCAGCCAGAAAAAAGCGAAGCCCTGCCGAGAAGAAAGGGGGTGCACCGGCGTCTACTCCGATTTTAATTGCCAGAAAGGTTGTGCCAAATATAAGACATACGAGCGCATAAGCCAAAAAAATCATGTTCATTTCCCCTTTAGATGTCGGATCGAGATTGTATTTTGTTAATCATATAGGGTGTAAGGCAGAACAGATTGTATGGAACAGAACAGATGGATAAATATATCGTGTACAATAATGGAAATAGGTAGCCGCGAAGAGGTGTTATGAACAGATGAAAAAAGTGACGGGAGCGCAGCAAGCCCATCCGTTATTCCGGCAAGTGTATGATTATATCTTGAACCGTGTAGAGCGAGGGGAATGGAAAGCCCATCAAAAATTACCGTCGATACGATTGCTTGCTGAAGAAATCAATGTGCATCGGCTGACGGTATTTAAAGCCTATAGATTGCTAGCTGAGGACGGCAAAGTATATGTAAAAGACAAATCGGGATATTACGTATCGGAGGGCGATGCTTTTTCTGAAGGGTTGGAAGAGAGCGCCGTCGTTACCTCTTATGCAGTGAATAACTCGTTATCTGATATTCATCGAATTCCAGCTAAGTATCAGTTCTCTCAAGCGCTAATTGATCCTAATTTGCTGCCGAATTTGTTCTTATCGGACTATGTGAAAAAAGTGTTTGATCTCTATCCTAAGGTTATGGGGACTTATGCCAGTGTTCAGGGCGATGAAGAGCTTCGCGAGTCGATGAGCCAGCATTTCAGAGAGCATCATCGATTACAGCTGTCATCGGAGGAATTGTTAATCACATCAGGTGCTCAGCAGGCCATAAATTTGATTGCCCAGATTATGCTTGGGCCGATGGATGCGGTGTTGATTGAGCGACCGACCTACGGCGTAGCGATGGATATTTTTCGCAGGCAAGGCGCACGGCTTATTCCTGTTGCGATTACACCGGAAGGTTATGACTTGGCAGAAGTAGAAGCCTTGATGCGCAAGCATAAGCCGCGTATGTTCTATATGAATCCAACCCACCAAAATCCGACCGGTTATACTGTTCCAGCTTGGCAGCGCAAATTGCTGGTGGAATTGGCAGAGCGTTACCGCTGCCTTATCGTGGAGGATGATCCGTTTCGAGATATGTATTTTGTTGAGCCGCCCCCGCTTCCCTTATTCGCTTATGACACGGAGGGCTGGGTCATCTATATTAGCAGCTTCAGCAAATATATTGCGCCGGGTCTGCGGATTTGTGCTGCAGCCTGCCGATATCCATTCATGGAGCAGTTAATCAAAGCGAAGGCGCTTGCGGATAACGGCACTCCGCAGCTTAATCAGAAAATATTTTTGCATTATTTCGCCTCGCCGAGGCTGCAGCAGCATGTGGAAAAGCTTCGGATTGCGCTGCAGGTTCATAAAGAGATTATGGAAGAGGAGCTTGCCATAGCAGGCTGGGAATGGACGGCACCACAGGGCGGGCTTAATTTATGGGTTAAACTTCCAAGCGATATATCAGGAGAAGCTCTTCTTAAAAAAAGCAGGGAGCAATCCATTTCCTTCGTTCCCGGAGAAATATTTGATCCGCTCGGCGAGCTGAAATCATGGATACGGCTCAGTTATTCTTTTGCGAGTGAGGCTTTATTGAGGGAAGGAATGCAGCGCTTAACGGCTTTATCGCGGTCTTTATGATTGAAAGAAATATTTAGTTGCTTAAAATATTTTTTGTAACATTGGCGTAACACCCCTGATGTAGTCTGATTCAGGAGGTGCGAGACATGAAAAAAATAATAGCCATCATCATGCTGGCTGCAATCACTGCAAGTGTTCTTGCGGGGTGCAAGGACGTCAATAATACGCGAGGCGGAGAAGTAAATGCACAAATAGAAGATGTGGATTTTAGCTTTAACGTAGATCCAGAAACCTTCGCGCTTGAGGTCGAGTCGGGTGGAATGACTGAAAAAGCATCGGAACCACTGGACAAAATGAAAGTTTCAAATGTAAAAAACAGCGGAGACCAGATTAGCTGGACCTATCCAGAGAAACAAATGGACGTTGAAATTGAAAAAAAAGCGAAATATGTAGATGTAACGATCAAATCCAGCAAGGCGGAGGAAAATAGCTTTGCATGGCCAATCGTAACGGGTGAGGGGTATATGCTTCCATTAAACCAAGGAAAGTATATTCCAAGCGATGATCAGACGTGGAAAGAGTATTTGAGCGAACAAGAAATGAAGGTCATTGAGTCTTTCTCGATGCCATTTTTTGCAGCTGATAAAAGCGAATATTCGTTGATGTACATTATTAAAAATGCATATAACAATGAAATTGTTTTTAATACCGATAACGCTATCCAGTTTACTTTTCATCATGAATTTCCAGTAATTAATAAACAAAAGAAATACGGTTTTAGAATTTATGTAACGAAAAAAAATCCAACAGCTGTCGCAAAAACGTATAAAGATTATTTGATTGAACAGGGTGAATTCAAAAGCTTGGCGGATAAAGCTAAAGAAAATAGCAATATCGAAAAGCTTTACGGAGCGCCGCATGCTTATTTTTGGGACAGAACGGTCATTTCAGAAGAAAATATACAATGGGCAAAGCTGAGGAGCAATCTTCCCGAAAAACTGAGATTATGGATTCAGGAGCTATTAAAAACGAAAGTGGAAGATGGAGCAGAGCTTTCATCCGCCTTTGACGATTTAAATCGTTTAGACTATGTAGACAAATACACGATAAACAGAATAGTAAAAAGTTTAAGTGCGGTCATGCAGCTAAAAGAATTTTATGATTCCAAAATATTTACTGACTTAGATGAGGAAACTCAGCGATTATTAAGCAGCGGTATAGAAAAATTGAACGCTGTTGAATTAATTGACCTGAATAAACTTTTGTTAAAAAGCGTGCTTGGCGCTGCAGTTGATCCCATTGAGAAGTGGGCAGATGCCAATACGATTGATGTCATAAAGGATATGAAGCAGTCTGGGCTCGACAATATGTGGATTGGTTTGGATGATTGGCAGGAAGGGTTTATTAAACCTGCGTTTGTCAAAGAGGCAGAAAGTCTTGGTTATTTAATTGGCACCTATGACTCGTATCATTCAATCCATGAACCAGGAAAAGAGAAATGGACGACGGCTAAGTTTAAGGATACTTCCCTTTACGAGCATGCGACGGTGACCGATAAGAATGGGAAAAAAATTGTAGGATTCCAAGGAGAAGGCAGAAAGCTCAACCCAACGCTTGCCTTGCCTAGTGTCGAAGAAAGAGTAACATCGATTTTCAATACAGGTTTAGCTTTTAACTCATGGTTTCTAGATACGGATGGTACTGGAGAAATCTTCGATGACTATTCGCCAGAGCATGTCACTACGGAAGAAGAAGATATTCAGGCTAGAATAAAGCGAATGGCGTATTTGCAAAAAGAATGGAAGCTGGTCGTTGGAACAGAGGGTGGCAACGATTTTGCTAACCAAACGGTTGCTTTTGCGCATGGAATAGAGACGCCATCATTCTCATGGATGGATAAGGATATGAGCACAAATAAAGAAAGCGAATATTATGTAGGAAGATATTATTCGAGCAACGGCGGGGTTCCCGAACTATTTGCTAAGCAAATACCGTTAAAGGACAAGTACAAGAAGCTGTTTTTGGATTCTAGCTATACGATTCCATTGTACAAGTTAGTTTACAACAATTCAGTAATCACGACATATTGGTGGGGCTGGGGAACTTTAAAAATAGAAGATGAAATTTCGAATCGAATGCTGTATGAAATTCTTTATAATGTGCCTCCGTTATATCATCTAGATAAACATGAGTGGGAAAAACATAAGGAAACCATAGTGAATCACTCTAAGGTATGGTCAAGCTTTAGTAAAAAAGCGATAAAAGAAGAAATGACGGATTATAAGGTTCTAACAGAGGACAAACTCGTTCAGATGACGGAATATGGTAAAGCGTTGAAAGTAGTGGCTAACTTCTCGGAAGCTTCTTTTAACTTTCAAGGCGAGGTCATACCAGCGAAATCAGCGCTAATCCTTGATGGAAATGATAAAACGATCTACACACCGAAAGAGCCCACAATGAAATAAAAAAGTAAGGGGCTCTAATTTTTAGCTTTATTTATAGAGATTTCAACGATTTTTGTTTTCTTTTCAGTTGAAGTATACCAGTGTTTCACGGCTTCATAATCTGATGATGCTAAATCAGCCGACTCGATCATAAACCGATCTTTGTCGATCCATTGATAGTCGAGTATAGGCCAGATTGGAGTAGACATGTATTCGTTCGTTAACGCTGTAGATTCAAAAGGTATTTTTTTCATAGTGAATAAATCAACAGCAATCAGCGTATGACGAACAATTTCTCCGCCTTCGCTATAACCGTATCGTAACAGCAGCTCTGTTTTATCCGGAGATAGTTGATAGTCTTGAAAAATGCCGTCACCCAAAGCGAGACTTGTAATTGTGGAGTTGCTTTCCTTCACTAAAATGGTTGAACATTGCTTATTTCCACAACTGTACTTTAACAATATGAAATGTTCTTGAGTGGAGAGAGTGAGCGCTTCTGATTGGGTCAGCTCGATTTCGGTCTTGCTATCCTCTTGCGATTGTAAATATTGCTTATACGGAGGAATATCATTAATCTTTAGCTTTAAGTTTTCTCCATTTTCGTCTTTGACTATGAGTGTATCAGATGAATTCGCGGATGGTTGCTGTTCGATGGAAATGGACTTTTTTAATGGATCAGCTTGAAGACTTTTTATAATAAATAACACAGCTGCCGCAATTATCAAAAGAATAAGAAGAGGTAGCAGTACTTTTTTTCTCATCTAGTTTTGTCTCCATTTTAATTAATAATGAACTACAATTCTAAACGAAGATTTTTGCTCGTATGTTGCAGGCTATTGTGATTCATATTCTTCTACGAAATAGGAGAGAGAGGTTTCCCGTGAGTTTATCGAACTCGAGGGAAGCCTTTTTTTCAATGATGCAGTATGCTCCCGAGCATATACAAGCTTCATAAAAAACACTTTACAACATGCCTAGGTTAGCATATATTTTACTCATACCAAAAAAGTTTCCTAAGGTAAACTAATTGTCCTTAAGTGAAATAAATTTTTTTTATTAATAATTTTGCACTAGGGCAAAATTAATCCCTTATATTAACATGGAGGTGAATCGAATGGTATTTGATCCAAATCGGCAGTTCTCAAGACGAAACATCCTTAAGGTCGGAGCTGCCGGCGTACTAGGTGTGATCGGAGGCAGTTTCTTAAATACAAGTGCATTATTTGGCAGGTCTGCTCATGCGATGGGGAAGGAAGAAATGCATCATACGCTCAAGGACCAGATGAAACAAGGGATGGCGCATGGTTATGATCCGGGAACTGATTCAACGCCGGGGCTTGAAGCAGCAGTAAAAGCATTAACGGCTTTTGATTATGGGGTCGTTAGTACTTCTCCAGATGGCAGGACGATTAGAGAATACGATATACAGGCATGGGATGCTGAGGTGGAAATAGCGAAGGGCATTAAATTTCCAGGATGGACATTCAACGGCACGATTCCAGGGCCGACACTTCGCTGTACGGAGGGGGATATCGTACGAGTCAAGTTCGGGAACGGGTCCGCGCACCCGCATTCCATACATTTTCACGGTATTCATCCAACCCACATGGATGGTTTAGAGCCTATTTCGACGGGCAGTGAATTTGTGTATGAATTTGAAGCCAAGCCAGCAGGGCTGCAGCCCTATCACTGTCATGTTCCTCCGCTGATTAGACATATTCACAAGGGCCTATATGGTCACTTCATTATTGATCCTAAGAAACCAAGGAAACCTGCAAAAGAGCTAAGTATGGTCATGAATGGCTTTGATCTGGACTTAGATGGCGAGAACGAGGTTTACACGGTCAATGGCTACGCATTTGCGTACCAATCTAGACCGATTAAGGTGAAAACGGGTGAGCTGGTTCGTATTTATTTAAGTAATTTAACGGAATTTGATCCGATTAACTCCTTTCACTTGCATGCTAATTTCTTTCACTATTATGCCACCGGCGCTGACCCAGATGCGAGGCCGCAATATACAGATACGATTATGCAGTGCCAAGGGGAGAGAGGCATCATTGAAGTTACGTTTCCCGCTCCTGGAAAATATATGTTCCATGCTCATCAAAGTGAGTTTACGGAGCTCGGCTGGATGGGATTTTTTGAAGTCGGTTAAGTAGAGGGGGTGTGCGATGTGCAAAGTGAAATAATAAATAAAAAGCTGGGTAAAAAAGCAGTCTGGCTGCTTGGCATAATGCCCTTGCTGCTGCTGGCTGGCTTGATTTCTGTTATCGCTTCATGGGGTACAGGTGTAGAAGAACAGCAAGCGGCCCCGATTGAAGTGCTCAATTTTGAACGTATTATTTTGACAGATGATGGATTTGAAGTTCGTATACTTAATTCTGGGCCAAAGGAGCTGACGGTTGCTCAAGTTGTTGTCGATGATTCTTTTTGGAATGCTTCCTACGCACCTAGTCCTACGCTTGAGAGATTCGGCAGCTCGACGATCTATATTCCTTATCCTTGGGTGGAGGGAGATCCTCATCAAATTAAGCTTATCACCTCTAACGGACTAATATTTACAGGGGATGTACCTGCTGCAATGAAAACGCCAACTGCCGATACCAATCGATTTCTACAATATTCACTAATAGGTTTTTATGTCGGTGTAGTTCCAGTTGGGCTGGGATTGCTATGGTATCCTTTTATGCGTCGCTTCTCAAGCAAAGGCATTCAGGCGGTATTGGCATTTACAGTTGGACTTTTATTTTTTCTTGCTGTGGATACCATACAAGAAGGATTAGAGCTTGGTGCGGAAGCACCCGGCGTATTTCAAGGCACAGGCCTAGTCTGGTTCGGTGCGGCATTAAGCTTCTTATTCCTCATAGCCATTGATCAGACGAAATCCAAAAAGGCAATCCAGCATAATGATCCTGGCAAGCAGGTATCCTTCAAAATCGCGAGTGGAATAGGTCTCCATAATCTCGGTGAAGGGCTTGCGATAGGTGCTGCTTTTGCCGCGGGTGAGGCAGCGCTTGGATCCTTCCTTATTATTGGGTTTACGCTGCATAACATTACTGAAGGGATTGGCATAGCGGCGCCGCTTTTAAAAGCAAAACCAACTTACAAGACTTTCCTCGCATTAGCACTCTTAGGCGGCGGTCCTGCTATTATCGGAACGTGGATCGGTGGATTTGTATTTAATCAAACGCTGGCGGCCTTATTCTTCGGTATTGGCGCAGGGGCCATTATACAAGTTATTTATGTCATTTTTAAAATGATTGTTAGGGATGCAAAGGCTGCAGAAGCACCTGCCGTTTCGTGGCTCAATTTCTCAGGTTTAACACTTGGCATTTTGTTGATGTATGTAACAGCTTTGTTAGTTAACTTCTAGAACCAAAAGGGAATGGGGAGTTCAGAATGCCTAATATAGGTGTTGCAGGAATTGTATTGCTTGTGATTTTAGGCTTGCTGCTGTTTGGACCATCCAAGCTGCCTCAGCTTGGGCGAGCGATTGGAACGACGCTGTCAGAATTCAAAAAAGGGGCAAAAGGACTGATAGACCCGGATGAAAAATCCGATCAGCCGAAGGAGCGCGAATGATCAAACAAGCGAAGAGCCGTCAGCATAATGCTAACGGCTCTTGTTTATTTGCGTATGAATTTAATCTGCACGCTTTTTTCGTTCAATTAATATGGTCAAGCTGACAAGCGTAACAAATATAGTCGCTCCCATATCAGAGAGAATCGCAATCCATAAGGTAAGCCAGCCGGGAATGGTAAGCAATAATGCGATTATTTTCAGTCCGAGCGAGACGCAAATGTTAAAGCGGATGACGCGATTGACCTTTTTGGCAATGGAAACGGCTTCGGGCAGCTTCCCCAAGTGATCCTGCATGAGGACGATATCGGCTGTTTCAATCGCACTGTCTGTTCCTTTGCCCATCGCAATGCCGAGCTGCGCAGAGGCTAGAGCAGGAGCGTCATTAATACCGTCACCTATCATCGCCACATGGTTGCTTGCTGAAAGCTCTTTAATCTTCTTCACTTTATCTTCCGGCAGAAGATTGCCATAAAACTCGGATACCCCGACGGCGGAAGCGACTTTCTCCGCTGTCTTCTGATGATCTCCGGTAAGCATAATGGTACGCTTAATTCCCAGCTTGTGTAAGGATGCGATTACAGATCGGCTTTCCTCGCGAATTTCGTCTGAAATGCCAAACATACCGAGTACTTGCTGATCGTCTGCCACCAATACAAGAGTAAGACCGTCATTTTTTAATTGTTCAATGCGATTTTGGACAGAATCCGGAATCGTAATATGCTCGATGCTTTTTTCATTTCCAAGCCAGTATGCAAGGTCGTTAACCTTCGCTTTAATTCCCCGACCTGATATCGTTTGAATCTCATCCGGTTCTGGTATTGTCATATTTCTGCTGGCTATTTCCTTCATAATCGCTTTCGCCAGCGGGTGGGAGGACGATTTCTCGATAGCTCCAGCTGCTTGGAAAAACCTTTCTTCATCATACGCTTCCAATTTGGCAACATGCGGTTCGCCTTTTGTTAACGTACCTGTTTTGTCAAAAGCAAGCGTATCGATCTTGCCAAGCTGTTCTAGAAATACGCCGCCTTTGACGAGTACGCCGTTCCGAGCATTTCTTGTAATGCCTGAAACAATGGCAATTGGTGAAGAAAGAATTAATGCGCAAGGGCAGCCTACAATTAATACGGATAATCCTTGATAAAGCCATGTAATCCAGTCTCCCTGAAAGAGGAGCGGAGGAATAAGGGCAACAAGTGCAGCAACAATCATAATGAGCGGCGTATAATATTTAGCGAATTTATTAATGAAAAGCTCCGTTGGCGTTTTTGTTTCCTGTGCTTCTTGCACGAGATGAAGAATTTTTGCCAAGGAGGAATCCTTGTATGCTTTATCAATTCGAACGAGAAGCAGCCCTTCATTGTTAATGCTTCCGCCGTAAACGGGTTCTCCAGCTTCCTTCTCAACCGGCAGTGATTCACCTGTGATAGCCGCTTCATTCACCGAGCTTTTTCCTTCAGAGACGATGCCGTCCGAAGGAATTTTTTCGCCTGGCTTAATTTTTACAAGATCGCCGATTTGAAGAGAAGCAATCGGAACGATAATCTCTTGGCCATTTTCTACTTTTAAAGCTTCCTTAGGCGCAACTTGAAATAAAGCTTCCATGGAGCGGCGCGCCTTTTCCATGCCATAACCTTCAAGCAGCTCATTTAGTCCAAACAAGATGGCAACGAGAGTAGCTTCCTTCCATTCACCAATGGATACAGCTCCGATTAACGCAATTGTCATTAAGGTATCGATATTAAACTTCATTTTAATTAAATTTTTAAGTCCGCGGAAAAATGTGGTGTAGCCACTTATTATCGTTGCGGTCAAATATAATAGAATGACTGCTTGTTTGTCGAGCACGCCATCAAGGAATAATGCGGCAACATAGATGATGCCCGATACGATGAGCAATTTGAGCATATTTGAATGGCCTTCGGAATGACTGTGATCATGATCATGATCATGTCCAGCATGACTATGAGAACTATGATCGTGTCCTGTATTCGCTTCCGAGCTTGCTTCGATATAGGCATTGTCTGACTTTAAAATTTTCTTAACTGCAGCCATGGAAATTTGCGGATCAACCGTTAATTTTCCTGAGTTGTAGCTGAGCTTTGCATCCGAGCCATGCTCCAATTGTTTAATCTCTTCCTCCATTCGGAGGGCACAGCCACCACAAGAGAGTCCCTTTATTCGATACTCATTCATAAGACATCCTTCTTCCAGTTGAATATATGAATACTTGTTCATATAATATGCAATTCCAACATTTATGTCAAACGTATTTTCTCCATTCCGCTATAAATTCATGTAAACACCATTCGGTTTGTTAGAAACTGTACACATCTGAAACGTCATAAATTCAAGTAGACAAGGAATGGTAAGCTTTGCGGAGTTTGAATATGCGAAATAATGTATGGCGTACGGTGTGAAGGAATAGATGCTCGAGCCTGTCGTAAAAAAGGACATTCATGAACTGCTGGATATAGTATGGTCAAATTGAGAATGATTGGATTTCAAGCCTTTTAAATTTTTAATTGGATATATTTGAGGTATACCTCCGAATAGACAGTGAAACAAATCTATACTTATAATGTTTTCGGGGGGCTTAAAATGAAAATTTCGAGCAAGAACTATATGTATGGTTCAATTATTATCATTATTTTAATCGCTATAGCCTATTCAAGCATATTTATTTTGAAAAATAAAATAAATGCAACAGATCATAGCAACCCCACATCACCAATGGCATCGGAGTATGTAAGCAAGGTGGATGGAAACTCTTTTAATGTTTTGGAAAATGGACAATGGACGAAAACATTTATTAAAGGTGTGAACCTTGGAGCTGGAAAACCAGGCGCTTTTCCCGGCGAGGTTGCCATTACATACGATGAATACTATAGATGGCTTGGCTATATTTCGGATATGAATGCAAACACGATCAGAGTGTACACGATACAGCGGCCGCAGTTTTATAATGCCTTATTTGATTTTAATCAAAATGCAGTGAAAAATGGCAAGAAGCCTATTTATGTGTTTCATGGCGTTTGGGTTAATGAGAGCGATATAGCAACAATCGATGATGATTTTGGCAGCAATGACAAGATTCTAAATGATATGAATGCTACGGTAAAAGATACGATTAATATTTTGCATGGCAATCATTATTTGCCAGTAAATAAAGGCCATGCGGACGGCAATTATACCTCGGATGTTTCGAAGTATGTCATCGGATGGATTGTTGGTATTGAATGGGAGCCTTCGCTTGTCGTCAGCACGAATGAAAATAACGCAAAGCGCAGCCATTATGATGGCAAATACCTTTATACCGTAGGTGCATCTCCGTTTGAGACCTTTCTCACTGAAGTAGGAGATAAGCTGATTGATTATGAAATGACAACCTATAACATGCAAAGCCCGGTTGCCTTTTCCAATTGGGTAACGACAGATCCGCTAAAGCATCCTAACGAGCCTTATAAAAATGAAGACCTTGTAGAAGTAAACGTCGAGCATATTAAATGGCATGACAGCTATAAAGCCGGCATGTTTGCCTCTTATCATGTGTACCCCTATTACCCCGATACGTTTAGCTATCAGACCGAATATATTCAATTTAAAGATGCCGAGGGCAAACCAAATCCTTATTTGGCTTATTTAGAGGAAGTTAAGAAGTTCCATTCCATGCCTGTTCTTATTTCGGAATTTGGCATTCCAGCCTCACGCGGCAAGGCGCATGAAAACAAAATTACAGGCTTTAACCAGGGCTTTATAGATGAACAAACGCAAGGCGATATGCTGATGAAAATGATGAAGGATATTCACGCTGCTAATTTAGCAGGGGGATTGGTTTTTTCGTGGCAGGATGAGTGGTTTAAGCGAACATGGAACAACAATGATTTGGATTTGCCTGATTCAAGGCCATACTGGCTTAATGCTCAAACGAATGAGCAGCATTTTGGTTTATTAGCGCTTGATCCTGGCAACGACAAAAGCATCAGTTATATCGACGGTTCGTTCGATGATTGGGCAAATGATACTCCCCTGTATGCTGACGATCATACCAAGCTATACGTAAAAAGTGATGAGGGATATGTCTATCTCATGATTGATGCTGAAAATTATGATTTTAATAAGGATACGTTGATCATACCGATCGATACGATAAAGGAACAAGGGAACACAAGCTTCTCACAGCTTGGCTCCACATTTAGCAAGGATGCAGACTTTGTAGTGAAAATTCATGGACCAACGGACTCACATGTATTAGTAGATGCCTATTACGATAACTACTATTTTAGATATGCGGTTCAAACGAGCCTCATCGACAAGACCCCAGCCTTTCATCATAAGAACACTGGTATTTTTAACCCCATCAGGCTTAGTTTAAATAAAAGCTACGTAGTTCCGCAGCTGAACACGATCGTTCCTTTTGCAGGATATGAGACGGGGCTGCTCCAATACGGAATAGGTAATCCGGATAACCCCGATTTTAATTCATTAAGTGATTTTTATTATAAAGATGGAAAAGTGGAAATGAGAATTCCGTGGCAGCTGCTGAATGTGATGGATCCTTCCCATAAATATGTCATTGATGATATGTATGCTCGTGGAAAAATATCAAAGCTGAAGGAAGATGGAATGAGCTTTGGCATACAGCATATCAAGATGGGCAGCACGCCTGAAACGACGCAGCAGCCTATAGCAATGGAGGAATATAGCTGGAAGGAATGGGAGCAGCCGACATTTCATGAACGATTGAAGCCTTCCTATTACATTTTGCAAAAGGGATTTCAAACGATGAATTAATTCATATATAAAATGAGGAATACAAATGAAAAAAAGAAATATTAAAGCTCGCTATTTCATTTTTATAGCTTTATTAATTGGTGTATCGATTCCTTTCATCGTTTGGCTGCTTACACCAAGCAAAAACCTTGATGTCGTTGTCATTAATAAAACCTTTCCGACTCAAGCATCTGAAACGAGCGGCATAAGGGAGCTGGATTACAGCAAGCAGCGCGGGTTGTTTTGGATTATGAATCATCTGCTCATAAATAACCCCGCGACGAATAAAGCGTATGACGCCACGAAGGACTATTATGGAAATTTCCTATCTGATGGGAAATTAAAGGCTGTTCCTTTTGATAAACGAGCTAATGTGCCAGATGTGATCTATATTTCGGATGCGTACGGCACTGGCAATTCAAAGGTGAATGGTGTGGAACCAAAAGGGGTTTCAGGTCTGACGATGGATGAGGTTAGTTTAATAGCTACCAGCTATGCTAAAGGGACAACGGTTATTGGCGAATACAATATTGCAGGCGAGCCTACTGGACCAAACGTATCCAAGGAGCTTGAAGCTATTTTTAACGTCGGCTTTAAGGGGTGGGCAGGCAAGTTTTTCTCGGAATTATCGTCGGCAGAAGATGTACCGAATTGGATAAGAGCAACCTATGAGCAGCAATACGGGAAAAAGTGGAGCTTAACGGGAGCGGGAATCGTTATTGCGGGCAACAATAGAATCATCATATTGGAGCGCGGCAAAGATTTTACAGGACAATCGATCAGCCTGTTCATGACTGAGGATCATGCTGGCAGCTATCATACGGACACGATTGATTACTATAACTGGTTTGAAATCATTGAGCCTGCAGACGATAAGTCGGTAATCGCATGGTATGACTTAAACGCTACGGAAGCAGGTCAGGAGCAATTGAAGGTCTTAGGGCTGAATACTAGATTCCCAGCAATCATTGCAAATAAATCCGGCAAGAAGAGCTCCTATTATTTTGCCGGTGATTTTAGTGATTATAAGGAGCCGGAGAAGATTAAACGGTTTTGGGGTGCTTCAACTCTATACAAAATATTCAGTGTAAACAGCGAAGGGGATCATTCGTATTTTTATTGGCATTTTTATGTGCCGCTTATGTCCAAGCTGTTGAAGGAAACAAAACCATTAGATGAAAGCACTACATTTCAGGCGAAAGCAGAGACAGCTTCAAATGGTACACAGCTCGTATCCAAAATAGTCGACAATACATTTTCCGTTTATGAAAACGGAGCTTGGAAGAGCATGTTTGTAAAAGGGATGAATATTGGCACAGCAATACCAGGTATTCCTGAAGGAAGCTTCCCGGAGGATACGGCTATTTATTCAGAGTGGCTTGAGAAGATTGGTCAAATGAACGCCAATACAATACGAGTATACACGTTGATGCCGTCAGGCTTTTATCGAGCGCTTGATATTTACAATACGAATCATCAAGATAAACCGCTGTATTTGCTTCAAAATATATCGCCGAGCAGTGAGCCGCCATCAGGCGACTTACTGAATCAAGAGTACAATGCAGCCTACAAACAAGCGATTCAAGATACCATTAACGCAGTTCATGGGAATGCCAAGTTAAAAACAAAAGAGGGGATGAACTCTGATCTTTACATGAATGATGTGTCAGGCTATATCCTTGGTTTTTTAGTTGACCCAGGATTAACCCCTCAAAAGGTAAAGGCAACGGATCAAGCACATCCCTCTTACAACTATAATGGGGACTATGTTTCATCAGGTTTAGACGCATCGCCTACCGAGTCGTGGCTTGCTTCCCTATCGGATCGTATCTTTCAATATGAGCAAAGTAATTACGACATGCAGCATCCAGCAGCGATTACCAGCATTCCAGAGCTAGACATTCTCGAACATGCTGCATCAAATCCAGAGACGCTCGATGACGCGGTTTCAGTGGATATTAATCATATTGTTATTTCTAGCAAAGTGATCAGCGGATTTTTTGGCGCGTACAATGTTTTTCCCGATCATCCGGCATTTATAGCTGGGGAAACGAAGGAAGCAAAACCTGACTATGCAGGTTATAAGCAGTATTTGGATCGTTTTATGAGCACTCAAAAAAAGTATCCCGTACTTATTAGCGAATTTGGATTGTCTACAAGCCTAGGTTCATCGCAAATATCCGCTTCTGGCCATAAGGACGGTCAAAACAGCGAGGCTGAGCAAGGAGAAGGCATCGTTGCGATGATGAATATGATAAAGGACAGCGGCAGTATGGGCGGGCTTGTTTACGAATGGGCGGATCAATGGGGAAAAAGCAGCCGGTTTACCTCTTCCCTGATGATCCCTTATGAGCACGGAAGCCTCTGGCACAATGTAATAGATCCTGCTCAGCGATATGGTATTTTAGCGATAGAATCACCTACGCCGACGGAGTATGCCATGACCTTGCGGGGAATAGATCCTCTGCGTACCATTTCTTATGCTGCTAACGAATCTTATTTCTATATAACAGCCGAATTCAGTGAACTGCCGAATTTCGATCAGAAGAACATTATGATCTATTTGGACACCGTTGACAGAAAAAATGGCGAATATATGCTGGCCCCTGATGTGAATGAAAACTGGTCTGGTGCAGAGTTTAATGTCAGCATTCAAAATACGAAGCAAGCCGAATTACTCGTAATCCCGCAATATAATGCGAGCAAAGGCAGTTATTACACTTCCGTATCGTCTAACGGCATTTATGAGAAAATGATGCGGCAGCTCTCAAAAGCATACCAAACGCCTGAAGGCAAAACGATTCCCTCTGCTTATGAGGATGGATCAACCTTGAATGCAGGCAGCTTTGACAACAGCAGCAGCCATTTTTATTTTGAGGGCAATACGCTGTATCTTAGAATTCCATGGGCGAGCTTGAACTTTACTGACCCGTCTAGCTTGCTCGTATTCGATGATGAGAAGAAACAAGGGGCATTCGAGAACATAAGAGACGGCGTTGCTGTTCGAATGACGGATGGCATAGTCGCTTCACTCGTTATTATGGATAAAAAAACGCAGAAGGTCGATTATCAGTTTCCCGAGAGCGTTACGTCGTCCGGCTACCGAACCTTTACATGGAATACATGGACGAAACCCGAATACGTATCTCGCAATAAGAAAAGCTACGACATGCTTAAACAACTTTTTGCGCAGGAGGATATATGACAAAAGAAGCATTATATTTGCTGCTCATTTCATCAGCGTTATTTTCATTTTTTTTCATATCGATTATCGTCATTTGGTTTTTTCGTTACTTTAGCGAGTCCGCGACTAACCAATTGAAGAAGCAGCTGGAAGAAGTATTCACATCCTATTTTTACACTGAAAATAAAAATAAACGAACGATCGTGCAAAAACTGAACAAAATCGTCGGAAAAAGTGCTAGAAAAAAAGAGCTGTTCATTAATATCGTCATTAATCACAATGCTGATTTTATCCATACCCATCATGATCAGTTGATGAACATATACGAATTAACAGGAACGAAAGCTTTTCTGCTCAAAAGACTGCAATCAAACAGCGTTCATATTCAGTCCTTAGCCTGTCGGCATCTAGGGGAATTGCAGCTAAGAGATACAATGGCATCTATCCTTACGCTTATTTCAAGCAAAAATAATGATGTGATTTATAATATGATGCTGGCTCTTGCGAAGCTTGGTGATTTGGAGGGGCTAGTTCATGTTCTAACCTATGACTCCCAAAATATGAACTTGTCTCATAGAGCTATTATTGAAATTATTTCTGCTTTTGACGGCTCAAAGGAAGAGCTGTTTCGACAAACAATCGATAGAAGTGATGACTATATGAAGGGCATTCTAATAAAAGCGGTTGCTGATTACAGTATTGAAGGCTTAAGCGAGCATTATATTAAGTATTTGAATAGTGAGGATAAGAATCTTAGAATTGCATCGATAAGAGCGCTGAGCGAGCTGAATAATCCGGATTATGAAGCATCTATGCTAACCAAGCTTGATGATCATGATTGGGAGGTTAGAGCAGCTGCTGCCAAGGGCCTTGAGAAGATTGGGACCAAAAATAGTTTAGCGGATTTAGGGAAAACAACCGGCGACAGCGTGTGGTGGGTAAGACACCATGCCGCCAGTGCACTTGTTCTCATTCCTGGAGGTATTGCTTACGCTTCAAAGATCATCGATGGAGACGATAAATTTGCTCGGGATGCCGTGATTAGTGTGATCGAAATGACTTCCTAATGACAACTTAGAAAAACGAGGATGGTTTTCAACAACATGTATATTCTCAGAATGTTTATTATTTATTTCAGCGAGTTTTGTATGCTGTATACGATTGGAATAAACATCTTTTATAATGGGCAAATGCTGATCGCTTCGCTAGATATGTTTAGTTATTTACGAAAAATGAAAGCCTCGGATTATAAAAGATATATCGATTCAAAAAATATGATTCCGATTTCTATCATTGTCCCTGCGTACAACGAAGAGAAAACGATCGTTGATAATATTAAATCGCTGCTCGCTCTAAATTATTTTGAGTATGAGATTATTATTGTGAATGACGGCTCCACCGATTTCACAAAAGAAAAGATCATAAACGAGTTCAATTTAAAAAAGGTAAACCAGCCCATTATGCAGAGCTTGCCTACGAATGAAGTAGCTGGCATTTACCGAAGCAATCAATACGAGCGATTAATATTTGTAGATAAATTAAACGGCGGCAAAGCGGACGCCATTAAT
This sequence comes from Paenibacillus sp. FSL K6-3182, assembly GCF_037976325.1. Lineage (NCBI taxonomy): Bacteria > Bacillati > Bacillota > Bacilli > Caryophanales > Paenibacillaceae > Paenibacillus > Paenibacillus sp. FSL K6-3182. The sequence goes on from NZ_CP150265.1 coordinate 1,415,970, forward strand.
GCGGGCATTAATGTCTCTGTCTATCCTATTTTTGCATGCATCGATGCCGATTCCATCTTGGAAAATGATGCCCTTATCAAGCTCACGATGTTATTTGTGGAAAATCCCGAAACGATTGCTGTTGGAGGGATCGTCAGAATTGCCAACGGCTCGATCATTAAAGACGGCAAGCTTATGGAGATGAATATTCCGAAAAGCAATATGGCGAAATTTCAGATTATTGAGTATTTCCGAGCTTTTTTGACTGGCCGTACGAGCTTCAGCAAGCTTAATTCCATACTCATTATTTCCGGTGCATTCGGTGCGTTTAATAAGAGGGTCGTTATTGAGTGCGGCGGGTACAAAGTGAATACAATCGGTGAAGACATGGATATTATCGTTAGGCTTCATAAGGCGATGAAAGACCAGAAGAGAAAGTACAAAATACAATTTCTAGCGGACCCGATTTGCTGGACTCAAGCTCCAGAAACAATGAAGGATCTAAGAAGCCAGCGGAGAAGATGGCAAATTGGTCTTTTTGATACGCTGATAAGCTATAGGAGAATGCTTTTTAATCCGAAATACGGCAAGATTGGCATGGTGACACTGCCTTATTACTGGATATTCGAATTAATTGGGCCAATTGTTGAGGCACTCGGCTATATCTTTATCCCACTTGCCTATTTATTTGGCTTGCTTGCGTTTGACAGCTTTATTACTTTTTTTGTTATCGCGTTTTTACTCGGCACTACCTTATCAATGGGCAGCATCTTACTCGAGCAAATTACATTTCGCAAATACAGCTCGCTTAAAGAAACTTTGCTGCTTGTGCTGTTCGGCGTGTTGGAAAACCTAGGTTATCGTCAGCTTACTGTTCTGTTCCGTGTTGAAGGTATTTTTAATTTTAGAAGAGGCCGTCATTCATGGGGAGCAATGAACAGAAAGAAATTTGTTTCAAGCAAAGAGAAAAAAGATAACGATAAGTGATGCTGAAATGGCAATGGAAGAGTAGCTGCGTGCAGATGCGGATACTCTTTTTTTTTGCAATTGAACGATAGGAAATACTCTAAATAGGCAACCGCAATATGAAAAAGGATCAATTGGCTTAGAAACAATGAAAACGCATACATGTCATTCTTGAATAGACCACTCTCTGAGTGGGTTTGGGGTTGTATTGGGGGCGAAAATCGATTGGTAAATCTTGCGGTTGCATATAAATAGGCGATTTATCAACAAAAATGACACATTTGAGAAGTTATCTGAATAGTCGCAGTAGTTCGCGAATTGATGTTTCCTCATAAATATAAAGCGCTATCATTCGATACGGGAAATGACATATTTACGAGAATTGTTATGTTCCGTATTGTTGTGAATGTAAGCGATAGCATTTCCGAAATTCCTGTCGCCAATCACCAAACAAAAGCAATTATAACGAAACGGGAAAGGAGTGATTTTATGCAGGAAGCAAGTCCAATGAACGCACCAAATATGCTTCCGGAACCGACGAAAGAGAAGAGCAGAATGTGGAAAAGACTCCTTCAAAATTGGGAATTGTATCTATTCATTGCACCCGCATTTTTCTACTTTCTAATCTTCTCTTACGGTCCGATGTACGGCATACAAATCGCATTTAAAAACTTCATACCAACGAAAGGGATTTTCGGAAGCCCTTGGGTCGGTTTCGACCATTTTGTCCGATTTTTTCATTCTTATTACTTTTGGGACTTGATATGGAACACGTTAAGTATTAGCCTGTATGAACTCGCTATTGGGTTTCCGATACCGATTATACTGGCGCTTGCCTTCAATGAGCTGAAGGGTGGTTCCTTCAAGAAGATGGCTCAGACCGTCACTTATGCGCCGCATTTCATATCAGTCGTTGTTATGGCAGGCATGATCATTACGTTCTTGTCGCCTTCATCGGGAATAGTGACACATCTTATTGAGTGGCTTGGATTTGATGCTCCAGATTTCTTGACAGACCCGAAGTGGTTTAAGACGATGTACGTATTCTCTGGTGTTTGGCAAAGCGCAGGATGGGGAACAATTATATATTTGGCTGCGCTTTCAGGAGTAGACCCGGGTCTGCATGAGGCAGCCATTATAGACGGAGCTTCACGCTTCCAACGGGTGCTTCATATTAACATTCCGACGATTGTCCCTACGATGACCATTCTTTTAATTCTGAACATGGGAAGCTTGCTTGGGGTTGGATTTGAGAAAATATTGCTGCTCCAAAACTCGCTTAACATGGGGGCATCCGATGTCATTTCAACCTTCGTATACCGATCAGGGCTTGTCGATGCCCAGTATAGCTTCTCGACGGCGATCGGACTGTTCAATTCCGTCATTAACGCCATTATTTTAGTGCTAGTAAATCAGATCGTAAGACGCACCAACGAAAACAGCCTGTGGTAGAAGAAGGAGGTATGACCGATGGTTTCCGCCGTTAAAGAGTCCGGAAGGGATAAAGTGTTTCTATTATGCAATTATATTTATGTATTTCTCGCTTTTATTGTGGTCGCTTATCCTGTCATTTATATGATTAGCGCTTCGATAAGCGATCCGAAATTGGTGGGTTCCGGCGAGATGTGGCTGTGGCCAAAAGGCATTACGTTTGAAGGTTATCAGAGGGTGTTCCAAAACTCCAGCATATGGTCAGGTTACGGCAACACCATTCTTTATACGGTAGTAGGCACGTCGATCAATTTATTCGTTACGCTGCCTGCTGCCTACGCTCTAAGCCGCAAAGACTTTATGGGACGCAACTTTTTTATGGGGATGTTCCTCGTCACGATGTTTTTTGGGGGAGGGCTCGTACCAAGTTACTTGCTCATCAAGGAACTCGGTATGGTGAATACGATTTGGGCAATCGTAATTCCTTCGGCTGCTTCAATCTGGAACATCATTGTAGCGCGCACGTTTTTCCAGTCCTCTATACCAAAAGAACTGCAAGAGGCTGCCCAAATTGACGGGTGCACCAACCTGCGGCTGTTCGTCAAAATCATTTTGCCGCTGTCAATGCCAATCATCGCCGTTATGGCTTTGTTCTATGGTGTTGGCAACTGGAACAGCTACTTCTCGGCACTCATCTATTTGAATGATGCTGCAAAATATCCTTTGCAGCTCGTACTGCGGCAAATTCTTGTGTTGCAGGAGATGTCGGCTCAGGGCGGCGGTGCAATGGATGCTTCTACGGCGTCGGCTCTCAACAGTAAGGCTGAGATTGCTGCGCTGGTCAAATACGCGGTTATTATCGTAGCGACAGCACCGATTATCGCCGTTTATCCATTTCTTCAGCGTTACTTTGTGCAAGGTGTCATGATTGGTTCCGTTAAGGGCTGATTTTGCTCATAAATAATTTGAAAAAAGGGAGAGGGTTTAGGATGAAAAAGCTAAAAAAAGCATCATCTTTGTTACTCAGCATTACGCTGCTTGCCTCTGTATTAGCGGCATGCGGTTCACCGAACGAGGGTAAATCAAATAACGGCAGTACGGGTTCCAAAGGGTCAACGTCCGTTGAAGCTTCAGGGGTAAGCAAAGACGGATTCCCGATTGTTAAAGAACCGATTACGCTGAAGATGATGTCACAGGATGTTGGCGTTGCGGATTGGAACCAAATGCCTGTGCTTCAAGAGATGGAGAAGCTGACAGGCATTAAGCTGCAGTTCCAGAATGCCCCGCTTGATAGCTTTGCGACCAAGAAAAACCTAGTATTTGCGAGCGGCGACTTGCCGGATATGTTTTATGCAGCGGATCTTAAGCCGGCAGAGCAAGTAACTTACGGTACACAAGGCGTTCTTATTCCTCTTGAAAAATATATTGATGAAGGTTATGCGCCTAATATCAAAAAGATTTTTGATGAGCATCCGGAAATTCGGAAGTCCTTTACAACACCAGACGGCCATATTTATGCGCTGCCTAATATTGATCTAGCTGCTGTGTGGTACCGCAGCCCTATGTGGTACAACGGCAAGTTTTTGAAAGCGCTTGGCGTTACGGAATTGCCTAAGACGACGGACGAGCTGTATGCCTTTCTGAAGCGTGTTAAGGAAGAAGATTTAAATGGAAACGGGAAAAAGGATGAAATTCCGTTAACTTCCGTTAAGCTGGACGATTTGCGTATGTATTTCCTAGGCTTCTGGGGCATTTATGATGAGGTCATTTATGCAGATAAGGATGGCAAAGTGCACTATACGCCTCAAGAAGAAGGATACAAAGGCTACTTAACGTTCCTAAACCGTCTATGGAAGGAAGAGCTGCTTGATCACGAGACCTTCTCGCAAACAAGCGAGCAGAAGAAGGCTAAAGGGGAAAACAATCAAATTGCTATATTCAATGACTACTTCCCTTACTTTACGTTAGGCGGCGAGCCAAGCGGAGACAATCCATTGATGACGCCTGTGAAAAGTGAAATTGCGGATTCCCCAGTCTATGGCAAACATCCTGGCATATCGGCAAACGGTACTTTTGCCATTACAAGCAGCAATCCATCTCCAGAAGCAACGATGCGCTGGGTAGATTATCTATACAGCTATGAAGGCGCTACATTGTTCAATCAAGGTCCAGAGGATCTTCTATGGAAATATAAAGATAAAGAAAAACATGAGAAGGAATGGCTTCCTGTTCCGGGGGGCGGCGACCGTGAAGAGTACCGCGGCAAACTAACACCAAACTACGGAATTCTTACGCCAGGTATGAACTCTGGTGAGCTTGCGATCGGACTTCGCAGCGAATTCGACTTATGGATCGATAAGGAAAATGCAGAGAAGCTGACGCCAATCGCCAAATCGCCTTACCCTAATGTTTATTTGACCAACGAAGAGCAAAACGAGGCTTCTGCTTTGTTATCTGATCTGAACACGTATGTTCAACAGATGGAAGCCAAGTTCGTAACAGGTCAAGAGTCGATGGCCAATTGGGATAAGTATATTGAGCAAATTAAAAAAATGGGCGGAAATCGAATCGCTGAGCTTTACCAAAGCGCATACGACAGATAATTGACAGATAAATAAACGAACAAGAGCATGAACCCAGAAACAGCAAAAACCCGGTCATGCGAAATGCTGACCGGGTTTTGTTTATTATTCATCGTCTGAATCGGATAGTAATTGCGCCTGTTCGTTCTCCCAGAATTGCTTGCGATATTGACCAGGCGTATAGCCGGTTTCTTTCTTGAATTTGCGTATAAAGTTAGGCGTATCCAAATAGCCGACTTGAATAATGATGTCCTTTAGAGGTGCGTTTGTCGTTTTCAGATGATGCATAACCTCTTCCATTCTTTTTTGCCAAATGTATTGGATGAAGTTAAGGCCCATCTTTTCCTTGAATGAACGGCTCACATGTGATGGCGAGATTGCATACTCATATGCAATCGTTTCTAGACTGAGCGTATGATCTCTAAAATGCTCATCAATGTAGGAGACAATCCGATCAATCTGTGATTGCTCCTCCTTCTGATTGTTGCGCTCCACTTGATTGCAGATTCGGGAGGCGAGATTCAGAAAGCCGGTCTCGATTTCATCCAAGGAATGGCTGTAAATCATATTAGGAGCCATGTCTTGAATCACATTTTGAATGCCAAGCTCGGATGCGGTTTTTAGCATCGTATTCAAAATGTCAAAGCATATACAGCGTTTGAGCAGGGCAGACAGCTCGGATGATTGCAGGCTGCGGATCGACGGGCTGATCATTTGCGCAGCTACATCATAGCTTCCTTGCTTCAAGCTTTGAGAAAGCTTGAGCAGCGAATTATTCGGTATCCAGAAGGTATGATCCGGTGTATCTTGCAGCTTCTCGAAATAAGTGATCGTGCCATGACCGCTTGTCGCTTGCAGTTCAAAAGCAGAGCAAGCTTCAATAAAGGACTGATTCAGCTGGTCAGGGCTTGAATAGCAGGTTCCAACGCCAATCGTAGGCGTAACATCAAACGTCTCTAGTATCGTGCAGAGCACCGCTTCAGCAATGTGGCGCACAGGAACCAATTCCTGCTCGGCTTGATCCCTATTAAAGCTGATAATGAGTGCAAGCTGATCCAGCTGAGGGAGCTCTACGCCATAGGCATGAGCAGCCAGCTCCGGGAATTCGATTTGGGAGAGCAGTTCTATCATTTCTTGCCGCTCCTGTCGTTCCTCTTGCGTATCTTCGATTTCATCCCATCCAATCACCATAACAAAGTGATGAGATTGGTCGAAATGAAGATCGAAGGCCTCTTGCAGCTCTGGTGAAAGACTTTGCGCATTCCCATATTTCAGGAGCATGGACAAAAAGTGATTGCGAGCGTATGGCTCTTGAAGGTCAACTCGCGAGCTGTATTGCTGCAGCGCTGTTCGTATCCGGTCAAGCTCGTTCCCGTTTTCGGTTGATTGATCAGCGGAATGCTTCGGCTTGGATTTGGAATTTGCGAACTCTACAAGCGTAGAGATCGGCAGGTATTGCATTCTAGCAAGCACGAGGGCAATCGCCGCTCCAACGACCACAACGATGATAAACAGCATAACGATGAAGCTGCGGACATGCACTACGCTGCTAAGAAACTGGGAACTTGGCATGACGGTCACATAAGTCCAGCCATTATTTTCCGATTTTACGGATACGATGGAATGCGGCTTGCCATTTAAGGTTTTATCGTGAATGCCTGGCGCGAGACTATATAGAGACTGCGCCTCTGCATTTGTTAAGGCCTCGCCCTGGCGATTGTCTACTAGAATTTGACCTTTGTTGTCCAAAATATAAGTCAAGCCTTGATAATTGCCTAGAATCGAATCAATTAAACTCGTAAGCTCTGATTCTTTAATTAGATACATAATCGTTCCATGTGGATTAGGGTTGTACGGCGTAATGGGAACAAGATAAGCGAGCATCGAATCCTGCAAATTAGCGCTTAGGACTACGGTGTCAGCTGGACGCATCGTTGGATATTTAACCGTATTCAAATCTTGAAAAATAGTGTCTTTGCTCCAATTGTGAAAGGTAAAGGTGTTTGCGAATACATCCATGCTCGATAGACCCTTCGCGGAATAAATATTTGCATCCTTGTGAAAATACAAGAACATCTCGCTAATGATAGAGCTGGTCGCTTTGTATTGATCCAGTGCTTGTATCGCTTCACCGCTGTAATAAGAATCGTGAACCCGAAACGGAGTCAGCCTCTTGTCATACGAGACGCGTGAAGCAATTTCACTTAGCTCCTTCATCCGGCCGTCAACAATAACTTTGGCTTGCGTGAGCTGGCCGAGGCGAGATTGCTCAATTTCAGTACGTAGATTGGACACTGCGTTTTGATAGATAAATATCGTCATAAGTACTAATGGGATAAGCAAAATAAACAAGTAGGACCAGATGTATTTTAAAAACAGTTTGGATTTGAAGTAGTTTCGTTTCATATCGTCTGCCCCCTATGATCGATCAATCCTTTTCGTCGCTACTAATCATAGCAACAAATTTACAATTTGGACATAGAGCAGAAGAAGGCAATGAACGTACCGCTTACAAAAGTCCTACTATACTTGGAGGTAACCATGAGCGAAATAAAGACGACAGAAGAAATAGAGCAAGTTGTTGAGCAGGGTGTCCACAATTATAGCAGTGAAGAGCAATGGGTGAAGCCAGAGGACCCGCTTCTGCAGGAGCGGCTGGAATGGTTCAAGGATCAGAAGCTGGGCCTTATGATGCACTGGGGGCCTTATTCACAGTTAGGTGTAGTTGAATCATGGGCGCTTAGTGACAAGGATGAGGAATGGTCACGCGATGGCATCGATTGGAATGTAGACGCAGAGGAATTGAAGCGGCAGTATTTTGGGCTAAACAAAACCTTTAACCCGCTTCGCTTTCAGCCTGAGCTATGGGCAGATCTTGCTGCGGAGAATGGCTTTAAGTATTTAAATTTTACAACCAAGCATCATGATGGCTTCTGCATGTGGGATACCCATACGACGGATTACCGGATTACGAGCCCAGATTGTCCCTTCCATTCGCACAAGTACGCCGATATTTGCAAGCAGCTGTTTGATGCTTTCCGCGCTAAGGGCTTAGCTATATCTGCATACTTCTCGAAGGCAGATTGGCATACGCCATATTACTGGGCGCCAGGCATGGAGCGTGGGTCGTTTACCGCGCGCGGACCTTCCTATGACCCGAAGCAACATCCACATTTGTGGGAGCAATTCGTTCAGTTCACCCATGCGCAAATTATGGAGTTGATGACGAAATATGGCCGCATCGATATGTTATGGCTCGATGCAGGTTGGGTTAACGATTACCGCGATCAAAACATCCGATTAGGCGAGGTGGTTGAGAAGGCGCGGGAAATTCAGCCTTGGCTGCTCTCGGCTGACCGCACGGTCGGCGGCCCTTATGAAAATGTCATAACACCAGAGCAGACATTGCCTGAGCGTCCGCTTAACGTGCCGTGGGAGAGCTGTATTACGATGGGCACTTCCTTCTCCTTCCGTTATGAGGACAATTACAAGACGGTTCGACAGCTAATCCATCTGCTCGTTGAAATCGTTGCGAAAGGCGGAAACCTAGCATTGAATGTTGGTCCGCAGCCTGACGGCAGGTTGTCGACTACAGCCATTAGCCGAATCAAAGGGATGGGCGATTGGTTGAAGGTTTATGGTGAGGCAATCTATGGAACACGAATTTGCGAGCCTTTTTCTGCTGACAATTGCCACTTTACGAGAAAAGGAGATACGGTTTATGCCTTTTATTTGTACAAGGATGAAAAAGAAGCTGTGAAAGAGGAATTATACCTCCCTATACAGAAGTCTTTCAGCCAGATTGATCTCGTAGGTGGACAAGACCATTTGCAGTACAGCCAAGCAGAAAACGGCATTATTGTCCGTTTGCCAGTGAATGAATACTCAGAACAAGCACCAATCGCGCATGTGTTTCGGATTCGTTAATCGAGAGGGGTAGTCTGCTATGCAGCAATGGTTTAAGGAAGCTAAGCTAGGTATTTTTATTCATTATGGTATTTATGCAGTAGATGGAGTCTCGGAGTCATGGTCGTTCTATAACGGAAGAATGAGCTATGACGATTATATGAAACAATTGGACGGCTTTACGGCTTCGAAGTTCGATGCGGACAAATGGGCTGATTTAATTGAGCAATCGGGAGCGAAGTACGCAGTGCTTACGACCAAGCACCACGACGGCGTAGCATTGTTTGATACACAGTACAGCGACCTTAGCGTTGTGAAGAAAACGCCGGCAAAGCGGGATCTGATCAAGGAATATGCGGAAGCCGTCACGAAAAGAGGGATTCGACTTGGGATGTATTATTCACTTATCGACTGGTCGCATCCCGATTATCCATCCGTGTTTGAAGGCGGCAAGGTGCCGGATGACTTGTCTAAGGTTAACAAATTTTCGGGCCCGATAGATGGTGTTCAGGATGAAGAAAAATGGAATGCTTTCCTGAAGTTTAACAATGATCAGCTGCGGGAGGTTTTAACGAACTATGGGAAGGTTGATCTTCTTTGGTTCGACGGCGATTGGGAACGCAGCGCTGAGCAGTGGAATTTGCCCGAATTCAAGCAATATCTGCAATCGTTTAACCCAGACATTATTATCAACTCGCGCCTGCAAGGTTACGGGGATTACAAGACGCCGGAGCAAGGGATTCCGATAACGCGGCCGGAGGGGCCTTGGGAGTTTTGCACAACCATTAATAGTTCGTGGGGGTATGTGCCGACGGACGATAAATATAAATCATTAAATCAAATCATTCGAATGTTCTGTGATTGCATTACCTTGGGCGGCAACATGCTGCTTGATATCGGGCCGATGGAGGATGGAACGATAGATAAACGACAAGAGGATATTTTGCTGGGATTAGGCGAATGGATTCGAACGCACGAAGAAGCGGTATTTGGGACAGACGAAGGCATTATGACCCGCTATTATTTGGGCGGCAGCACCATATCCAAAGATAAAAAGTCACTGTATCTGTTTGTGTATGATGATCCGAAAGAGAATGTATGCCTAAAGGGATTATGCAACAAGGTCAAAAAGATTACGGTGCTGCATTCCGGCAAAGAGCTTACGCATGAAATTCATGGCGGGGTGCCGTGGTTCAATATTCCGGGGACGACATGGATTCATCTGACAGCGGAAGACACTCACAAGCAAGTGACCGTGCTTAAGCTGGAATTTGATGAGGAGCTTGATATGTATGGTGGTTCAGGCGCAGTTGTAACGCATAACTAATCAAGTGATCTGTCTACTTAGGAGGAAGAAACGATGAAAATTGGATTAAGTTCTTACAGCTTGCTAAGCGCCATAAAATCGGGAGAGATGAGCATTCTTGATGCCATCTCTTGGATAGCCGATAACGGCGGCGAGCATATGGAGATTGTTCCATATGGCTATACGCTCGTTGACAACCCTGAGCTGGCGGATGCTGTACGCGAGAAAGCAAAGGAGGTTGGCATTGCCCTCTCCAACTATTCGATGCCGGCGAACTTCGTGCAAGATACGGAGCAATTGTTTGAAGAGGAAGTCGCGCGGGTCAAGCTGCATGTTGATCTTGTGCATCGACTCGGCATGAATCATATGCGGCACGATGTAACCGCCTTCACCATTCCGCAGGAGAAGATGACGATACGGTGGTTCGAGGAGAACCTGCATCTCATGGTGAAGGGCAGCCAGCTCATCGCGGACTATGCCGCGCAATACGGCATTACAACGACGATAGAGAATCATGGCTTCAGCGTACAGTCCAGCGACCGGGTTCAACGTGTTCTTCATGCGGTAGACCGGCCGAACTTTAAGACGACACTCGATATCGGCAACTTTATGTGCGTGGATGAGAATTCGATCATCGGCGTTAAGAAAAACTTGCCTTATGCATCACTCATCCATTTCAAAGATTTCTACTTCCGTCCATATGATCAGCATCCGGGTGACGGTGATTGGTTTTTGACCTCGAACGGTAACTACCTGCGCGGTGCGATTGTAGGTCAAGGGGATATTGAGATCCGTAAAATCGTGAAGCTTATTAAGGAATCGGGTTACGATGGTTATATGACGATCGAATTCGAAGGCATGGAGGAGTGCAAATCCGCCTCCCGCATTGCGATGGACAACCTGCGCCGCTTCTGGCATGAATGTGTACTTTAAGCGAGCTTCATCATTTTCAAAGATTCATAGCAATTCAAACGGAGGGATAACATGAATTTAAGCGGATTGCAGGAGCCGAACATCGAATATGCACCCAAACATTATGTATGTCGCCGCGCGGCGGAGCCGCTCATTCTTGACGGGCGAGTAGATAAGCCGTTCTGGTCAGCAGCGGACTGGACAGACGATTTTGTCGATATCGAAGGCGATCTTCGGCCAAAACCTGCGAAGCAGACCCGCGTGAAAATGCTGTGGGATGACAACTATTTCTATTTTGCGGCAGAATTGATTGAAGACGAGATTTGGGCGACATTGACGGAGCGGGATTCGGTCATTTTTTATGATAATGATTTTGAAATATTTATTGATCCCGATGGCGACAGCCACAATTATTATGAGTTTGAAATTAACGCGCTGAACACCGTGTGGGATCTGCTGCTGGTTAAGCCATACCGCGACGGCGGTCCGCCGATTAACGGCTGGGACATTAGCGGGCTTCAGACAGCTGTACATATTGATGGCGAGCTGAATCGGCCGGAAGCAGCGAATCGGAAGTGGAGCATTGAGGTAGCGATGCCTTGGAGCAGCTTGCGCGAATGCGCGCCTGAAGGCAGAGCGCCAGTAAATGGCGAGTTTTGGCGCGTCAATTTCTCCCGCGTTGAATGGCGCGTTGAAGTGAAGGATGGCGAATACCGCAAGATCATCAATCCGGATACGGGCAAATCCTATCCAGAGGACAACTGGGTTTGGTCTCCGATGGGACTTATTAATATGCATTATCCTGAGCTATGGGGTTATGTCATGTTTGCAGGGGAAGATGGCCCGGATTCGTTTGAACAGCCGCCGGATGAACGCATAAAGTGGGAGCTGCGCAAGCTCTATTATCGTGAGCGCAATTACTTCGCAAGTCACGGTGAATTTACTGCGGATGCGGAATCGTTGATGCATGGCGGAGAGCAGTGGAGCATATTGCCTGCCATTGAGACGACCCGCTCCATGTTCCAAATCACAACGCCGTCTAGCGATGGGAAGTCGAGCTTCTGCATTAGGCAAGACGGAAAGCTATGGAAGGAGTGAGTTCGCATGACATTGCAAACCTCTGTATTCTCATTAGAGCAAGCGTCGATGGAGCTGATTGAACGCAAGTTTCGTGAGAAGCAGCTGCTCGCTAAGGCGAGAGAGCATGAGCTGTTTGATATTTTTCAGCAGCCGCTAACGGATGAAGAGACATGGGCGCTCAAATATTTGTACGCCTATATGCCTGTAAACGATATGGCTGATTATGACGGTACGTTATTTCTAAGCCATGTGCGGCAGACGCTGGACATTCGGGGAAAAGTGCCTTGGGGGAAACGGGTGCCGGATCATCTCTTCCTGCATTTTGTGTTGCCCTACCGTGTGAACACGGAAAACATCGAGGATTCACGCGGTATCTTGTACAGTGAACTGGCGGAGCGTACTGCGCATTTGTCGATGGAGGATGCGATTCTGGAGACGAACTACTGGTGCCATGAGAAGGCGAACTACATTGGCAGCGATCTGCGGACGATCTCGCCGCTTACGATGATTCGAAATGCTCGAGGCCGGTGTGGTGAGGAATCGACACTTGCTGTTGCAGCGCTTCGGAGCATTGGCATTCCTGCTCGCCAAGTGTATACCCCGCGCTGGGCGCATTGTGACGATAACCATGCTTGGGTAGAAGCTTGGGCTGACGGGCAGTGGCACTATATCGGCGCTTGCGAGCCGGAAGCTCGCCTTGATCAAGGCTGGTTCACTCCTCCAGCCCGGCGGGCAATGCTGATCAATACTCGGGTATTCGCAAATTACCCGGGCCCTGAGGATATTACGCTTGCGGATAATTGGTTTACAGAAATTAATTTGCTTGAGGGTTATGCGCCTACTCGAAGCATTACTGTCACTGTGAAGAATGAGCTGAATGAACCGGTCAGCGGCGCGAATGTTTATTTTGAGCTCTACAATATGGCTGAATTTTATCCCATTGCTGAGCTGAAGACAAACGAGCTGGGTGAGGCTGCGTTTAAGACAGGCTACGGAGATCTGTTGATTCGTGCTGTGATGGATGGCAAGTGGGGAGAAAAGAAGATTACAGTTCGTGATCGTGTGCGCTTCGATATTGTTCTGAATCAAGTGCAGCAGCCCGAAGGGATAACTGATTTTGATATGGTTCCGCCTCCTGAACGTAATGGCAAAGCTCTTGATGTGCTTTCCGAGGAGAAGGTTCAGCGGCATAATAGCCGTCTGGAAGAAGGAACGGGCATCCGAAGCAGCTATGAACAAACATTTCTAAGCGAAGCGCAGGCGTCGGATATTGCCGAGGCTGCTGGTCTTCCGCAGGAGCGGGTGTGGGATGTGCTGCGCAAGGCACGGGGAAATAGCCGCGAGATCGCAGCCTTCTTGCAGGAACGCTCCGCTGAATTTGGAGAATGGCCGCTTAAGCTGCTGGAGAGCTTGAACGAGAAGGATCTTTCCGATTCGTTCCGCAAGGATCTTGACGATCATCTCATCGGTTCGCTGTCACAGCGCGGCGAGCTTCCCGAAGACATCTTCTTGCGGTACATCCTTTGTCCGCGAGTGTTATATGAAATGATCGTGCCTTATAAGCATTTTTTCCAAGAGGTGTTCACTGAAGCACAAGTGGCATTGTTCCGGCAAAATGCTGCTGAGCTTGTACGCCATCTGGAGTCAGAGTGGTCGTTGTGGGAGGACCTTCCCAATCTGAAGGGCAGAGGCAACCCAGTTGGTACCTTTAAGATCAAGAAAGGGGATCAGGCTTCTCTCGATATTATGTTTGTGGCGATCTGCCGCAGCATAGGCATTCCAGCACGCTTGCATCCGAGTGAGCAGAAGCCGCAATACATGGCGATGGCTAACGGTGGCTGGCAGGATGCGTTATTTGCAAATCGAGCGATGCAGCAATTGGAGCAGAAGGAAAACGGAAAGCTGCGACTTCTTAAAGATAACGAGTCATCCGATGAAGCTCCAGCAGCTTCGTACTCTGAGAACTTCACGTTCGCCCGGCTGGAGAACGGCATATATAAAACGTTGGTCTACCCTAATGGGAAATCTGATGTATACGATGAGCCGTTCGAACTTGCGCAAGGCAGCTATCGATTGACCACAGGTATTCGGCTAAAAGATGGCACCGCATGCGTTCGCTTTTCCTATTTCGAGCTGGGTGCAGGAGAACAATTGGATATTCCGCTGACTTTCCGAAGTGCGAAGCAAGGTATTCCAGTACTTGGGAAGCTGAACAGAAACGATACGTTTACGATGCTCGATGGTTCAGACCGATCGATTGGTGAGCTTATCGGCATGAATGGGGCAATTGTTGCTTGGCTGGAGCCAGAACGTGAGCCTACCAAACATTTATTCCGTGAACTTAGCGAGCTTGCTGAGCCGTTGAGCGAACTTGGAGCGCCGATTGTGCTTGTCGTAGGTGATTCCGAATGGACGGCATCTTTTGATCCTTCTCGTTATAAGGGGTTGCCTTCGCGTACCGTGTTTGTTCGTGATTCCACTTACGCGTCTTTGCCGGACTATATAGCAGTGCCGCCAGCTAGCGAAGCGGGTTTCCCGCATCTGCTCGTACTGGATAGCCAAGATCAAATTCGTTATACAGCATCAGGATACAAGATCGGTACGGGAAAAGAAGCATTGCAGATTCTCACTAGCATATGGCAGCAGCCAGCGAAACGGAGTGATACGTAATGGCAAGTCGAAAATATATTGTGGCGGGTTATGCATCAGATTCGAAGCTTCCAGACATGACGCGGGAAGATTTAACGAAGCTCACCCATTTGAATGTGGCATTTGGCCATGTGCGCAATGATGAAATTATTACAGAGCATTTGAAAAATATTGATGTTCTTCGCAGGATTAAACACGAGCATCCAGAGCTGACTATTCTATTGTCTGTCGGCGGATGGAGCGCAGGCGGGTTTTCTGAAGCTGCATCTACCGCTGAAGGGAGGAGCCGCTTCGCAGATTCGGCGGTTCGTGTATTAACCAATTTTCCATTCGATGGAGTCGATCTCGACTGGGAATATCCTTGTTATGGTGAAGCGGGCATAGCGTCGAGTCCAGATGATAAGACCAATTTTACTCTGCTGCTCAAAACCATCCGCGAAGCTTTGGACGAGAAGGGCGCAAGTGACGGGAAACATTATTTGCTTACGATTGCAGCAGGCGCGGATCAATATTATGTAGACGGTACGGAAATGGATCAAGTCCAGCAATACTTGGATTTTGTTCAGCTGATGACCTACGATATGCGCGGTGGATTTCAAATTTTAACGGGGCATCATACGAATCTGTATACTCCAACCGGAGATTTATTCCGCATCAGTACGGATGCATCCGTTAATTTGTTCATCCGAGCAGGCGTGCCGAAGGAGAAGATTGTGATAGGCGCGGCGTTTTATACTCGGGTTTGGCATAACGTTCCTAATCGCGCCAATGGGCTTCATCAAATGGCGGGCAGCACAGGCGGATATGGACCGGATTTCACCAAGCTTGCAGCGGAATACATCAATAAAAACAATTATGTTCGATATTGGGACGACGAAGCGAAGGCGCCATACCTCTACGACGGAAGCAGCTTTATCTCTTACGACGACGAACAATCGCTGCATCATAAATGTGAGTATGTGAAAGCAAGTGAGCTTGGCGGCGTAATGTTCTGGGAATACAGCTGCGATGAAACGCACCGTTTGCTCCACGCGATATATGAAGGGCTTAAGGAGTAGCTGGATTGGGAAGTTGCTTAGTGGTATCGGTGCGGCTCTGATGCACAAGAGGAAGTCAGTTTTTCAAAATAAGCCTACTTTCTAGTCCTATTTCCGTGAAAGGTGCATGTTTGTTGAAAATAGGTCTAGATTTTATCGCTATTTTTACTGAATCGACGCATAGTGGGGTATTTGTCGGGTTGTGAGCGGAAATAAGCCTACTTTCTAGTCCTATTTCCGTGAAAGGTGCATGTTTGTTGAAAATAGGTCTAGATTTTATCGCTATTTTTACTGGATCGACGCATAGTGGGGTATTTGGCGGGTTGTGAGCGGAAATAAGCCTACTTTCTAGTCCTATTTCCGCAAAAAGCTCATGTTTGTTGAAAATAGGTCTAGATTCTATCGCTATTTTTACTGAATCGACGCATAGTGGGGTATTTGTCGGGTTGTGGGCGGAAAAGTGTAAGAGGAGGTTGTCCCGTAAGTAAATGACTTTGTGGGGCAACCTCCTCTTTAATCGGCCGATCAAACTTTTCATCAGCGCTAAACCTCGCCGTCTCCCGCACCAAAACCTAGCAATTTCGGCTGGCGAAGCAGGCCCGTATCCGTAAACTCGAGTGCGGTCACCCTGCATGGGAAATGTACGGCAAGCCAGACTACGTCGGATTTCTTCATGCCTTGCGAAAGCGACGGGAAGGGGCAATCTCCCGGGTGGTCATGCATGAACTGGAGCAGCAATTTTTTGGAGGCGTTATCTAGTCCAGAGACATGCCCAATATATTTATTCTCATATTGCAGCACGAGGCTCGACACGAGGCCATCCCTTAATTTCACCCCAACAACGTCCGCGACGATTCGTACTTCCTTCCGTTTCTTGAACCAATCTTTATGGCCTTTGCCCTCGCTGTAAGGACTATCCAGACGCTTCGATATGAGCCCTTCCCACTCCCGCTCGATAAGCCATTCCCATAAGGACTGACCATCATCAAACAAGTCGGTGACGAACAAGCGCGGCGATTTTTCAGGAAACTTGGCAGCAAGCCTGCTGTAACGATCACGGAAGGGAAGGCTGCGCAAATCTTCACCGTTATCATTGAGCATATCAAACATGACGAATAAGAGATCATCTTTGCCTGACCTTTTCTGTATGCCTAGGCGGCTGCGCTGAAAGTTTGGACGAGTGCCGTCAAAATAGACGATTTCACCATCAAGGATGCAAGGCCCAACACGCAGCGGCGACAAGAGAGCTACAATTTCAGGGAATGTGGTATTTCGCGGCTCTACTCGTTTGGAAAATAGTTCAACACCGCCGCTGCCATCTAATCGAGCGAGCGTTCGAACGCCATCCCATTTGATTTGATATCCCCACTCCGAGCCAGTAGGGATATCGGGTGAAGTAACTGGCGCCATGGGCACCTTCGGCAGAGGAAGCAAAGACATCGTGTTCATTATCCGGCATCCTTCGTTTTTCTAGTGGTGCTCTTCCTTTTCTTTGGAGCAGCAGGCGGTGTTTTGGCTGCTTCGAGGGAAGCTTGCAGCGCAGCCATCAAGTCAATGACATTCGTCCGACCAATAGCCGGAGCCGAAACCATATCAACGCTTTCGCCCGCCATTTTATGCTGAATAGCTTCAAGCATGGCAGCCCGGTAATCATCGGTATATTTTTCAGGATGAAACGGTTCAGACAGCTGCTCAATGAGCTGTTTTGCCATTTGCAGTTCCTTTTCATTGACATTAGCAAGCCCAGGCAGGTTAGGCACTTCTGCTAGCGGCCGAATTTCATCTGGATAATGCATCGTCTCCATGCATAAGCAGTTTCCGACAACGCGAATCGCCGCCAAGCTGCTTTTGCTGCGGATCGATATTTTGGCGATGCCGATTTTACCTGTTTGCTTGATCGCTTCAAGCAGCAGTGTATAAGCTCCAGCCCCTGACATGTCGGGCGAGAGGTAATAAGCTTTTTGATAATAGAGAGGATCGATATCCGTTAAATCGACAAAGTCGAGAATTTGAATAACCCGTGCAGATTCAGGCTTTAGCGCTTCAAGCTCCTCTTCATTAAAGAGGACAAACTTGTCCTTCTCGTATTCAAAACCTTTAGCGATATCCTCTGGTTTAACGGCTTCATCGCAGTGAGGACAGGTCTTCACATAGGAAATAGGCATGCCGCAAACCTTATGTATTTGGCGGAAATGAATATCCTTATCTTCTGTTGCTGTAAACATTTTTACAGGCACATGAACCAACCCAAAGCTAATCGCACCTTTCCAAACTGTATGCATACAATCCCCGCCCTGCTTTTTTTCCATAGGATGCGCGCGTTTGGTTAAAGTATACGAGGAATGGACAATCTCACCATATCAAGCCGATAACAAAAAGACCCTTCGCAAGCTCATTTGAACTTGTGAAAGGTCTCTATGCTAACGTTATTTATCGCTTTTTTGCTCGTTTTTGGCAAGCTGCTGCCGAAGCTCTGCATTTTTTGCAGCTAATTGTTTCGTTAAAGCAGCCTGCGAAGCATCAATTCTGGCTACCTCTTCGTTTAATTTCGTAATTTGAGTCATCTTGCTGCTAAGGTCGGTGGGGGAAGAGCTCATTTTGATGTTTTTTTGCAGTTGTTTTATTTTAGAGAGAGCTTTCTCTTTTTTGCTTTTATCGTTGCTGGTTTGCTTCTGCATGTCAGCGATTTCTCTTTTTAAGCGGCTGATAATGGATGTAGTGAAGCTAATGGACATAAGGGCACCTCATAATCGTATAGTGTTGCATCGCCCCATTTTACTATAAATCGCTCGTTTAAGCGAGAAAGAAAGACCCGGAAGAATGCCACCAAAATAAGGTGCTCTCCCGGGTCTCCGTTCATGCAAACGGTTTAGGCTGCTGTTAGTTTATTGATTGAGCTCTTGTTTGTGTTCCTGACTGTCCATGCTGTTCACGCTGTTCATGCTTTTCTTGCGAACGGTCGGTCTAATAAATCGTCCAAGAAGCATAAATAATGGCGAGGTTTCGAGTTCGACAAGATTGAGCATCTCCGCCCAGTTAAAGATGACCAGAAACGGCAGTAATCCAATGGCCAGTATGCCGAATATCAGTCCGACGGAAACATTTCGAAGCATTTTACCAATTGTCATGCTCTCATCTCCAATCTTGCGGATTCTCTCACCTTTACATTATACGCCCCTTCCGAGGCGCCATTCAACCGTACCCTTCAATTGCCGATTATTAAGGAGCATACTTGTGCCAGCAAATCATACTGAAGTATTATTAAACCTTGTACCCCATATCGTGAACTCCGATCAACCTATAGAGCAGCGATCATTCACGGGAAAGGAGCTTATTTTGAAGGTAAAAAGCTTGTACCACAACTATGTCAAAAATAATCTTTTCATGAAAATGATTTTGTTGTTTGCATTGATCACAACAGTG
The DNA here is from genome assembly GCF_037976325.1 of Paenibacillus sp. FSL K6-3182. Lineage (NCBI taxonomy): Bacteria > Bacillati > Bacillota > Bacilli > Caryophanales > Paenibacillaceae > Paenibacillus > Paenibacillus sp. FSL K6-3182. The sequence goes on from NZ_CP150265.1 coordinate 1,435,241, forward strand.
ACGATCGTAACCTTTTCGTATTTTATGTTTAATGTCATGTCAGAGTCGATCGTACGCAATGAGCTTGAAAATCAGAAAAAAGCGATTGATAGCGTGAATAGCTACATGGCTCGTAAATTTGAATCGGTGGAGTCCATTATGCTTGATGTGTATCGGAATGAAGCCTTATCCCTTCATCTTACTTACTTTCTTCAAAATCCGTTCGAGGATTACATCAATTATCAATTGGATCAATATGCCTCTTCTATTAATATCGACATGCCGAAGGGGCTGGATTATTTTGAAAATAAGGTTGAAAATGATGCCGATATCGAGAACCTGCTGCTGTACAGCTCGGAAAGGCAGTTTTTGTACGCATACAAGCAGGGGCATGTAACGAAGTTAATATCTACAAATGCAGCACATTCCTATATCCCGGATGCCATGGCGATGGAAGGAAGTAAAGTAACGCTGCCAAATGCATGGGTACGAACGGCAATTGGACAGCAGGATCCAAAGCTATTCGCGATACGTGTCCCCATTACGGACAAAAATACGCTAAAAAACCTAGGACAGCTGCTCGTTTATTTCAACTCAGAACGGATTCAAAAAGCACTTGAGAGCTATAAAGAGCAATTAAAGGGCTACATTCTTGTCCTCGGACCAACAGGGGAAGTGCTCTTCGATTCCTCAGACAACTTTTATGGCAAACGCTACCCTTATATCGATAAAATTGATTCCTTGAATGACACTGTGATGCTTGAGCAGGAATCTTATGTCAAGATGTTCACGCAAACCGAAGCGGGTTATACCGTAGTTGGTGTAGCGCCGAAGGCGGAGGTGGCTGCTGCCTATCAAGGCCTGAAGCACACGATTACATTGATTAGTATCATTTGTATCATTATGGTGCTGCTTGTTCCGACCTTGGTTGTTATCAATTTCGCGAAAAGAACGAATAAAATAATACGATTTATGCGCAAAGTGGAGAACGGCGACTTGTCCGCACGCATCCAAGACGAGAAAGAGGACGAGCTTGGGCAAATTTCCAGAAGCTTTAACGATATGCTCGGCGAGCTGACAAAACATATCGACCGCGTCTATAAAGCGGAGATTAAACAAAAGCATACAGAGCTTGCTGCACTGCAGGCTAGAGTGAATCCACACTTTTTGTACAATACGCTCGAAGTGATTCGGATGCGGGCCGTATCGCAAGGAGCGAAGGACGTAGGCGAAATGATATACAGCTTATCGGTGTTATTCAAAAGCTTCGTTCAGCCCAAAGGCGAAAACACGCTCAAGGATGAGCTAGAGACTTCGCGCCTCTATTTGGAGCTGTTTCGGATTCGTTATAAGGACAAGCTGTCTTACGAAATTCATTGCGATCAGAGCTTGGCTAGCAAAAATATAATGCGAATGGCGCTGCAGCCGATCATTGAAAATTACGTTGTGCATGGTCTAGAAGCGCGCAGGCCGGATAACCAAGTGAAAATAAATGTTCGGCAGATAGAGGATCGCATACAAATTCAAGTCGAGGATAATGGCAGAGGTATAGCGCCTGGGCGACTCGCGTCCATTCGTGAGTCGATGGACATGCTGGAGGAAAGCGGCGATTCTTTTGGTCTTCGCAGTGTGCATGAGAGACTGAAGCTGCTGTACGGAACGGAATATGGTGTTGAAATTAACAGCACGCCAGGCGTCGGAACGATCGTAACGATTGAATTCCCAGTGCTAGAGGAGGCGCAGCATGTATAGAGTATTTCTTGTAGATGACGAGCCGTTTATTATAGAAGGCTTGTACGACATTATTGATTGGGCGGCGTTTGGCCTTGAAATCGTCGGTTCAGCGGAAAATGGCCAGGATGCGCTTGAAGCGTTGAAGGAGTCATCGGCTGATATTTTGCTTACGGATATTTCAATGCCTGTGATGGACGGCTTAACTTTGATTCGTGAAGCAAGGCAATTCCGGCCGGATTTGAAGGTCATTATTTTGAGCGGCTTCAACGAATTTGACTATATCAAGTCAGGGCTTAAGCTTGGTGTGGAAAATTATTTGCTTAAACCGATTAATATTGACGAGCTGCAGGAGACGCTGGCTAATACAATCGACAAATTGAACACAACAAGACCAGACCGATTATTTAGTGATTATGATATTCGCATTCTTAGGGATAATATATTGTATCGGTGGCTGACTGGACGCATTGCGCCAAATGAGCTGATCGAACGTACCGATATGCTTGAAATCCGGCTGGATGCTCCTTATCTTGTGACTGCGATTATTCGTACTGAAAGTCAGTTCGAGCCGTCCTATGAAGCCGTACAGCGGCTTGCCATGGAAGATCCGTCGATGCTGCCGTTTGTGGACATTGATGGCGACTTGGTTATCGTGTTTATGCTGGAGGACAAGGAGCTGGGTAAGGAAAAGGCGATGACCATGCTTGAAAATATGCAGAAGCGGTTCGCTCCGAGCCCGATGCGTATTTCGCTTGGCAGTGTGGAGGCGGTAGGCGAGGGTGCGCCGCAGAGCTACGCGCATGCGAAGAAAGCGCAGGAATATTTCTTATTATCCGACGAGCCGGCTATTTTGGACTATAGCTTGTTATCGGAGAAGAACAGCATTGAGAATGCAACGTCGCAGCCGCTGAATTGGTCCTTATTCTCGAAGCTGATTAAGGCGAAAGATCTAGAGCAGCTTTATGCGGCAATCGATGCTGAATTTGAGCATTATCAGACGCTGGACGGCGTTACGCCGGAATATATTCAAAGTATGGCCATTGAGATGATGATACGGTTCAAAATGGAGCTCAAAGAAATTAAGCAGGCAGATCAGCCTGAGCTGTTCAAAGCAGGTTTCACGCAAATCATGCAAGCCGAGACGATTGAAGGGCTCTCCTCCGTCGTCAAAGAAGCAGCTACCTTGACGGTGGATTCGCTTATGCGTGATGTGAAAAGCCCGATCATTCAGCTGCTGCTCGGATATGTGCATGAGAACTATGCACAGGCGCTGTCGCTCAAATCGCTCAGCCAGCAATACAATATCCATCCTGTTTATCTCGGACATCTGTTTCAGAAGGAGACAAATGAAACCTTTACCGAGTACATAAACAAATATCGAATAGGCAAGGCTAAGGAAATGTTGAAGGAGACGAATCTGAAGGTGCAGGAAATTGCGCTTCAGGTCGGCTACTGGGAAACTGGATATTTTTACAAGCAATTTAAGAAATATGTTGGCATTTCGCCGACTGATTACAAAGGACTACTCTAATGCAAGATGGAGTTGTCCTTTCTTTCTTTAATTTGTACACCATACCTTTAATTTGTTCCCTATTTGAAAACCGTTACATCCGTTATTTTTAAGTTAGCCCTAAAACGCATCGCGAATTAAGGTCAGAGCAATAAAGTAAGCGTATGCTTACGCAATTGAATTGTGCTTCGTAACTAGACATAGGGAGGACTTACAATGATTAGAAACAAAAAGAGATTTATGCCGGCGCTTGCACTGATGCTGGTCATGTCAATCGTGCTTAGCGCGTGCGGCGGAAGCAAAAACGAAGGTGAAGGCACTGCCGAGAAACCAGTAGAACTGCTCTGGTACACAATTGGTACGCCTCAAAAAGATGTGGACAAGGTTATGCAGGAAGTAAGCAAATATACAGCAGAAAAAATTGGTGTTACGGTTAAAATGAGCATGATCGACTGGGGCGATTACTCACAGAAGCTGCAAGTTATGACGGCTTCCGGTGAAGCAGTAGACATTATGTTTACGTCTTCATGGGCGTTTGACTACGTGCAGAACGCAAGAAAAGGCGCATTCATGCAAATCGATGATTTGTTGAAATCGCACGGTCAAGGCATCGTCGATACACTTGATCCTGCCTTCCTTGAAGGTTCCAAAATTGACGGCCACAACTATGGTATCCCTGCTAACAAAGAGCTGCCAGCACAAGAAGTATGGCGCTTTAACAAGCAGTATGTAGACAAGTACAAAATCGATATTTCAAAAGTAAACACACTTGAGAGCCTTGAGCCATTGCTCAAAACGATCAAAGAAAACGAACAAGGCGTATATCCTTTCGCGGTTGATAAAAACCAAATGCCTTACGTGCCATATGACTATGTAATCGAGAAGCTTCCAATGGCTGTTTCCCTCGATACAAAGGATTACAAATTGGTTAACGTTCTAGATACACCAGAAATGAAACAAGCTTTGACTACAATGCACAAATATTATAAAGCTGGCTACATTCCAACTGAAGCAGCAACAATGGATTCGATGACAGATGTTCAAACAACTGGCAAATGGTTCTCAGACCGTGCGACAACTCAGCCTTTCGCTGACAACCTATGGTCTGCAAGCTATGGCTACCCAGTAGTTTCAACTCCTGCAAGCAAAGCGCTTATTTATAACTGGTCTGTTATGGGCTCGATGCAAGCTATTTCGGCTAACTCGAAATATCCGGAAAAAGCAATGGAATTCCTAAACTTGCTGAACACAGATCCTGTGCTTCGCAACATGATTGATTCCGGTATCGAAAACGTTCACTACAAGAAAACAGGCGACAATGTTATGGAAAACCTTGATGAGTCTAAAAACTATGACATGCCAACATTCTCACTCGGTAATGTAATGCTTACGTACTTGAATACAACAGATCCTACGAACAAGTGGGAAGAGTTCAAGAAGTTTAACGATGCAGGAACACCAGCACCTCTTCTTGGCTTCAACTTCGATCCGTCGAAAGTAACGACTGAAATTGCTTCCGTACAAAACGTAAGAGAAGAGTTCTGGGCACCGCTTATGACAGGAACAGTTGATCCTGAGACTTACATCAAACGTGCAAATGAGAAATTTAAAGCAGCTGGACTTGATAAAATCATGGCTGAAGCACAACGTCAGCTTGACGAATGGAAAGCGGCGAACAAGTAAACATGCGGGAGGTATGAAGCGAATGCACGGCATTCGTTTCATACCTTTGCTTATTAATCTGACAACTGAGAGGTGATCACGTGGGAGCCATAGGACGGTTTTTTAAAGATATTAATAAAAATAAAGCGATGTTGATTATGGTGCTGCCAGCAACAATCTGGTTCATCTTCTTCTCTTACTTGCCGATGGCCGGTATGGTTATTGCGTTTAAGGAGTACAGATACAGCCGGGATGGATTTCTTGCCAGCATTATCGAGAGCAAGTGGGTAGGCCTGCAAAACTTCAAATTTCTATTCAGTACCAATGATGCTTACATCATTACACGCAATACCGTCGTTTATAACATCTTCTTTATCGTGCTTGGTCTAGTCATTGCCGTTGCAATGGCGATTATGCTGGCTGAGATTACGAACAAGAAATTAGCAAAAGTATATCAAACGGGTATGTTTCTTCCATACTTCCTATCATGGGTTATCGTCGGTTATTTCGTATTCAGCTTCCTGAGCTTGGATAAAGGCGTTGTGAACCAAGTGTTCAACTGGTTCGGCATCGATCCGATAAACTGGTACTCTGATCCAACCTATTGGCCGATTATTATCGTCGTCGTATTTCTTTGGAAATCAGTCGGCTACAACAGTGTCATCTATTTGGCAGCCATCATGGGTATTGATAAATCCCTTTATGAAGCGGCAATGATCGATGGCGCAAATAAATGGCAGCAAATTCGCAGCATTACGATCCCGATGCTTACACCGCTCATTACAATATTGACGCTGCTTGCAATCGGTAAAATCTTCTATGCGGATTTCGGACTGTTCTATCAGGTGCCAAGGGACTCTGGAACACTCTACAGCGTAACGAATGTTATCGATACTTATGTGTATCGCGGCTTGAAATCAACTGGTGAAATCGGTATGAGTACAGCAGCAGGCTTGTATCAGTCGATCATTGGATTTGTACTCGTTATTACATCGAACGGAATTGTTCGTAAATTCAACAAAGACAATGCTTTGTTCTAGTCTAAAGGCTTTACTGCTGGAACAAGCATTGCGCAGGGAGGAAAACCGCTATGTCCGCTCAAACGAAAACCCGCGACTTTCATAGGTTGACGCCCATTTGGAATATAGGATTCCATTCCGTGGCTGGTATTTTTGCATTGTTATGTGTATTTCCTTTTCTATTCGTCACCATCATTTCGTTTACGGATGAGGCGACGCTAGCTAAAAACGGCTATTCGCTCTTTCCTGAAAAATGGAGCTTTGAGGCTTACAGCTATTTATTTAAAGCGGGGGATCAACTGCTTCGCTCTTATGGGGTAACGATAGCTGTTACCGTTATTGGTACTGTCATTGGTGTTGTATGTACAGCGCTTTTCGCTTACGCAATCTCACGTAAAAGCTTTAAATATCGCGGTTTCTTCGCATTTTTCGCCTTTTTTACGATGCTATTTAACGGTGGTCTCGTGCCGTCTTATATTGTTGTTACACAGCTGCTTGGACTTAAAGACTCCATTTGGGCGCTTATTTTACCGCTTGCGGTCAACGCTTTCTACATTATGATCCTAAGGACATTCTTCTCGACCATGGTGCCAGATGCTATTATAGAATCAGGCAAAATCGATGGTGCGGGAGAATTTGGAACCTTCTTCAAGTTGGTGCTGCCTTTGTCGCTTCCAGGGCTTGCAACCATCGCTTTGTTCAGTACACTAGGCTATTGGAATGATTGGTTTAACGCCTTGCTGTACATTAACACGCCGAATTTAGTGCCGCTTCAGTCGATGCTGATGCGGATCGAGAATAGTATGCAATTCATTATGCAAAACTCGCAAAATGCATCGCTAAGCACCGGTTTGCTGCAGTCGATGCCGCAGGATACTTCGCGTATGGCGATGGTGGTGCTGGCAACAGGCCCAATCGTATTCGCTTATCCTTTCTTCCAAAGATATTTCATTCAAGGCTTGACGGTTGGTGCCGTTAAGGAATAATTACGAATCATATTTCTAAAGGAGCAAATACGATGGAGCAATTTAGATTACCGAAAATTCCGATGCCTGAGCTAACGCTGCCGCAGGCGATTCAAGACGTGCTGAAGGAAGCGGAGCAGAAGCTGGCACATCGCCCGAAGCTGCTTCAATTGTTCAAAAATTGCTTTCCGAATACGCTGGAAACAACGACAAAGCTGATGGACGATGGCACGACATTTGTAATTACTGGCGATATCCCTGCGATGTGGCTTCGTGATTCCGTCGAGCAAGTGATGCACTACGTTCCATTCGCGAAACATGATAAAGATTTGCAAAGAATTCTTAGTGGTTTGATTAAACGCCATATTTCCTATATTCAAATCGACCCTTATGCGAATGCGTTCAATGAGTCCGCTAATGATTGGCACTGGAATACTACGGATGAAACGGATATGTCTCCATGGGTATGGGAGCGCAAGTTCGAGCTTGACTCCATTTGTTTCTCCATGCGCCTCGCGCATGCTTACTGGAAAGAAACGGAGCTGACGGATATTTTCGATTCCGGCTTCAAAGCTGCGATGCGCCGCATCGTAGAGCTGTGGAAGACAGAGCAGCGCCATTTTGAACAATCGCCTTATCGTTTTACTCGTGATAATGGCATTCCAACTGATTCACTTCGCAATTCTGGTCTAGGCATGCCTGTAAACTATACGGGTATGATTTGGTCAGGCTTCCGTCCAAGCGATGATGCATGTGATTTCCATTACAACATCCCGGATAACATGTTTGCGGTTGTTACGCTTCGTCAAATGGAGGAAATAGCGGAATGGGTGTTCCGTGACATGGATTTCCTTAAAGAATTGAAAAAGCTAGAAGAGGATGTCAACCATGGCATTCAGCTTTACGGTATTTATCAGCATCCGGAATTCGGACCTATTTATGCTTATGAAACGGATGGTTTCGGCAACTTCTGCCTGATGGATGATGCAGGAACTCCGGGCTTGATCTCGATCCCTTACCTTGGTTATGTGGATGCAGAAGACCCGATTTATGTGAATACAAGAAAATTTGCTCTAAGCAAACATAATCCTTTCTACTATGAAGGAACGGCAGCAAAAGGTATCGGCAGCCCGCATACGCCTCCAGGCTACATCTGGCATATGGCATTGTCGATGCAAGGCATTACAGCTACTAGCAGCGAAGAAAAGCTAGATTTGATTGCGATGCTGGAAGCGACTGACGCGGACACAGGCTATATGCACGAAGGTTTCCATGCGGATAATCCAGCTGTGTTCACGCGCAAATGGTTCGCTTGGTCGAACAGTCTTTTCTCACAGCTTGTCTATCAAGCGATGAAGGATGAGATTCTATGAGCATGATTATTTTCTATGATCCATCGTTTCCAATCGATTCTCGCATAAGCTCGAATGCGGAAGGGCAGCTTCTGCAAATCGGCAGCGTCGTTCGCGCGAATAATCTTGGAGCGGCACTCGCTGCTGCAGATGGCGGAAGCTTTATAAATATGCATGCACCGTATTTCCCTAAGCAAGCATGGTCTGAAATTTTAGCCTACTTAAAGCGCGGTGGAGGTTTAATCAGCATCGGCGGCGTTCCATTCAAAAAACCAGTTTCAAAAAACGAAGCTGGCGTTTGGGAGCCAGAATCTGAGCAAACCGCCTATCACCGCGAGCTTCATATTCATGAGGCTTTGCCTGTAGATGCAGCACCAATTATGAAATTGCGTGCAATGGAAGATCTTCCGCTGCTGCAAGGCAAAGAGTCCATGTTTGAGGTTTCAAGCACTTGGAATCTAGTGCCGCATGTAACCAAAACGAGTGATTTGCCGCATCAGATGGGTTCTGCTGGACCGATGGATGCACAATTGTACCCGCTTCTAAAGGGTGTTTCAGCAGAAGGAAGAGAAGTTGCAGCACCTGTCGTACTATGGGAGAACACGAAGGGAATGTTCGCAGGCGCGCGCTGGTTGTTCGTAAATCAGCCGTTAACGGAGCTATTCTGGCAAAGCGGAGGTGCGGACGAGCTTCGCCGCTGGTCGGAATTCTGCTCAGCAGGCGTAACAGAGCTGTGGCTGAAACCTAATTATGCGTCCTTCGAGCTGGATGAGCGTGCGATGCTGACGCTGCAAGTACAGAAGCTTAGTCGTTCTGCTGCTGCGACAGATTTGCCAGCTGTAAGCTGGAGCTTTTCGATTACGATCCAGCATGAAAGCAAGCCAGATGAGCGGTGGACGAGCAGCATCAATGCGGAAGCAGCGAGCAAACAGCTTATCGTTCGTATTCCCGTTCCTCTAGCAATCGTTAGCGGTTACTATAAGGTGGACTGTATCGCGGAGTCAACGGATGGAGAAGTACGCATTCTTCGCCAAGGCTTCTGGGGTTTTGATGCTGAGCTGCTTGCAGAGGGAACTCCGGTTACGAGCGAACGCGATTATTTCGTAAAAGACGGCAGACCGATGCCGGTTGTCGGCATGACCTACATGACATCGGATGTTGCGCGCAAGTTTTTATTTTTGCCAAATGCATCGGTATGGGACCGTGATATGGCTCAGATGCGCAAAGCGGGCATCAACTGGATTAGAACCGGCATATGGACGGCTTATCGCAATATAATGCAGGTTGATGGCCATGCATCGGAAGAGGCGCTTCGCTCCATTGATGCGTTTCTGCTTACAGCCAAACGCCATGATTTGCAGGTAACCTTTACTTTCTTCTCATTCACTCCGGAAACTTGGGAAGGCCAAAATCCTTATCTCGATCCGCGGAGTTTAGAAGCACAGAAACGGTTTATCCGCTCGATCATTTCGCGCCACAAACAATCGAAGCATGTCGATTGGGATTTAATTAACGAGCCGTCAATGTTTGATCCTCCTCGTATTTTTTCTGATGGACCAAGATCAGCACGCGATCCATTCGAGCAGGCGGCTTATGCAGCTTGGCTTAAGGAACGCCACGAATCTGTGGAGAAGCTGCAGAAGCTATGGAATATGACGCCAGAGCAGCTGCCGAGCTTTGAAGCGGTGAAAGTGCCCGAGCCAGAGGAAATCAACTTTGACGTTCAAGATATGCATCAAGGCAAGAAGGGTACTCGCTGGCTTGATTATGTATTGTTCTCCATGGATATGCATAATCGCTGGGCACAGGAGCTATACCAGGCCATTAAAGAAGAATGCCCAGATCATATGGTTACAGTCGGACAGGATGAAGCGCTTGGCGCGCAGAGGCCTTCACCATTCTTCTATGGCGAGGCTGTCGATTATACAACCGTGCATTCTTGGTGGTTGAATGATCATTTGGTTTGGGACAGTATTTTTGCTAAGACGGCAGATAAGCCGAATTTGGTGCAGGAAACGGGCATTATGTACGTGGAAACACCAGAAGGACGCGCGAAACGTTCGGAAGCAGAACTACGCGATATTCTTGAGCGCAAATATGCCTATGCTTTTGCAACAGGTGGCGCAGGTGCGGTGCAATGGATTTGGAATACGAATTTCTATATGGACAATGCGAATGAATCGCACATTGGCGCACTTCGTGCAGATGGCACGGAGAAGCCTGAGGCAAATGTATCTTATGATTTCGGACGCTTCATGGGTGAAATCAGAGATTTGTTCAGAGGGCGGGAGCTTGAGGATACCGCAGTTGTTTTCCCTTATTCCAATGATTTTTCCAATCGCAAGCTGGCGTTTGATGCAACAACAAAAGCAACGCGAGTGCTGGCTTATGAGCTGAACAAGCCATTCCGCGGCGCTTCGGAATATCACCTGGACGAGCTGGAAGCAAATCCGGTTAAGCTCGTTATTGTACCAAGTGCTCATAATATTGAAGACGCTGCAATGAACCAGCTGCTTAGCTACGTTGAACGTACAGGAGCAACGTTGCTGCTGACGGGTCCAACAAGCCTTGATGCATACTGGCGTCAAGTCGATCGTCATGCTGAGTTGTTTGGATCAAGAGAGCTTGTCAATGTACGCCGCGAAGAACTGCTTCGCATCGGTGATCGTTTGCTGCCTGTTTCTTATGGCAATCGGAGAATTGCTCAGGTATGGAAGGAATCGCAAAAAGGAACTTCTGCAGCTGAAGTCGATCAGCTTATCGAGCTATCGCACGGCAAAGGAAACATCCTTTGGTGTCCGCTGCCAGTAGAGCTGAATGATCGCATTGAGCCGATCTCAGCCATTTATGAGTTTGCGCTCACCTATGCAGGCTGCAGCGTGGAGCTGGATTGGATTAAAGGCGGACAACTGCCAGGTGTATATGGTCGTAAACTGTCCTTCCAAGACGGCGCGTTATTCACATTCGTATCCGAGTTCAGCTTGAATGTCGATATTGAGGTGAAAGACCCTTTAACCGGCGTTTCCTACGCTTTTACGCTGGAGAAGGAACGGTCTGTACTCTTTGCAGTGGATAAAAACGGTCAGCTGCTGTCCGTTTACCGGCCTGATCAGGTAAATGTGAATGTAATTCCTGCAAACAACGATTAACAAGAAGAGGTGTTCTAGTGATGAAAGACAAACGAACAGCCCATATCATCTCGCATACCCACTGGGATCGGGAATGGTATTTGCCATATGAGAAGCACCATGTATTGCTAGTAAAATTGATGGATACGCTGCTTCATACACTTGATACGGATCCGGACTTCAAAAGCTTTTATTTGGACGGCCAAACGATCATTTTGGAAGATTATTTGCAGGTTCGCCCCGAGAATCGTGAGCGCCTAGAACGTTATATTAAAGAAGGCCGTATTCCGATCGGGCCTTGGTATATTTTGCAGGATGCCTTCCTGACAAGCAGTGAAGCGAATCTTCGCAATTTGCAAATCGGGCATCAGGATGCGAGCCGTTATGGAACGATTGCAAAAGTTGGATATTTTCCAGATACGTTCGGAAATATCGGTCAAGCCCCGCAAATTTTGCGTCAAGCCGGCATCGATAATGCGGTATTTGGCAGAGGCGTGAAGCCAACGGGCTTTAACAATACAGTAGCAGATTCCGATTATGAATCATCCTTCTCTGAGCTGATTTGGGAAGGGCCAGACGGCTCGCAAGTGCTGGGCGTATTGTTCGCCAACTGGTACTGCAACGGCATGGAAGTGCCTACAGATGAAGCAAGCGCCAAGGAATATTGGGAGCGCAAGCTGGCTGAGGCAGAGAAGTATGCTGCTACAGGCCAATTGCTGTTCATGAACGGATGCGACCATCAGCCGATTCAGCAGGATCTGTCTGCTGCGCTGAAAACAGCAAGAGAGCTTTTCCCTGATACAGAATTCATTCATTCGAATTTCCAAGATTATTTGGCGTCGGTGAATGCTTCGCTTACACGCGAGCTGTCTGTCGTGAAAGGCGAGCTTCGCAGCCAACGTACAGACGGCTGGTCAACGCTTGTGAATACAGCTTCCGCACGTGTTTATTTGAAGCAAATGAATCAGCTTGGTCAGGCCATGCTGGAGAAGGTAGCGGAGCCGCTTGCTGCGCTTGCTTATTCACTTGGTCACGAATACCCGCATCACTTGTTTACTTACGCTTGGAAAACACTGATGCAGAACCATCCGCATGATAGCATTTGCGGCTGCAGCGTGGACGAGGTTCACCGTGAGATGGTGACTCGCTTCGATAAGAGCCGTCATATTGCGGAAGCGATTATTGACGATAGCAAAGTGATAATTGCCGATGCGGTTGACACTTCCATATTTGAACAATATGGCGAAGATGCATTGCCGTTTGTTGTGTATAATACAACGGGCTGGGATCGCAGCGGAGTAGTAGAGGTTGAGCTGGACATCGCTCGCATTTACTTCCGTGATGGTTTGTCGCTGGATGTGATGAACAAGAAAATGTATGCTGTCGATGTAACGGGCAGAACGCTTGTTAATTCAAGCGGCGAAGCCATTGCGCATACAGCTTCTGATATGGGACTTCAATTCGGTTATGATCTGCCAGATGACAAGTTCCGTCAGCCATATATGAGCCGAAAAGTGAAGCTGACATTCGAAGCAGCGGAAGTTGCTGCGCTAGGCTTGGCAGCTTATGGCTATGTTCGAAATGCGAAAGCAGAATTGCAGCCATCACAATCGATGGTTGCTTGCGAGCATGCGCTTGAGAATGAATGGCTTCGAATTGATATCGCGCAGGACGGATCGTTTAACTTGACCGATAAACGCAGCGGTCAAATCTATCGCGAGCTTGGCGTGTATGAGAATACTGGCGATATCGGCAACGAATATATGTATAAGCAGCCAACCGGCGAGCAAACTTTGACAACGAAGGGTGTACCTGCAAGCATTCGTCTAATCGAGAATACGGCATACCGTGCGGCATTCGAGATCGTTCATGAATGGGCTGTTCCTGCTTCAGCAGAACCATACTTCGAAGTTGAGAAGCAAGAGGCTGTTTATTTCCCTGAGCGGAAGTCACAACGTACAGAAACGACAGTTCCTCTTACAATCAGGACTGAAATTGCAATAAGCCGCAAAGGCGAAGGGGTAGAATGGAAATCCTCCTTCAACAACCAAGCGAAGGATCACCGGGTTCGCGTATTGTTCCCAACAGATTTGGAAACAGCGGTTCATCAAGCGGACTCCATCTTTGAGGTTGCAACGCGTGATAACGAGCCGGCAGCAGAGTGGATCAATCCTAGCAACGCACAGCATCAGCAGGCGTTTGTTGATGTGAGCGGCGAGCAAGCTGGTTTGACGGTTGCCAACCTTGGCCTGAATGAATACGAAGTATTGCGCGATGGACGTAACTCCATTGCGATTACATTGCTTCGTGCAGTTGCTGAGCTTGGTGATTGGGGCGTATTCCCTACACCAGAAGCACAATGCTTGGGTGAGCAAAGCTTCAGCTTGACGATCCTTCCACATAACGGCGACGGAGTTGCATCCGGTGCATATGCGGCGGCATATCAGTTCCAAGTGCCGTGGACAGTTAGCCAGACAGGCGTACATGCCGGCAAGCTTGCTCCAAATGGCGCTTTATTCGCTTGGGACGGCAGTGGACTAGCGTTCTCCTCCATGAAGGTGAATGAGCAATCTGGCGATTTCATGCTTAGATGGTTTAATATGAAGCCTTCTGAAACGGCGCTTAAGCTGTCAGAAGCAGCAGCTGTATCACTTGAACAAGCTTATAAAAGTAATGTGCTTGAGCATGAAGTCGAAAATCTTGCTGTAGATGGACAATCGCTGCTTGAAGTATCGGTTGGTCCTTGTGAGATTTTGACCATTGGGATTAAGCATTCATAAATAGTAACGAAGCCCTCTGCTATGGACTGCCATACGGAGGGCTTCTTTTTATGAATAGAAAGGCATAGGCTATTATCTCGCATTCCAATAATTGTTGCTGAAACTCTCGCAATATCGCTAACAGAGACAGTTGCGGCATGCTATAATAGATATATTCGCGTAACTTAGATCGATAGGAACAGGGTCTCCTCGAGCGGAGGGGCCTTTTTTTATTGAAAATACGGGTACATACCTAGCAGGAGGGGAACAAGGTGGCAAAAGGACCAAAGAGGCCTACTAGAGATGAATTTGAGCTGGAAGAGCTGGGCGAGCGGCTGGTTGAAGCAAAGCAAGAAGGCACAGAGCTGCTTCTTACGATATGGGCAGCAGAGCAAGTTAGAGGCGTCATTACGGTGCTCGATTCAAGAACAAAAAAGGTTCATGTGGAATACATGGGCAGCGTAACAAAGGTTCCTTTTATGGATATTATGAAGGTGGAAAGCCCTTATTAATATCATAACCGGGCAGCAATAACATATGAGCTTTCTATAAAAGGTTTCCCTCGTTCATTCGTTGAGCGTTGGGGGCCTTTTTTTAAGCTGGAATATTGCCTAGATGGATATGTTCGAGCCTGCATTGTTTGAGCAATTGTCCTTGGAGGATTATAATAGAAGAAGGTTATGGACGATGCAACAAATGAACTGATTATGAAGGAGGATTTACATACATGTATCCAACACCGCAACAATTAGAAAATTACGCAGAGCTGGTCGTTAAGGTTGGCGTCAACGTGCAGCAGGGACAAACGGTTGTTGTCATGGCACCAATTACAGCAGCTCCACTCGTACGGCTTATTGCATCAGAGGCTTATAAGACAGGCGCAAAAAATGTCCATGTGGAATATAACGATGAGGAGCTTTCCCGCATCAAATACAAGCAGGCGCCTGAAGAGGCTTTCTCGGAGTATCCGATGTGGCGTGCCAAAGCTTGGGAAGAGTTTGTGGAAAATGGCGCAGCGTTCATCACCATCTACTCTCCGAACCCAGACTTGCTTAACGATGTAGATGCGAAGCGCGTTGCAACAGCATCAAAAACAGCTTCAACTGCGCTTAGCGGCTATCGCGGTTCACTAATGAATCATACGAATGCTTGGTCGCTTGTATCCTATGCTACTCCGGAATGGGCAGCTAAAGTATTTCCGAATCTCTCGCAAGAAGAAGCGGTGCAGAAGCTTTGGGAACGCATTGTTGACGCTACTCGGATTGGCTTGGAAGATCCTGTTCAAGCGTGGAAAGCGCATAATGCCAAGCTGCTTCAGATGGTTGAGCTGCTGAATGGCAAGCGCTACAAGCAGCTTCAATATGAAGCGCCAGGCACGAATCTGACGATAGACCTGCCGGATGGACATATTTGGTTAGGCGGCTCCAAAGCAAATGCTAAGGGCGTTTACTTTAATCCGAATATGCCAACGGAAGAAGTATTCACTATGCCAAATAAGGATGGTGTGAACGGAACGGTTCGCAGCACCAAGCCTTTGAATTACAACGGTCAAGTCATTAATGGCTTCAGTTTGACCTTTAAGGATGGCAAAGTAGTCGATCATTCCGCTGAGCAGGGATATGAGGCGCTCACTAATTTGCTTAACACGGATGAAGGGGCAAGGCATCTCGGTGAAGTAGCGCTAGTGCCGCATGATTCACCGATTTCGAACTCCAATGTCACGTTTTTCAATACACTGTATGATGAGAACGCGTCCTGTCATCTTGCACTGGGTCAAGCGTACCCGGTCAATATCCAAGGCGGTACAAAAATGTCAGCTGAGGAGCTTCTCGCTCATGGCGCAAACAGAAGCCTTACGCATGAAGACTTCATGATCGGCTCGGCTGATATGAATATTGATGGTGTGACGCAGGATGGCACTCGCGAACCTATCTTCCGCAACGGCAATTGGGCGATTTAATTCGTCTGATCTTGAAAAGTATAAAAAAAGGCTCCTATTCCGCAGTATTGGCTGTGGTATAGGAGCTTTTTGTGTTTATTGGTGCATTTGGGAGTTCGTATGTGATTTTACGGCTGTATTCACGATATTAACAGGAGTATTTCCAGTTAAATGCGGTAAATACGTCAATTTCAGCTGGATTAGCGGGAGCTTTTCCTGTAAGCGTGAATTTGCACAGCAGCATCCTCATCGAACAATGCAGAATACAGCCAATTAAAAATAAAACTTCTGCATTTCCGTAGGCACGCCATTTCTTCTTAGCAGCTCTTCAAGCGTCTCGCTGGGAGCAGGAGAATCGCCTGCTGTCAGCAGCCTTACGGCAAACTTGCTAGCTTGTCGCTCATATTTTCCAACATTAAAAAACGATTGCTCATCCAGCCAAAAACGGTTGAAGCCAGGATGCAAGCGGTCATGCCCGAGCTCATGCGCGCATACGAAGCGGCGCCAATTATCCGGAAGCGAATCGTGAATGACAATAAACCGGCGGCGCAGTTTTTTGAAATAGAGACCACGCGTGCCTTCTCCGAGGTCGGCGTAACGGATATGAATGCCAAGGCCCTCAGCGATGATGAATGGATCGTTAGTCTTATATTTTCGAATGAGCTTCAAAATCATTTTATCCATAGCAACACCTACCCTTTGGCATCATCAGGAGCATCGTTAGTCGGCTCGGTCTTTTTTTTGTGCTTATTCATATGCTTAGCTTCCCAGAACAACCCTGTAAGCACATCCATGACGCGCTGACGATCGGTAGCACTTAGCGGCACGCCGTCAAACATAATTTCCCCGTCTTCCTCAAGCAGCTTTTTAAAGTCGCGCTTATCTTTATACGTAGCCCACTCAGGTATAGTTGCCGAGGCTGCATCGCGGCCAAGCAAATAATCGGTTGTTGTCAGTAAGATATCCGCCATTTTTTGCAAATCCTCACTTGTTGGTGTTACCCGATCATTCTCGATATGACCAAAGTTAGAGCGGCCCATCTCGAGTTTTGCGGCGACATCCTGCTGCGTTAATCCGCGCTCAACCCTCAATTGTTTAATTCGTGCACCCAATGACATTATAAATACCCTCCGTTTTTGAATATTTGGTATTTTAAATACTTGACGGTAATTAAAATACCAAATACAATGAGATTCATCAGACGAACACTTAAAGAAATGTATTAGTAGATCATAGTCGCTATTTTAACTACTTAAAAGTAAGTATATTTTTGATTAGGAGTATTGTCAATACCGGAGAAGCCGCTATATTTTTTTGTTGTGAACGGTATTTTAAATACTCAATATTCATTAAAACCTAGGGGAGGTTATTTGAATGAATGCAGAACAACAGGTGATTGATCAATTACATGCGTATAAACGGCTAAAAGCGAGAAAAAAACAGCTGGAGGGTACCTCGGTAGGACCAGGCATGAGGCTAAGCGCAGTATCTGAGGATGATCATTTGCAGGAGCTTCATCGGCAGCTGCGCAAGCTGCCTTCCTATATGTACTTGGATGAGCAGGATCAGCGTATCGAAGCTGCAGCGCATGCGAATCTATCGAAATATCCTATTGGAACGAAAGCGCAGCTAAACGAAGTAAAGAAAAGCCGTGCAACAGCAAGTCCAGCGGATGAAAAGCTGCTGCGAGAGCTGGAGAAAAAGATTGAGAAGGTGCTTGAAGCGCGAGAAGGCTCGGGCGGCTTTGAAGGTTATATGGGCGTCATCGATAAAATAAGTGAGCTTCAGGATATAGAGAAGCAGCTGCAATCTATCGATCAAGCGCTTGAAGCGTTAGAAGCATATGCGCCCGATTACGCTCGGCTGCTGAAGCTTCGTTTTATAGAAGGAAAGCCTACAGAGTTTGTTGCTTCGGAGCTGGGTATCGTTGATCGCACGTTCCGAAGATGGAAGCAAAAGGCGCTTCAAGAAGTTGTCCGCTTTCTGTCCGCCTAATGTCCGTTTTCGCTCAAATAACCGTGATATTATGATATTGTACCAAAGATCATAAACGGGGACGAGCGGTGGACGACACCGATCGTCCCTTTTGTTTTATCCAGATGAGGAGGTGGCCCAGATGTGAGCGCGGGTGGGTGAAATGGTGCAAATCGTAAGAGGGCGGAGGCAGAACAAAATGAACAAAAGCAGATTGCAGGAAGCTGAGCTGGAACCAAGGTTCAGCAAGGAGCAGCTAAAGTCGGCTAGACGGTATACGCCTTCCCAGAAGGATATACTATCCGCCGTGTTGTTGGAGCAAGAAACGTATACTCACGAACAAGCGTTATCGATGATAACAGCCTATTTGAAAAAGGAGGTCATGTAGAACATGGCAGGAGGAACTTATACATCACAAAATAAGGTGCGCCCCGGCGTTTACATTAACCTGGTTGGCGAGAAGAAAACGGTAGGCAGCATGGGAGAGCGCGGAACGGTGTCCGTACCGCTAAACCTTAACTGGGGGCAGTCGAAGGCCGTTATTGCGATCAACGCTGGCGATGATCTGCGAAGCTTGCTTGGTTATGATCTAAGTGCGCCTGAGCTATTGCTGGTACGCGAAGCCTACAAGAAAGCAAAAACGCTGCTCTTATACCGACTAAACGAAGGAACAAAAGCGACGGCTGTCGCTGGCAGCCTAACGCTTACAGCTAAATTCGGCGGTGTTCGAGGCAATGACATCACCGTTGCGGTTAAACAAAATGTTGACGATGAAGCACGATTTGATGTCATCACTTTTGTTGCTAAAGAGGCAGTTGACTCACAAACAGCAGTGAATATCGCAGAGCTGAAATCGAATGCCTTTGTAAGCTTCGGCGGTACAGGAGCATTGACGTTAGCAGCAGGCGTTCCACTTGTTGGCGGCTCCAATGGTACCGTAACGAATCAAGACCATACCGACTATTTGGCACAAATTGAGTTGAGGGATTTTAATACCATTGCGCTAGTATCCGCCGACTTGTCCTTAAAATCGGTATATGCTGCTTTTGCCCGCCGTCTGCGCGAGGAAGAAGGCCGCAAAATTCAGGTCGTGCTGGCGAATTATCCATCTGCTGATTCTGAAGGGGTCATCAGTGTCAAAAATGGCGTCAAGCTGCTGGATGGAACGGTTCTTGATGCACAGAAGGCAACGGTTTGGGTTGCTGCGGCAACTGCCGGAGCGCCAATGAATAAATCGCTGACCTATGAAGCCTATGAGGAGGCTGCTGATGCGGACATTCGTTATACGAATTCGCAAACGGTGGAGGCGCTGCAAGCTGGTGAGTTTCTGTTCACGGTAAGCGGCGGCAGAGTCATTGTTGAGCAGGATATCAATACGTTCACTGGCTACTCGCCAGAGAAAGGCAAAGCCTTCTCCAAAAACCGTGTCATTCGTGTGCTGGACGGCATTGCGAACGATTTTAAACATATTTTCGAGTCGTTTTATATTGGAAAAGTTGATAATAACGCAGATGGCAGAAGCCTGTTCCGCAACGAGTGCTTGAAATATTTGAACAATCTTCAGTCGCTCAATGCTATTCAAAACTTTGATGCCCAAGCCGATTTATCGGTTGCAGCTGGTGTCGATACGGACAGCATTATTATCGAGGCTCATATCCAACCGGTTGATAGCGTAGAAAAAGTATATATGAAAGTGACGGTGAAGTAATATGGCATTTTTGAACGCAGGAGATACGATTTCGGGCCGCGAAGGACGGGCTTATACCATTATTAATGGTTTGCAGGAAGAGATGTTTTATATCAAGACGCTGGAGGCAAGCATTGAGAAGCAAAAGGCTGAGATCAAAACGCTTGGCCACCGCGGTTTGCAGCATAAAGCGACGGGATGGTCGGGTACAGGCACGATGACCATCTATTATGTAACGTCAAAATTCCGCCAGATGATGCTGGATTATGTGAATACCGGCGTGGATGCTTATTTTGATATTTCCATTATTAATGAAGATCCGTCCTCGGCTACGGGCAAGCAGACGGTTTTCCTTCATAAGGTAAATCTGAATAAGGTTATTATCGGTAAGCTGGATACGGAAAGCGAAGCTCTTGAAGAAGAGTTGGAATTCACTTTTGAAGGATTGGATATTGCGGAGCAATTTTCAGCTCTTTCTTAAGGCGAAATTAAAAATGATGGAGGCAAGAGACAATGAGTGATTTAAGTGTATTTTTTGCACAAAATGCGGCTGTGGAGACAACGCAGCCGTTTATCGTATCGGATCGGTTTAAGGATGCAGAAGGGCAGGCTGTCGCTTGGGAGCTGCGCAGCATGACGGAAGCGGAAAACGAGGAGTGCCGCAAGTCATCTACCCGCAAGGTCAAGGGGAAAAATGGCGCATTCACTCCAGAGACCAATACAGACGAGTATTTGGCTAAGCTTGTTGTCAGCAGCATTCAATTCCCGAACCTAAAGGATGCAGATTTGCAAAAATCGTACGGCATCATCGGTGCTGAGAACCTTTTGCGCAAAATGCTTCTCCCTGGCGAATATGCCTCACTCGTACAACGGGTGCAGGAAATCAACGGCTTTAACCAAAGCCTAAACGATTTGGCAGATGAAGTAAAAAACTAATAAAAGAGGGCGACGGAGAAGCGAATTACGCTTATTACGCCCTCCACGAGCTTCGTATACTTCCGCATGAGCTCATGACCATGACTCGGCGGGAGAAAGCGGCGATCTATGCCATGATCGACGTTCGTATCGAGAACGAGAAGAAACAGCGCGCCAAAGCAAAACGAAAATAAGGACGGGCTGCGCTCCCATGAGGGAGCGCTTTTGCCCGTGTGAAGGGGGTGGAAGGATGGCGAGTAATTCCCCTGCTATCATTGAGAATGGCGGGTCTGCCAATACAGGTTCAGCCGAAGCCTTTATTAATTTCATGAATCGTTTGAATGCTGCTTTTATTGAAGCAACAAAGCAAGGCGAAAAGTTAGTGAATGCTTTTGATAAAATGCGTATTGAAACCGTTCAGCTGGACACTGAATTGACGAAGGCAACAGCCTCTATGAATGAGTTTACTGAATCGGTTAAAAGATTAAGAGAAGCAGCAGTTCCTCCAGGTGGTGATTCAGGAGATTCTGGGAGTCCTGATGGTTCTGGAAATCCAGACGGTTCTGGTGAAGGAAGGCCAAGACGAGGGTTCATGGATTTTGAGCCTCTTGAATTATTAAAAGGTGCTTTTACTGCTGTACAAGCATTAAAAACGATTATGGAGATGTTTCAAAACAATGAAGCAAATCCAGCTGACCCAGCAGGCGGAGAACCAGCACCTGACGCAATCGTTGATGCCGCTCAAGAGGGAGCATCATTATGGCAATCTGCAATACTCGGCGCTGGACAAAAGCTTACGCAAATGATTGGCATGGCGATTTCCGGGGCTATGGAAGAGAGCAACTCAAAAGCGCTGCTGATTGCTCGTTCCGGTGGTACTAAAATTGGAGAGCCGCTATATGAGAATATACGTGGGAATGCGATTGAAAATGGCGTAGATGTAAACGAAGCCATAAAGACTGCACTGTCACTTATGCCAACTGCTCAAAATACGGGACAGTTGGATCGTATGACCAATATAGCCATGGAGTTGTCTAGCTTAGATCCAAACGGTGGCAGTTCAGAGGATGCGGCAGGTGCAATAAAATCAGCTATGCAAGGTGATTATTCCGGATTAATGGATCAATTTAATATTAGTGAAGAAGCTTTTAAAGATGTCGGTTTCGAAAAAGCCAAGGATATGGATGGTTTTCTTAATGCGCTCGATGCGATGAGAGAAAAAGCAAATTTGGGAACAGAAGCTTTAAACACAGTCGGCGCTAGCCCAGTAAACCAAATCGCCAAGCTGCAAAATACGATTCAATCTGGTTTTGCTGCTGCTGGTATGGGAGCAGTCGCGGCAATGTCACCGCTGCTGGATAAGCTTAATGAACTAGTAGCGAGTGAGAAGTTTCAAGCCTTTTTCACTCTTTTTGGAGACGGATTAACGTTCGTAGCCAATCAGCTTGCCATAGTCGGCGAAGGGGCACTGTGGTTGTTTAGTCAGTTTTTGGACAATTGGCCCTTTATAGCTTCTATTCTTATGCTTGCTGGAGCAGTGCTTCTGCCAACCATGCTTACTGCCTTATGGGCAATGGTTGCACCGATTTTGGCACAAGCAGGTGCTTGGCTTCTGGCTCTTTGGCCTATATTGCTCATTATCGCGGTGATAGGTTTATTGGTAGGTCTATTTCTATACTTTGGCGGTACGACGGAGCAGGTAGTTGGCTTCGTTTCCGGCTTATTTTTCGGATTATTTACGGCATTGAAAAATGGCTTCGCCTATTTGTGGAATATCATTTTATCGGTTGCTGAGTTTTTGGTTAACATTTTTATTGACCCTGTATATGCGATTAAAAAGCTTTTTTTTGATCTCACCCAAAATGTGGTCGGTTTCTTTGGCGGGATGATTAACAGCTTTATTGATGGAATAAACTGGGTTCTTACTAAATTGAACAAGATTACTGGTAAAGATTATGAAATAAAAGGCAGATTCGACACGAGCCAAATCGATAAGTTTAAACCAACGAGCGATAAAAATGTTGTGGATTTCTCTAAATACAAAATGGCTCAATCTGACCTTGGAGAAGCTTTTAATAATGGATCGAGTTATGGTAAGGGATTTATGGATGATTTGCAGAAAAAGAAAAACAATACAAGTTATGATTTAAATAAGGAATCAGGCTTCCTTAAGCCAACTGCTGATGCAGGCAGTGGATTTGGAGCAGCAAGTCCTAACATCGACCGAGTCGGCGAAGTTGGAAAAATCAACGATAGCGTCGAGATTTCCAGCGAGGATTTGAAGACGATGCGGGAGCTTGCGGAGATGAAGAACATTCAGAACTTCGTGTCGCTGCAGCCGACGGTCAGCGTGCAGACCGGTGATATTAACAATGGCTATGATATCGATACGATTATCGGGCGTATCGAGCGTTCATTGAACGATGAAATTGCCTCATCTGCGGAAGGGGTGTACAACAGATGATTTCCAATGCGCATTATGATTATGAAATCTGGCTTAGCTACAATGATCAAAAGCAGGGCTTCCAGCTCCCGGTCAATCCTCCAGAAATTAAAATTAATGATGGTGCTGGGGGCAAGACCTACGAGGTGTCCGGTTTAGGCGAAATTAATCTCATTCAAAGCTCGAAGCTCACGACGATTTCCTTTGAAAGCTTTTTCCCAAAGACGAACTATCCGTTTGTCGTCAGCAAAACATGGATAGACCCTGCTTTTTATGTCATGGTTATCCTCGATTGGATGGAGAAAAAGCGACCGATCCGTTTTGTTTATACCGGGGCAACCTTCGATATTAATTTGGCGATGAGCATTGAAAAATTCGAATGGAAGGAAGCGGCGGGGTCTGGGGATATAGAGTACAGTATTTCACTGAAAGAATTTGCTTTTTATGGTGCCAGGCCCGTCGTTATTAAAAAGGGAGCGGCAAGCGTGAAGCCTAACTCAAGGCCATTGGATAAGCAAGCTCCAAGCACCTATAAGCTGGTTGCAGGGGATACGCTTATTAAGGTAGCTCGCGTTCAGCTTCACAAAGAAGAGCGTTGGCGGGAAATTCAGAAGCTGAACGGCATTAAGGATGCACAGCTCAAAAAGCTGCCCATCGGGATGACGCTAAAGCTGCCGAGGTGATCATATGCTGGAAATATTAATTGATAACCGCAATGGTAAAATATGGAATATTACAAGTCTTGTTCCTTCGCTCACCTACAAGACGAAACGAATTGGAGCGGCGTCTAGTTTGGATATGACGGTGCTTAAAGGAAGTCCATTTCAAAGTGCTTCATTTGAGGTGAACAATGGCGATGTCATTCGTGTCCGCAAAGATAATATCAATGTATTTTACGGATATGTATTTGAAGTGAGTACCGGTATGGATGAGAGAATCTCGATAAAAGCCTATGATCAGATTCGCTATTTATTAAGCAATTATTTTTATAAATTTCAAGGGGTTACCGCCTCTCAAATTGTAAAGAAAATTGCCGATGATTTTGGCTTGGAGACAGGCGTGCTCGTGGATACCAAGTACAAAATTCCATCCATGCTGGAGGATAATAAAAAGCTGCTTGATATTATTTGTAAGGCACTTGATCTAACACTCATTCATTCAGGCGGGAATTTTATGCTTTTGGATGATTTCGGAAAGCTTTCCTTGCGCAATGTGGAGGAGATGAAGGTTGATTTTGTAATTGGCGATTACAGCCTTATGTTTGATTATGGAATGAAGCGATCGATTGACGGCGATACCTATAACCACATTATTATTTTTGAGGATAATAAAGAAGCAGGCATACGTAAGCATCATCCCAAGAAGGATGACGCTTCAATCGCGAAATGGGGACGGCTTCTGCTTTATCAGCAGGCGGATGAGAAAATGAATGTGGCACAAATAAATGAACAGCTTAATCAGCTGATGAAGCTGAAAAACCGTGAGCAAAAGAGCATCAGTATTGATGCCATTGGTGATTTGCGAGTTAGAGCGGGATGTTATGTACCCGTAGTAATTGATGAGCTCGGCATTCACCAATATTTTCTCGTAGATGAATGCTCGCATAAATTCGAAGCGGACTCGCATACGATGAAGCTGGAATTGAGGGTGATTTAATGGCATTATTGGAGTCGATCAAGAAAGCGGGAGCCGCAGCCTACGCTGCAGGGAATCCGCTAGCCGTCATGGTAGGAAAAGTCATTCAAATCAATCCTCTGGAAGTAAACGTTGATCAACGTTTTACTTTATCAGAGGATTTTTTAATTATACCGGAAAGCCTCGTTAAGTATGAAGTTGAGCTGCAAACATCTGAGAAGCTGGTCATCCGCACAGGCTTGGAAGCGGGAGATGCGGTGTTAATGCTCCGCGTTCAAGGCGGTCAACAATTTGTAGTACTCGATAAGGTGGCTAAGCCATGATTCCACAGGGAGCAAATGTTGCGGAGGTAACGACGGTAGAGGAGCTCGAAACGAGCGAGACCTATAAGCTTGATTTAGCAAGCAAACGGATCATAGGCAGGACTGACGGGTTAGAAGCGGTCAAGCAGGCTGTATTCAAAATATTGCAAACGGAGCGATACCGCTATTTTTGCTACAGCACCAATTATGGTACCGAGCTGGAAAGCTTACTTGGAGGATCGCCATCTTATGTTCAATCAGAGCTAAAGCGCAGCATTCAAGAGACGCTTATGCAAGATGAGCGGGTGAGTGATGTCATTGATTTTCAGTATGAGATGAAGGATGAAGCTATCGTTGTCCAGTTTACTGTCGTAACGGAGTTTGGAAGCTTTGGAGAGGAGGTAAGCCAAAATGTATGAAAACATGACCTTTAGCTATTTGCTCCAGCGAATGCTGGATCGTGTACAAGGGAATGTAGATAAGCGGGAAGGCAGCATTATTTATGATGCGCTGGCACCGGCGGCTGCAGAGCTTTCTGAGCTTTATGCTCAGCTGGACGTCAATATTGATTTAGCTTTTGCAGATACATCGAGCGGGGAATATTTGTCTAGGCGTACAGCTGATTTTGGCGTCAATAGGCAAGCAGCTACGAGAGCGAAGCGGCTCGGTAAATTTTATGGCTCCAGCGGAGCGGCAATGGACGTGCCGATTGGAAGCCGTTTTTCGGCTGATTCGGTTAATTACATTGTAAGAGAGAGATTGGAAGCCGGCTCTTTTGTTCTTGAAAGTGAAACAGAGGGAGCAGCTGGCAATCAGCAGTTTGGCGATATGCTGCCTATCGATTATATTAGCTCGCTTGCTCGTGCAGAGCTAGTCGATGTGCTGGTGCCAGGTGAGGACGAGGAGTCGGATACACAGCTGCGCAGCCGTTTTTTTGCCGAGGTTCAAAATCCAGGGACGAGCGGCAATGTATCAGATTATATGAGATGGGCGTTGTCGGTTCCCGGTGTTGGTGGAGCAAGAGTGATGCCCTTATGGGATGGTCCGGGGACCGTGAAGGTTGTTATCGTCAATTCGGATAAGCAGCCAGCGAGCGAGGTGCTGCAGCATGCGGTGCTTGATTTTATCAATGAGAACAGGCCAATCGGTGCAGAGGTTTCAATCGTTTCGGCTTCGAGTGTGCCTATTCGCATCAAGGCTAAGGTTACACTTGCAGCAGGATATACGATTCAGCTTGTGAGCGCGGCTTTTGCTAAAGCAGTCACTGCTTATTTAGATGAAACGGCGTTCCGCATTAATTATGTGAGTATCGCTAAGCTCGGCACTTTGCTCTTAGCAGTACCCGGGGTCTTAGACTACGATCGACTTTTACTGAATGGCGGAAGCGATAATATCGGACTTGAGATTGACGAAGTACCTATTGCGGGGCTTGTTGAATTGGAGGTGTAGCCTATGCGATATCCTGCGGAGGTAGATCAATTTACGGTGAAGCTGAACAAAAAGGAAGGCAGCGAGCTGTACGTTATAGAAGAGCAGCTTGCCGTTCTTGGAGGGGTATTTGAGGGAGACCTTGCACATGATGACATACGCAAGGACAGCATTCAGGTCTATACAGGACCCGGCTTATCGGGTGAGAAGATACAAAATTATTTTCTGACTGTACCGGCTGAGACGCCTTGGAGGCTCCGAATTAAGCTTTTTGCGCAAGCTGAAGCTGTTTTTGTTACCTACGAAACACCAGGCGATCGGGTGGAAGCAGCAGATATTAATGATTTGCAGGTGAGTATTTCTGCAACGCAATTAGAAGTGGAAAGATACAAGAAAAGCGGAAGTATCGATGGCGGATCATTTTTGAGGAGGAATTAAATGTCGCAGACGATTCAGATCAAGCGTGGAACAAAAGCAGAGCTAACTGCATTCGGTGCTTTATTGGCTGGCGAAATGGGATTTTGCACAGATACGAAGGAAGTTTATGTCGGTGATGGGACAACAAATAGCATGGTAGGACGCGCGTTATCCGGCACAGAAGCAGCTAGACCAGCTGCAGCAGCCATGGGTAGGTTGTATTACGTGAGCAGCGGTACAAACAATGGATATTTGTATGCTGATGACGGTACCGCATGGAGAAGAATCAATGCGCAGAAGCTTACCGATTTGACAGGTACGCTGGATGACATTTCAGAAGGTGCCACCTATGCAAAGGTGCTAAAAGCTAACGTTACCAGCGGCAATGTAAACAAGGTGTCCGACGGTGTGAACGTGAAAACAGCAGCTGAGATTAAGACGCACCTGGACGATCCAACCAAGCACAGGCTTATTAATGATGCGGGTTTAGCGATCACCGATTTGTGGTCAGCGCAAAAGATTAGAAATGAAATTGAGCTGGCGAAGCATAACATCGAGCCGCAAGCTTCGGTTAAGGATAAGGACTTAGTGACCCCGCCAGCTTCGCCTGTCTTATCGGATCGTTACTTGATTCCTGCAGGCGCAACGGGCGTGTGGGCTTCACAAGTCAACAAAATTGCCGAGTGGAACGGTATAGCTTGGGATTTATACACGCCGCAAGTAGGATGGACATGCTACATCGATGATGAGCAGAAGATTTTTAGCTGGAACGGTACCGCATGGGTACGAACTGGCGGTGCGCTTCAGACGATTACAGCTGGCAGCGGTCTTACTGGCGGAGGGCAGGCCGATACTGTCACCCTTAGCGTTGGAGCGGGGAACGGGATTGCGGTTGCAGGTGCAGCAGTTAGCGCAAAAGCTGGCAAAGGTGTGCTCGTTAATGCGACAGGCATAGAAGCGAATATTGATGCAGACAGCATCGTTTATGATGCTGCGAATGGCAATCGCTTAAGGGTTGCCGTTATTGATGGCGGTACGTTCTAAGGAGGCGAGCAGATGCCAAGAAAAGTACTCATTCAATTGAGGCGAGGTTTAGAAACGAGCATTGGGCTGCTTGAAGTCGGTGAACTAGGGTACTGCACAGATACCCAGAAGCTGTACATTGGTACAGCCGGCGGGAATATTGTGCTTGCTGCAGCGCAGGCGACGGGCGACATGCTGAAAAGCATTTACGATACGAACAACAACGGAAAGATCGATAGTGCAGAAGCAGCGGACAGCGCGCCTTGGGCTGGTATTAGCGGCAAACCTGTAAGTTTCGCCCCGGCTGCGCATGCTCACGCGGCTGCAGATATTACCTCGGGTACCGTTGCCGTGGCCAGATTGCCTGCTGCGTCGGTAACTGCTGCTGGCGTTGTTCAATTAAGCAATGCGGTTAACAGCACGAGTGTTGTACAAGCGGCGACGGCCAATGCGGTGAAACTCGCTTATGATCTAGCCAGCGGAAAGCTTGGACCGGGAGTAACCTGGAATCAGCTAAAGGGGGTGTAGGTATTGTCCTATAGTCTAGCTTTATTTGGCGAACAGACGTATGGGGAAGATAGGGACGACGGGGAGGAGGCTCTCCATACGGAAATAGATCTCATGAAATATTTGCCTCCCTATTATTATGAAATCGTAGAAATGCTAGCTATTCAATCAAAGCTTGGCGGCGAACTAGGGGAGCAGGCTGAGGCGATTGAAACGTCATTTGATCAATATTTTGTACATTCGGCTACATGGGGACTGACGCGCTGGGAAAATGTGCTTGGACTGAAAAGCGACTCCTCTTTACCGGATGCTCGACGACGCGAGAGTATTTTTGCCAAGCTGCGCGGAGCTGGTACGACGACTAAAGTTAAAATTATCCAAACAGCTATCGCTTTCTCTGGCGGTGAGGTAAATGTAGTTGAATATCCGGCAGAGAGCCGTTTCGAGGTCGTATTTGTCGGGACGAAGGGGATTCCGCCCAATATGGCTGGCTTTATCCAAATGCTAGAGGATATTAAGCCCGCTCATTTAGCTTTTTCTTTGAAATACACCTATACAGTGTGGAATCAGATAGGAACGATGACATGGAATCAAGCGCGAATCAAGACATGGAGTGAATTAAGAGTTTACGAGGGAGTGTGAAAATATGCAAACGACAGGGAATTTAGGATTAAAAAAACCGGAAGGAACAGATGTTGTCGATATTGCGGATTTGAATGGGAATGCGGATATATTGGATACTGCGGTTAGCAATAAGGTAGATAAAGTGGCTGGGAAGCAGCTATCTACAGAGGACTATACGACAGCGGAGAAAACGAAGCTGGCAGGCATTGCTGCTGGGGCCAATGCATATGTGCATCCGGCTACTCATCCTGCATCCGTTATTACTCAGGATGCAAGCAACAGATTTGTAACAGATGCTGAGAAAACGGCTTGGAACGCTAAGGCGAGCACGGCTGTAGCCACCACTTCCGCAGCTGGTCTTCAGTCTGCGGCTGATAAGGTGAAGCTGGATGGGATTGCGGCGGGGGCGAATAATTACACTCATCCAGTTAATCATCCACCGTCTGTTATTACTCAAGATGCAAGTAATCGTTTTGTTACAGATGCGGAGAAAGCTGCTTGGAATGCAAAAGCTGGAACAGCTTCCCCATCTTTTACTGGTACACCGTTAACAACAACCCCACCTGATGAAGCTGCTACAAAACAGATCGCAACTGCAGAGTTTGTATACAATATGGCTCGATTCTCATCAGCGCCAGCAGTAAACTCCAATCCTAACTTGCTTCTGAAAAATGGGAAGTATGACCTTAGTAGTAATCATGCAAATATGCCATCTGGATGTAGTGGTCGTGTTTATATTGAAGTAACCGGTTATTTTGACGGGACGTACACCGCGCAAACGGCATATGACTTTAACAATAATAAGATTTGGACAAGACGTCAGACTGCGAGCACATGGTCGGCGTGGACACTGATAAGTAATGAAACAATGACACTCCAGTCCGGTAGTAATCTTAACAATGTAAACACCAACGGGTCGTACTTTATTAACAAGCCAACGTCGGGACCTGTACCGGGTGTAGAAGATTATTTCGTGACGGTGACTACATTAGACGTCAATTGGACTATGCAGACAGCTTATGATTTTAAATCCAATCGTATTTGGACCAGAAGGAAAGTAATAACTGCATGGGGAGCGTGGACACTGGTAAGTAACGAAACAATAATAAACGTTTATGATGCTAATCTTATGTTGGATAACGGAAATTATTACACCTATACGAATGTCAACATGCCTACAACTCATCTTGGTTGGACAGTGAATGTTGTTAATGTAGGCGATGCAGGACATATAAGACAAACTGCGTATGCACTTGGTAGCACAATCACGTATACAAGAATTAAAACTCCCTCAGGATGGGGCTCTTGGACTGAATTACTCACTTTCGATAGCAAACCTTATGTTGCTGGTTCCTATACAGGGGATGGTACGGTAACAAGAGATATTTTACTACCTTTTACACCAACTGCAGTTTTGATAATACCTAATAACTCAACACTTTTTTCAGCGTTGGGAACTTCATCAGCATCTGGTGGGCTGGCTGTGACTGGTTCAATTGTTAGCTCAGGTAATGCAAATGAAATTGTAATTGGGGCAATGAAGTTTATCATAACCCATGATAGGTCACTCGCTGCTTACTCATCAAGTGGCACAAATACGACTGGGAAAATTTATAATTATATAGCTTTCAAATAAGGAGGGTTCTAAATGATATTACATGTAAACGGTAGCTATGAAACAGGCGATTGGCTAACAAGGGAAACGTATCCCAATTCTCATTTTATTGACGAGAATACGAGTGAGGGCGCTGTACTTGCTGCAAAGATTTTAAAACTTTTCCCATACTTCACGCTTGATATTATTGAAGGAAGACTTGTTAACGTTACACAGCGCGATAAAACTAAAGAGGAAATTGACGCAGAAAACGCGCCAGCGCCGAAGACAGCTGAGCAGCTACGAATAGAGGAATTAGAAGGTCAAAACGCTAGTCTTCTAACTAGACTTGGCGATGTGGAGATTGCCTTAATAGAATTATTCGGAGGTGGAGTTTAGTGCCTAAGTATAAAGTGCGAATTTACGCAAACGTTACAAATACTAAATATAATGCAGGTGAAGGTACTCCAGCAGAAATTATCGAGACGTACAACTTATCCGAGTCTGATGCATCTGAAGTTCTAAAAACTTTCTATGTCATTAGACCAGAGCTAATAGTATAAATTAAACAGAATTTGATTATTGTAAAGTAGATTTAAAACATTCTGCTGAATGTAACAGTAAGTCAATTAAAACACCATAATTGATATATCGACTAGATTATTCTGAAACCTCCCCTTGTGGGAGTTGAGTCAAAAACCTGTTAGGTCGAAAAGTTAAAGATAATGTGGAGATACATGCTCAGGATGTAATCGGAATGTTATTTCTGATTGCGTCCTATTTTGCGTTTAAAAGATGACGTTTTCTCTGCAATATTGAAGATAAAGTTGATTTGTACAATTATTCTGCAACATGTAGTAAAAAGTATTTATCACTGTAACATTATTAATCAAAATAATATAGAAATATCATTCTCAACCAGAAAGGAGCTTCCCATGTACAAACAAATCCTATCCCAATATCTATCAGAAGGAAAGCTCACCGCAGCCGCGGTGGGCGCTTTTTTTGCCCCTGTGATTGATTCTATCTATGGAGGAGGTCGATTAATTCCAATTGCGCTTCTAATAGCAGTTATCGTGCTAGATTGGATAACAGGCATTGCCGCTTCACATAAAGACAAGACATACTCCTCCGAGTATGGGATGTTTGGGGTACTTCGTACCCTTTTTCTTTTGGCATTACCCGTCCTAGCCAAGCTGCTGGACTCTATGCTCAGTATGCCGGGGCTGTTCTTTTACGCCATTACGCTAGGCATCATTTATCACACATGGCAGTCTTTGACTGCCAACGCCTACAGAGCGGGCTGGGAGAAGTGGATTCCTAAATCGGTCATCGAGCATATTGATAGTGAGCTGAAAGCGAAGGTAGAGCGAGCGACAAAGCGAGGCAGCAGCCCAGATACTATTAACAATTCTGATCATACTGATCTATCTACCGATAACGAATCTACTACGAATAAAAGGAAGTCCAACAATGGCTAATTATACAATCAACCACATCCCCCCATCCACCCCCAACAATCGCCGCCCCGGCCATTTGCTTTTGCCGCAATCTATCACAATTCACAACACTGGCAACCCTACCAGCTCAGCGAGAAATGAAAGAGCGTGGCTTACGAACCCGACCAATACCCGAACCGCATCCTATCATCTTGTTGTGGACGAGCATGAGGTCATTGAGTGTTTGCCGCTGAATGAGAATGCGTGGCACGCGGGTGACGGAAGCGGCGCTGCAAGCGGGAATCGAACATCGATAAGCATTGAGATTTGTGAGAGTGGAGACTATGAAAAAACACTTTCCAATACTTGCGAATTAGTAGCAAAGCTACTGAAGCAGTACGGCTGGGGAGTGGAGCGACTTCGTCGCCATTACGATTGGAGCGGGAAGATTTGCCCAAGATTGATGTACGATAATGGCAAGTGGACAGGATGGGACCATTTCAAACAGAAGGTACTGGAGAAAATGAAACGGCCAACCGACAATCGAAAATCAGATCTTAATCTATCAGAAGCAGAACAAAGGCTTTTAATTAACACCCTCGGACAATTTACGGATCAAAAGCTTCTACAAGACACCAAATGGAGGGAGAAAGCGGAGCAAGGTACGTTAACGCTCTCGGAGCTGGCATGGCTGAATACAATGATCCTATCGCGAAAATAAATGAACCCCGCCGACCTCTAAGGTCTGCGGGGTTTATCATTTATTTTAAGACATATTCAGCTAAAACCTTCTGGAGATCGTAGATGTTCAGGTTTTTGTTGAATGTTTTTTGGATGGGCGTGACGCTGCCTGATATCCAAATCTTCAGCTCGGCATCCAGATCATAGTTTCCGGCTGTTTCGATGCTGAAATGAGTAATGCTTTTGTAAGGATAAGAATGGAAATCGATTTTTTTGCCGGTTATTCCTTGTTTATCAATGATGATGAGGCGTTTGTTCGTAAAAATGAACATGTCGCGAATCAGCTTGTACGCTCTTTCTACATTCTCCGATCTACTGAGCAAGTTGCCAAATTCTCTTTGCGCCTCATCAGGATTTACTTCAGAGGCGTTCCCCATTAATGCGTCCAAAAAGCCCATTTTAACACCATCCCTCTAATTCCATATGTACCTAAAAAAAAGGTTCCTTCGTTTACTTTATGCGCAGACAAGCAATAATAGATGGCTTTTTTAGGCATCTGCTGATTTCCTTCAAAAGCCCATACACTTTTGCCCCAGAATCATAGGATACTGTGTAAGTTAACAAAAAGGAGATGAACAAATGAGCTATGGAGTAGCAGGTGCTAATGTAGGTCCTGGAAACTGCGCACCTTACCCAGTTGCAGGAGTAGGCGTAGGCTGCGGCGGTGGCGGATTCTCAAGTATTGGATTTATTCTTGTCCTTTTTATCCTTCTTGTCATCATTTCTCGTTCTTGGCTGTAAGCAATAATGAAGCCAAAGCGTAAACGCAAGGCTTTCCAAACGCTTTCTAACTAAATGAAAGTATAATAACATCCCCATAGGCCTGAGCCATGGGGATGTTATAGTTTATCATATGGGACAAGTTGCTAATGATACTTATTATTCTACAATGGAGCGAGCGACGAGAATAAGATCTAATAGATCGATGACACCGTCTTTGTTAACGTCAGCTTGTTTAATTAGTTCCCAATCCGCTGAGCCTTCGCGTTTGCCGTAATGAATAACGATGAGGGCCAAATCCGAAATGCTGACTTTGCCATCTTGGTTTTGATCGGCAGGGTTTGTCGTTTCTTTTGGCGTTACTTGGATATTCAAGGTGAATGGAGCAGCATTAACTTCCGTTTCGCCGTTTGAAATTAAGATCGAATCCGCAGTCACTTTACCTGTAGTAACCGTTTGTGTTTCTTTTGCTTTAAAAGTAAGCTCCACAACCTGTTTACTGCCGGTAACCGCATTTTCTACCCCTTCACTAGCAAGAATGAGTCGGATTTTGCCTTTCTCATCATGGATGGTATTCACAATTTGAACCTTTTCAAGAAGTGAACGGCTAGCTACATATTCAAATGCATTCGGGTCATAGTTAAATGAGATATCTTGTGCATAGACGTTGTCCGAAACATCATTCAAGCCTAGCTTAATCGTAAAGGTTGAACCGGATACGACAGACGTTTTTCCTTCCAATACAGCAGTTGGACCGGATGTTTCTGTCCCTTCTTCTTTAACGGAAGCGGTGAAGTTAGGCAATGACTCTTTTCCTTGTCCACTTGCGATCATCGCTTGATGAAGCACCGCAGATGCACCGTTATTTTGGGACTGCGTTACTAACCGTACAATAGGCTGATCCGGCGAGATGGCGGAATCTGCTGTGAGGACGATTCTTGTTTTTCCATTGGCACTTTCATTTCGTAATACGGTAACACCAGCTTGAAGCGGCTTAATCGATTGGACCGTTAGATCGCCAGTCTCTAATTCGATATCCAAGGCTTTAGCATCAGTGTTCAGATGACTAACGGCGAGCTCATAACCTTTTAATTGTTTAGAAGTGGTGTCAACAATTTTGGTTAACTGAAGATTCGGAGCATCCGGTTTGTTCTGATCCTTCTGAGGGACGAACATGCCATCAATCGTCTTGGAATCGCCAATCGGTGAATCGACCTCCAGTGCAGCTAATATCGTTGCAGCGATATCCTTCGTTGTTCCTCCTTGCAAAAGCTTCTCCTTGCCTACATCCGTTGCAATTGTTCTTCCGTTTGCTGCGATAAATACCGTTTTGGCAAGCGGCGAATCTTGTCCATGGGCAGTAGCGCTGCCGAGCGTATGGTCTGCGTTTTCTGTGCCGCCGCCATGATCGGCTGTCATTAGAATAAGCGTATCGTCCAGCAGGTTTTTGCTGCCGAGCGAGTCATAGATCGTTTTTACAAGGTTATCTGTTTCCATGAGTTTTGCGTAATAATCCTTCGTATAGAAACCGAGCGAGTGTCCGACACCGTCCACATCATCCAATTGGAAGAAAATAAGGGATGCATCGTATGCTCTGCCGTCTGCCGCATATTTTGCAAAAGCATTGACGTTTGCTTTATCGCCCGCAGAATATCCTTCGGCACCAAGGGACGGTTCAATATGTCCATTAATGATGTTGGACCAAGTTGTAAAGGCAGCGAGCTTAGTCTCCGGGAATTGTTCGCGCAATTTTTTGAAGACGGACGGGTAAGGCGATGTTTCACTATAGGAATTATTTGCGCTAATCGTATTGTCAATTTGATGCTTGCTGTAATCCACACCATTTAACATGGCACCCCAGTTAGGAGATGAAACCGTAGGCAGCGTCGTTGTTACGGAATAACTAGCAGCACCTTTCTCGATAATACCGCGCAGTGCGGGCAGATTTAATCGGTCGCCTACCGTTTCCTTCACAGAGCTTGGCGTTTCCCAGTATGGCGCATCCTTCGATACCGACATGCCGGCACCGTCAATGCCGATAACGACAACTCGTTTGTAAGGCATATATTTTACTTTATCAGCAATATTGGATAGTTCTTGAACGGACTTCCCTTGAGCCAAGGCAACATCACCAATCGTAATATGACTGTCTTTGTTAATATCCTCAGATGCTTTTGTATTAATCTGAACAGTTTGCGCAGGCGTGTTCAACGTTTCCTTCACATATTTATTACCGCCTACGAAAAATTCAGCAGAGGTCACTTGAATCGTGCCTTGTCCACTTGCATCCTTCGCAAAAAAGTAAACATCAGACAGTGTAGATGACGCGAATTCTAAAGGGTTGGTTTTGTTATATACACTTCCAGCTGGGAGTTCCAGCTTAACGATGCCTGGTGTTGAAGTGTCTACTTTCGTTGCTTTCGTTGCACGTGAGAATGTGAATTTGCTGCTGTCATAGGCAATTTCTACGCTCGCGCTGTCGATCGCGGTTGTCATGGAAGGGGTGCGCAGGTCGAGCATCTGCCTAAATTCTGTGCCAGGAGTTGTGGCTGTTGCACCTACGAATTTTAGCGTGCCATTGAATTTATCGCTGACTACTATGGGCGGAGCACTATTGAAAATTTCTGTAACCTCTTCAGGGGTGATCGCACGATTCAAAATGAGAACCTCATCGAGCTGCGCTTCCAAAGCTGCAGAATATTTGCCAGTGCCATCATTGCCGAGCATTGTGGATAGACCAGAATCGATCGTTCCTGTGCGACCAGTAATGCTAATTGCGCTTGCGATATTATTGAATTTGGTCCCGTTTGAAGTAGAGACTGCAACAGGCACGCCATCTTTATAAAAATCTACGCGTCCGACGGTACGGTCATGCGAGATAACGATATGGTGCCAGCTCCCATTAGCGACGTTTGGAATATCAGCATCTATACGTGTTCCGCCTGCCGTGTTGAAATTCCATCTTAGCCTTTTATCGGATTGAAGAGAAAGGTTGTAGCCAACATTAGCACCGCTGTTCCAGTCTTTGTTGGATAGAATGGAAGGATCGGAATCTACGCCGGAGGACTTCACCCAGAAGGAGAAGCTGAAGCTTTTATCGACTCCGAATTGGAGCTGTGATGGCTTGCCTAGATTTACGTATTGTTTATTGGCACTAGTTGAACTTAAAGAAAGGGCTTGTCCGATTCTTCCGGGAACGTAAGTTGGAGTGCCGACGATGTCAGCCGAGAGAGTGTTTGTGGAACTATCAGCGGCATTGTTCTCAAAGCTGAACTTTGCATGCAGGTCGGCATTCACAACAGCTGCAAAAGCGGTTTGGCTGAGCGGAACAAATCCTCCTGATGCGGTAATTAATGTAACGGCAGCAAGCGTGGATACAAATGCTTTTTTTATCGTCTTATTCATGAATAATAACCTCCAATTTTTCGAATAGGTGTCTCGTGAAATCGATTAGGGGACAGTAGATTTACTTTTATGGCATAGGGGCCATAATCCAACATCCTTCCCACACATAAATTAAAAACAAAACAAATAATGTCATTAAATAATGTGATTAATTGTTTTTGTGTGTTTTTTGTTCTTCTTTATCATAAGGTTGTGTTGTTAAACAGGTGTAATCGCAATATGAAGAAATTACTAAAAAGAGGCTCCACCTCGTCGAAACGACAAGGTGGAGCCTCTTTTTATAGTAGTAAGAACAACTTATAGAGGAAGCAGCGCTTCAATATCTCTCAAGGATTGTATTTCAAAAGTTGGACGTGCGGCACCTTCTGGCAGCTGCTGTCTCGATCGATTTAGCCAGGCGCTTGCTATACCGGTTCGGCTCGCCCCCAAAATGTCGGTAAACAAATTATCTCCTACCATTAGACATTGCTCAGGTTTTAGCCCCGCGAGATTCATCGTGTGCTCGAAAATTTGCGGAGCCGGCTTGCCGCAGCCGACTTCTCCCGAAATAACGATATGGGGAAAATAATCGGATAATCCGTTGATGCCATAGAGCTTCTCTTTCTGTAAATCAGGTGTTCCATTGGTCAGCAGCATAAGCGTGTATTTTGCAGATAATGCTTCGAGCACCTCAAATGTTTCTTCATATACATAAGGGCGCTTGCGCCGCTCGGTTGGAAACTGTTCAGCAAGCTTGACTGCAAGGTCTTCATCGTGGATGCCGAGCTCTTGTAGTCCTCTCTCCCAAACGTTTTTACGGAAAGCAGGTGCTTCCTCTTTCATTAATTGCAGCTCTGCTGCTTCTCCATCATCAAACCGGGCCCACATCGCTTCCATCGCAGTTACTTCAATATTCGCTAAGTAAGCGTAACATTCCAATTCACGAAAAACAGAATGAGCAGATTGAATGATAGATTGCTTTAAAAGTCCTATTTGTAAACCCAATGCTTGCTCGGCTGCTTCGCATGTTGCTTCGAGTGCCTCGTCTGTACTTTTCTCATCCCAAATCAGCGTGTTGTCTAAATCGAAAATAATCGTTGTCATAAGTGTTGAACCCGTCCTTTTTTTAGTTTGTTGTCTTTGCTAAAGAAATGAAAAAAAGGTTGTTGCACATAAAATACAGCATTCGGATCTTTAAAACAACTTAAAACCATAATAAAAGCAATTAAACACACAATCTTTACTTGTGTTTGACACTCACTTAACAAATCTATTTTAAACTGCTAATAGATCAACGATGCAAATGCTTTAACTTCATAATACCGTTCTTGAACGATTATTACGAGAACACAAGGAGAATGAGAATGAAAAATGAAGGATTAGCGATTAATGGTATTCGCAAGGCATTTGGCAGCTTTCAAGCACTCCATGATGTCAGCGTTCATATTCCGAAAGGGAAATTCACATGTCTGCTCGGCCCAAGCGGCTGCGGCAAGACGACATTGCTGCGTATTATCGCAGGTCTTGAACAGACTGATGCCGGCACCGTTATCCTTGATGGAAATGATATTACGACGCAGCATACATCCAAACGCAACTTTGGCATCGTTTTTCAATCGTATGCGCTATTTCCAAATCTAAGTGTGAGCGACAACATTGGCTACGGTCTCAAAGGGAAACAGCCGAAGCATCAAATTGAAGAACGTGTGAAGGAGATGCTGGAGCTCATTGGACTGACTGAGGTGAGGGATCGGTATCCAGCACAGCTCTCCGGAGGCCAGCAGCAGCGGGTGGCGCTCGCAAGAGCAATCGCCTTATCGCCTGATATTTTATTGCTGGATGAGCCGCTTTCTGCGCTTGATGCGAAGGTGCGGGAGAAGCTGCGCGAACAGCTATGCGAGCTGCAAGAGCGGCTTGGCATTA
Source organism: Paenibacillus sp. FSL K6-3182 (assembly GCF_037976325.1). Classification (NCBI taxonomy): domain Bacteria; kingdom Bacillati; phylum Bacillota; class Bacilli; order Caryophanales; family Paenibacillaceae; genus Paenibacillus; species Paenibacillus sp. FSL K6-3182. Next base: position 1,474,044 of record NZ_CP150265.1, read on the forward strand.
CGACGGTTATGGTTACGCATGACCAAGAGGAAGCGCTCACGATGGCGGATCAGATTGTCGTCATGGATCAAGGACGTGTTGTCCAAATTGGCACGCCGCAGGAGGTATATGACAAACCGAATACGCCTTTTGTCGCTGATTTCATTGGGGCTATTAATTTCTTCCCTGTAGGAACAGAAAGATGGATGGGGGCAAGCCCAAATGATTTGTTAGCTATAAGGCCGGAACATATCCAGATTGATGAGGAAAAGCATACGGGCGGCCTATCTAATGATAGCGGAATTAGCGGATTTGTTCAGCATGTGGAGTTTCGTGGCGCATTCTATCGTGTAAGCTTGCAGCTTGCGAATGAACACGGGAAGCACTCAGACATAAGCGTAACGGTGGATATATCAGCGCAAATAGCTAATCGATTTGAATGGTCGCGCAATAAGCTATTTCATCTTCAAATGCCGCAAGAGCGTATGCTTCATTATCCTGCGGCAATCGCTGGGAACGTGGGGAGGTAGAGAATGAAAGGGAAAATAGATCAAGCTCTGCCCTCGCAGTGGGTGAGAAAAAGCAATCAAAAGTTACGGGAGAGCAATGGCGTTATTAAGCTCCTGCTAGTGCTAGTCCTGCTCACACTTATTACTGTTATTGTCCTGCCGCTGTTCGCGATGTTTAAGCAGGCGTTCATGGATTCAGATGGAAATCTGGTTGGCTTCACTCATTTTTCATCGTATCTGCAGTCAAGATCACTCATTCAATCGATGCTGAACACGATTACCGTATCCACAGCTACAACCGCGATTGCTGTGCCGCTTGCCTTTGGGCTGGCGTTCGTATTGACTCGCACAAATATTAAAGGTAAGTCCTTCTTCAAAGCTCTTGCCATGCTGCCCTTATTCGCACCAACCATGATGCACGGGCTCGCGCTTACTTATTTATTTGGTCATCAAGGTCTTATCTCTACGGGGTTGTTCGGACTGCTGCCGTTTGAGTGGCGAATTCCGCTCTATGGAAAAGTAGGCATCATCATTTCTGAGGTCATTTATACGTTTCCGCAGGCGTTTCTTATTTTGTGCGCGGGGCTTGCCGTCAGCGATTATCGCTTATATGAGGCAGCCGAGTCGATGGGCGCGAGCAGCTTGCGAAAAATGTTTACCGTAACGCTGCCGTCTGTAAAATATGCGCTGCTCAGCGCAGTCGTCATTTGTTTTACGCTCAGCTTCACCGATTTTGGAGCACCGAAGGTCGTAGGCGGACAGTATAACGTGCTGGCCACTGATATTTTTAAACAGGTTGTCGGCCAGCAAAATATGTCTATGGGAGCTGTAGTCGGCATCGTGCTGACCATTCCCGCCATTCTCGCGTTTATCGTGGATCGAATCGTCACGCGGAAGCAGCAGGCTTACGTCACATCAAAGTCTGTTCCTTATTCCGTGAAGAACAATCGGCTGCGCAATGTTTGGGCGTATACGTATGCGATTGTTTTATCAGCCATGATATTGCTGTTAATGGGAGCTGTTCTGCTTGCTTCTCTCGTGAAGAAGTGGCCGTATGACATGTCACTAACGTGGAGCAACTTCGACTTCTCCAATGCAGCGGCAGGTGGCTTCGATCCGTTCTGGAACAGCATTGAGATGGCCGCTTGGACAGCGGTAATCGGAACGATCATTACGTTTTTGTTTGCTTATTTGATCGAAAATGGACGTGTCTATCGTCCGATCCGGCAAGCTGCTTATTTCTTGTCGATTTTGCCACTGGCGCTTCCAGGGCTGGTCATCGGATTATCTTTTATTTATTTCTTTAATCATCCGTCCAACCCGTTTCACTTTATTTATGGAACGATGATTATTCTTGTTTTGGCTAATGTTGTGCATTTTTACTCCGTTCCATTCATGACGGCAACCGCAACTTTAAAAATGCTGGACAAGGAGTTCGACAACGTCTCGGAGTCCATGAATGTCTCGAAACTGCGGACATTTTATCGCATTACGGTGCCATTGTCCTTGCCGGCCATATTAGAAATGGCAGTTTACTTTTTCGTAAATGCAATGGTGACGGTATCTGCACTGGTCTTTCTGTATGCATCGGACTTGCGAATTGCCTCGGTTTCCATCGTCAGCATGGACGATGCGGGCGATACGGCAGCGGCGGCAGCGATGTCTGTGCTCGTTGTTCTCCTCAATGTTGTCGTTCGCTTTCTATATGAAGCGGGCACCGCAAGGCTGAGACGCAAAATGTCAGCTTGGCAGAAGCGATAAGGCGATGCCAAAAACAATTTTTCAAAAAAACAAATACACATTATACGATGGAGGTTTTTACTCATGATTAAAACAGTCATATTGGATTGGGCAGGTACAGTGGTTGATTATGGAAGCTTTGCTCCGGTTGAAGCGTTTCGCCGCTTATTCGAAGAAAGAGGCATTGAGGCGTCGTTCAAAGCGATTCGGAAGCCGATGGGTCGCATGAAAAAGGACCATTTGCGCGATATTTGCTCCGATCCTGATGTGTCTGCTGCATGGCAAGCGAAGTTTGGCAGCAAGCCAAATGAAAATGACATTGATGAAATGTACGAAAAGTTTGAACCGATGTTGTTCTCCATTCTTCATCAATATGCTACACCAGTGCCCGGAGCGCTTGCACTTATTGAGAGACTTCGCGAGCAGGGCATCAAGATTGGAACGACGACAGGTTATACGCGTCCCATGATGGACATTATTGCGCCGGAAGCTGCGAAGCAAGGATATTCGCCAGATAGTACTGTAACGCCAGATGAAGCAGCCGAAGGCCGTCCGCATCCATGGATGATTTTCCGCAATGCGGAGCTGCTCGGTACGTATCCGATGAGCCATATCGTCAAATGCGGCGATACCGAAGCGGATATGAGAGAAGGCCGTCATGCAGGCGTATGGTCAGTAGGCGTTATTTTCGGCGGGAATGAAGTGGGTTTGACACAAGCGGAAACGGAAGCCCTGTCTGAGGGCGAGAAGGAGAAGCTGTTTGTTGAAGTTTCGGATCGCTTGATGCAAGCGGGAGCACATTTTATCATTCGTGAGATTGGCGAGCTGGATGGCGTTATTTCACACATCAACGAAAGACTACAAGCGGGGGATCGTCCATGAAATCACATAATGATGCATTATTGCTAACAGAAAATCCATATCTACTTCTTACGCCAGGACCGCTAACGACGACTCGAACCGTGAAGGAAGCGATGATGAAGGATTGGTGTACGTGGGATGATCAATACAATCAGCTGGTATCTTCGATAAGAGAGCGGCTCGTGAAGCTTGCTGCACAAGCGGCGGCAGAAGACTATACTGCTATATTGATGCAGGGCAGCGGGACGTTTAGCGTGGAAGCCACAATAGGCACGGCGATGCCGAAGCAAGGCGGTAAATTGGCTATTGCCGTTAATGGAGCTTACGGCGAGCGAATGGTTCAAATTGCCGACGTGCTTGGTATTTCAGTTACGCCAATCCGTTTTGACGAGCGCAGCCCTATCAATCCGGAAGTCATCGAGAAAGCACTTCAGGATGATTCGCAGATTACACATGTTGCCATCGTACATTGCGAAACGACAACAGGTATCCTTAACCCTTTGAATGAAATAGCTCAAGTTGTTAAGCGCCATAATGTCACGTTTATTGTTGACGCTATGAGCAGCTTTGGCGGTGTAGCTATGGACATAGATGAGCTGGGCATTGATTTCCTCATTAGCAGCAGCAACAAATGTATCCAAGGGGTACCGGGTTTTGGTTTTGTAGTTGCCCGCCGTGATGCCATTGCCAAATGCAAGGGCCATGCGCGCTCTTTATCGCTTGATTTGTATGACCAATGGGACATGATGGAGCGCTCGAATAGCAAATGGCGTTATACCTCGCCGACACATGTTGTTCGCGCATTCGATCAGGCGCTGAAGGAGCTTGAGCTTGAAGGCGGAATTGCGGCTCGGGAAGCTCGTTATAGCAGCAATCAACAAGTAATAACTGAGGGGATGGAGGCTGCTGGTTTCAGTGCGCTGCTTCCTCGTGAGTGGCAATCTCCTATTATTACAGCATTTCGTTACCCAAGCGCTAACTTTTCATTTGAATCATTTTACGGAAGCTTAAAGAAGGAAGGTTTTGTTCTGTATCCAGGGAAGCTGACCTCGGAGCCGACTTTCCGAATTGGCAGCATCGGTGATGTTAATCCAGCAGATATGGAACGATTGGTACATGTGATCAAAAGCATTTATTCATCCTTTGACAAGGAACAGTAGGAGAGTGAAGACGATGAAAGTATTTTGTCTTGGCGGTGCAGGTCGAATTTGTATGGAAGCGGTGCTGGATCTTGTTCAGTACTCCTCATTTGAGGTCATTACGATCGGTGATTTCAATCTGGAAGCGGCGCAGCAGCTTGCTGCCTCACTGAATGATAAACGTGTCAATGCAGTCAGAGTGAATGTACATGATCATGCGGCAACGGTAGAACAGCTTCGCGGCTACGATATTGTAATGGATGGAACTACGATTACATTAAACGGCTTGTCCACGGCATGTATTGCAGAGGCTGGCTGCCACGGCATTAATTTGAACGGCTTTGGCGAAGAAGATGCAAGTCACGATGTATTTGTCCGCAACGGAAAAATGTGTTTGCCTGGCTTCGGGATGACGCCCGGTGTAACGCAAATGATGGCGATGCATGCTGCTAATCAGTTGAAGGAAGTGCATGAGGTACGGGTTAGTCATGGCTCATACCGGCCGATTGCATTCTCCAAATCGATAGCGGAAACGACGGTTTATGAGTATGATCCGAAGCTGCCTGGACGCGTAGTTTATGAGAAGGGGCAATTCATTCAGGTGGAGCCGTTTGCTCGTCCACGTGAAATTGAGCTGCCAGAGCCGTACGGCAAATCGATTCAATACATTATTCCGCACGCAGAGACAAGAACGCTGGCAAAAGCGCTTGAGAGCAAGGATGTTCAGTTAATTGAAGTACGCGGTACATGGCCTCAGCAAAATATGAGACTCGTCCGTGCGTTATATGACTATGGGTTTATGCGCAACGATCGTATAAACATTGCAGGCCAGGAAATTGGCATTATGGATGCGATTGGGCAATACTTATTCGAATCGCAGGAAGGCCATGAAACGGAATTATACGGTTATTCTCTTCATATTGAAGTAACAGGGATATCGGCACAGACTGGCGAAGCTTGCAAATATACACTTACCCATACACATCCTGCATCGGATGGTTCAGTAGAAGGCTGGGAGAAACTCCGTGCGTACACTAGAAACGTCGGCATTCCACTTGCGATAGCGACGGAGCTTATTGCGAGCGGTCAGACGTTATGCAAAGATCAAACAGGAATCATAACACCGGAAGAAGCTTTTGAACCGAGCATTATATTTGAGCAGCTAAGCAAGCGCGGCATTCTCATTCATGAAAAGATTGAGAGTTTAGTTGAAGTAGGCTAGAATACGATTAATAATCAAAACAGTAGACTAAGCTGAAGACGAAGGGGAAATAGAGATGTCGCTAGCCGGAGAAGAGCGGAAGCAGATCATCATTAATATGCTGCAGCTAAAAGGAAAGGTTCGAACGCCGGAGCTTGTGCAGGCGCTTGATGTATCATCGGAAACGATCCGCCGTTATTTGGAGGAGCTGGAGGATGAGCTTAAGCTCAAGCGAGTATACGGCGGCGCCGTTAAGATTAATGTGGAGCGGGAAGAGCCCGCTTATGTTCGGCGTGAGGTGCAGCAGGCTGAAGAGAAAAGAAGGATCGGACGAGCTGCCTCCTCTCTCATTCAGGATAAAGACGTCGTTGTCATCGACGATGGAACAACGACGCTGCAAATGATCGATTCACTTGCTTACAAAAAACAACTTACCGTTCTTGTTACATCCGTTTATACCTTAAACTTGCTGATTGGCTACAAAAATCGCAATATATTTGATGGTGAAATCGTGCTTATTGGCGGTCGCATTAACCCGAAGCATTACCGGACATCCGGTACGCTTGCGATGGAGTTTATGTCCAGTTTTAATGTGGATAAGGCTTTTATCGTTGCTGACGGTTTACAGATTGATAGCGGTGTGACAAGCTACGAGGATGAGCGCGGCGTGTTGGCTAGAACTTTTATGAAACAAGCCAAGCAAACGATCGTGTTAGCTGATTATACGAAGATTGGGACGAACCATTTTTATAAGATTGCCGATTTTAAAGAGATTGATATGATTATTAGCGATGTAGCGCCTCCACAGGCTTGGCGTTCCAAGCTTGATGATCAGGATGTGCACTGGATTGTAGCAGAATAGCTGTTTATGGCAAAGGAATCTTTGAGTCTAATAAGACTTGGAGGTTCTTTTTTTTTTACCAACCAAATGCAAATTACTCAAAGGAAAAACACATCTAATTAGCGGAAATCAAAAACAAAACAATTTATTTACTTGTATTTTACAGTGCGTTAAACAAACAAGCATATAGTAGGAATAGAGAAGAAGAACAAACAAAGGGAGAGAAAAAAATGAAAAGAAGCTGGTTTCTGCTTGTGAGCATGATAGTTATTGTTACGGTATTATCCGCATGCGGAGGTAACGGAGGATCGAGCAGTAAAGGAAATAACAAAATGGGCAATACTTCTGAAGCAACAGAATCAACAGAATCATCGCTTGATACGGATAGCAAAGAACTTACCGTATACACTGCGCTTGAGGATGATCTTATTAAAGAGTATTTGAAAACTTTTTATGAAAAATACCCAGACATCAAATTGAATATCGTTCGTGATTCAACAGGTATCATTACGGCTAAGCTGCTTGCTGAGAAGGATAATCCGCAAGCGGATGTCGTGTGGGGCGTTGCAGCAACAAGCTTGCTAGTACTGGATCAAAACAGCATGCTGGAGCCTTATTCTCCTGCTGGCGTAGATCGGATTCTTGCTGAGTTTAAAGATACTAGAAGTCCGGAGCATTGGGTAGGCATTGATGCATGGGAGACTGCTTTTATTGCTAATACGGTTGAGCTGGAGAAAAAAGGTTTGGCAGTTCCGAAGACATACGAGGATCTGCTTAAGCCAGAATATAAAGGTCTAATCACGATGCCTAACCCTGCATCATCTGGTACGGGTTTCCTCACGGTATCGGGCTTGGCGCAGCTGCTTGGAGCAGATAAAGCATGGGAATACATGGACAAACTGCATGAGAACATTGGCATCTACACACACTCAGGTTCGAAGCCGGCAAAAATGGCTGGTACTGGCGAATATCCAATCGGGATCTCCTTCGGATACCGCGGTATTAAAGAAAAAAGCGGCGGATCGCCAGTTGAAGTAGTGTTCCCGGCAGAAGGCTCAGGCTGGGATGTCGAGGCAAATGCAATGATTAAGAAATCGAAAATGAAAAAAGCAGCACAGACGTTTTTGGACTGGGCAATTACAGACGATGCAATGGCTGAATATAGCAAAAACTATCCGATCGTAGCTGTGAAGAGTGACACTAGCGTCATTCCAGAAGGTTATACTAAAAACCCGATTGAGCAATTAATCAAATACGATCTGCAAGAAGCGGCTAAACAAAGAGACACTATTTTAAAAGAGTGGAGCAACCGCTACGACAGCAAGAGCGAGCCGAAATCATAATAGTTGTATAAAGAAAAAGGCTGACAAGCGCTAGTTAAGCTGCTGTCAGCCTTTTCACTAGCACGCTCCCTATTGAACATAACGAAAAACACGATTTGGAAGGAGAATGGACATGTTGTTGAGAGTGAAAAAAATAGCAATTTTGTTAATAGTGATGACGTTGTTTTCTGGCGTCTCTACGCTAACGGGCATTGGCCGCTCAGCTTTGCTGCCTGCTGCATATGCTGCGGCTGCAACGTTGTCGCTTACCGTCAATCAGAAAAATGCGGCAGTCGGACAGCCAGTTGAGGTCGTTGTAAAAGGGGAGCAATTAAATGATTTATATGGCTTCGAGATTAAACTGAAGTACAACACAGCAAAGCTTAAATTCAAACAGGCGACAGCAGCGTGGAAAGGAATGCCTATTTCACCGATTGATAAAGATGGGGTTATAACATTCGCTCATACGAAGATTGGGAAGGATAGCGGAGTGAGCGGATCGGCAGTTATTGCGACGTTTACTTTTGAGGGAGTTGCGAGTGGAAAGGCGAGCGTTGAGCTGGTAGAAGCGAAGCTGGTCGATAGCCAGGTCAAGGCGGTTCAGCTGAAAAATGCGGCGAAGCTGGCTTTGCTCTTAAGTTCTTCGACGCCAGTATCCTTCAGTGATATAAAAGGCCACTGGGCTGAGGCAAATATTACAAGAGCGGCTTCGCTTGGCATCGTAACAGGCTTTGAGAACGGTGCTTTTCAACCTAATGGCTGGGTAACGCGTTCGCAATTTGTTGCTATGATCGGCCGTGCATTCGAGTTGAATGCTAAGCAAGCGAAGGAAGTTAATTTTAAAGACAAGGGACAGTTTCCAGCTTGGGCAGAGGCTTTAATAGCGGAGGCTGTGAATGCTGAGGTAATTAGCGGTTATGACGATGGTACTTTCCGGCCAAACCGCCATATTTCAAGAGCGGAAATGGTGGCAATGACGATGCGTACATCTGGTTTTCCGCTCGACGAGAACCCGTCAATTCGTTTTGCGGATGCCTCGCAAATACCAGCTTGGGCTAAGCCGGCTGTAGCGGCTGCTGTTTCTCGCAATCTGCTTAAGGGGAGAAGCGGCAATCGCTTTGAACCGCAGGCAAAGGCTACTCGTGCAGAAGCATTGACGTTTATTTTGACGCTCATCGATAGCCAGAATAAATAGACTTGTTCACCCAGAGCAGAGGCGTTTAGCCATTTCAAGAAAGTGTGGGCGGGCATAAAAAATGAGCAGGAGCACATTTTACGAAATAGCCTATACCTTTTTTACTAAAAATCATAGGATACTGTACCTTAGTAAAAAGGAGATGAACAAATGGGCTATGGAGTAGCAGGGGTTGGCGCAGGAAATTGCGGACCTTCTTATCCAGTTGCAGGTGTTAGCAATTGTGGAACTGGAGTTGGCGGCTGGGGAACTGGTATCGGTATTATATTGGTACTCTTCATTTTGCTTGTTATTATTTCCCGCGCTGTATGCTGGTAATCAACAAAGCTTGCTTGTAAATCGGAATCAATGCGTTTTCCACTAATTGAAATAGTATTAAACCCCCAAGTGCCTGAGCCTTGGGGGTTTTGCCTGTTCATGCTATTCGCGAACCTCTGCAATGAGCTCGATTTCAACTGGCGTATGGAATGGAAGGTCGCTTGTACCAATCGCGGACCTTGCATGGCGTCCATTTTCTCCGAATACTTCAATGAGCAGATCCGATGCGCCGTTCAGCACATAAGGCTGATCGCCGAAACCGGGAGCGCTGTTGATGAAACCAAGAATTTTTACGATTTTTACGACACGGTCAAGGTCGCCTAGGTGAGTTTTCATCGCCGCAAGCAGGTTGATAACGACTTGGCGCGCTGCTTCTTGACCTTGCTCGATCGTTAGATCAGAGCCGATTTTACCTTCATACATGAGAACACCATCGATACGGCAGTCGAAGCCGGAAGTATAGATGAGATTGCCCGTTTGGTTGACCGGAATGTAGGAGAACTTAGGCTTAGTCGTTTCAGGCAAAACAATTCCTAGCTCAGCAAGACGTTTTTCAATAATAGACATTATAAAACAGCTCCTTGTTTATCAATTGTGTATTGCGGGTTAACTAATGCGTGCAGCAGTGCTGCGCGCGAATAAGATTACCTTCGCGCTTATGCGTGTGTTCACCATGTGAAAGCGTGAGCTGGCCGGCAACGATAACATGCGAGATGCCGGACGGATATTGACGCGGGTCCTCGAACGTAGCTGTGTCTTGGATGACAGCTGGGTCGAATACCGTGATGTCAGCAGCATATCCTGGCACAAGCAGTCCTCTTTTGCCAAGTTTAAAGCGCTGTACGGGAAATGAGGTTAGCTTGCGAACCGCCTGCTCAAGCGACAGTACCTTATCCTCACGCACATATTTTGCAAAAACGCGTGGAAAGGTGCCGTACGTGCGCGGATGAGGCTTGCCGATCTCGCAGTTCAAGCTGTCGGATGCAATCAATGATTTCTCATAACCGATGACCTGCTTCACATCGTCGTCGGACATATGGAAGTAGACAATCGCGATTTGACCATTCTCCTCAAGCAGAAGATCCATCATGCAATCGACGGGATGTTCTCCGCGAAGCTCGGCAACCTCGGCGATTGATTTGCCTTCGAGTGCCTTGTTCGCTTCGGTCTGAATCGAAGAAATAATGATGCTGGACCAGCCAGTTGAACATACAAGATTATCCCAAGTGTCCTGCTCGCGGCTTAGCTCTTCTTTGATCCGCAGGCGGAGCGCCTTATCGCGGAACGCTTCAAGTGTTGCATGAATGCCGCCCTCTAGCACCCAAGGAGGGAGGACGGTTGTTAAGGTGGTGGAGCCTGCCGCGTAGGGATAAACATCAACTGTGACGTCCATACCGCGTGCTCTTGCCGCTTCTACAAGCTCCAGCGCATCAAGCGCTTTACCCCAATTGGCGCGGCCTGCTGCTTTCAAATGACTGATATGCAGCGAGATGCCGACTCGTTCAGCGATCCATATGACCTCTGCAACGGACGGCAGCAAGTTATTGCCCTCACCGCGAATATGTGTGGAGAGCAAACCGTTGTATTTAGGCAAAACGCTGCAAAGCTCAACCAGCTCTTCGCGTGAAGTATAGCTGCCAGGTGCATACAATAGGCCAATTGATAATCCGATTGCGCCTGCTCGCAGCCCTTCTTCAAGCAGTGTCTTCATCCGCTCGATTTCGTCTTTCGTCGCAGGACGGTTCTCGAAGCCCATGACTGCGATACGAAGTGCACCGTGTGCTACATAGGTGGCGATGTGCTCCGATGGATTGGATTTGCTGACAAAATCCATATATTGACCAACCGTTTCCCACGGCCACTCCCAGCTTGTACTCCCAAGTACGGGCTGCACATACGACTGCAGCAGTGCGCCTTTACTCCGAATAAATGGAGCAGGGGCGAGGCCGCAGTTGCCGACAACCTCAGTTGTTACCCCTTGCTGCAGCTTAATTTCACTGTAAGGATGATCAATAATCATCAGATCCGAGTGGCAATGCCCATCGATGAAGCCAGGAGAAATCACTTTGCGTCCCACATCAATGATTTGGCTAGCCTCTTGATCAATTTGGCCAATAGAAACAATGATGCCATCTTTGACTCCAACATCGCCGCCGTACCAAGGATTGCCGCTGCCATCGACGATTTTGCCGTTTTTCAAAATAAGATCGAGCATGTTATAAGCCTCCTCCTTCTCGTTATTCGAGCATTCCACGAGCCGCTACAGTCGTTTTGTGAAGCTGCCCAGTGGAATCCTTGATGTAGACAAAGCTGTGCAAATTAACGGTGCTGCAAATATGATTGGGGATGATACGCACCAAGTCGCCAACCTGATAGTTGGAACCCGGCTGTACACGAATCATGCCGTGCTCCTCATTCATTCGCTCCAAAATCGCTTCAGGATCTCCGATGATATGGCCGAAGCCCTTAAGGAATAAAGGTGAATTGCCCGGTTGTACGTCCGTTGCGAATGTTTTGCTGCCGCCGTCAATGATGATTAAATCTTCATAGGGCCTGCTGACAATAGTAGCCAGCACCACGCCGGCACAATCCTCAAGCGCACATGTTCCGAAAGCTGCCTGCATCCGGTCTTGATAAATGTAAGTTCCGGGACGAACTTCAGTGATGCCGTCAACTTCAGCAGCGAACAGCGCAGTAGGCGAAGAGCCTACACTTACATCCTCAATGGCGATGCCTGCGCTCCGTAGAGCTGCAGCAGCCTCAACCATCAAGCGACCCTCTTCATGGCCGGCTGCTTGCAAATCGAGCGTCGATGCTCCGCTGACCATAGCCCCTCGATAGGTGAAAATACCGCTAAGCTTTATGCCGTCAAGATCATTGATTTGCTTCGCAAGCTCCACGGCTTTGTCGATCGCAACTCCTGTACGGCGAAGTCCCGTTTCCAGTTCAAGGCGTACTTCCAGCACTGCGCCTTCACGCACGGCTGTCTCAGAAATGCGCTTCGCACCCTCTAAGCTATCGACTCCGATAATTAAACGAACGCCGGATAGACTGAGCCGAGCTGCACGCTCAAGCTTGGATTTGGCCACTAACGGATAAGCGACAAAAATATCACGAATGCCGCCGCTTGCCATGATCTCTGCTTCGGAAATTTTGGCTACGGTGATGCCGATGGCACCAGCTGCGAGCTGCCTTGAGGCCATTTCCGGCAGCTTATGTGTTTTGGCATGGGGACGAAGCTTTACGCCGCGTTTCGCGATAGCTTCTGCCATTGCAGCAATGTTGTTGTCGACAGCATCACTGTCGATGACAACGCATGGTGTTTCTAGCTTAAGCAAGGCTTCCTCATCTTTGCGTACGTTTAATATCTCGCTCATTCGCTTGCTCCTTCATCGCTATCTCCGCCTTTGGATTCTTCCAAATAGCTGTATAACGTAAATTTTGAAATGCTCAAATAGCTGCAAACCTTCTCGCCTGACTTTTTAATGAGAAAAGCACCCTTTTGATCAAGCAATTGAATGATTTTAATTTTATCTTCTTTGGTCATGGCAGCTGGCGGCTTGCCAATCGTGACCTGCGCTTCCTGTATGAGCGTATCGAGCAGGTCGTTCACGTTGCTGACAAACGATTCCCGAACCGGCTGTAGTCCGCTCGCTGTCAGCGATTGAAGCGTTTTCTCGGCAACCATCAGATCGGTAATGTCAAAGTTGATGCAGAGCGCTCCAATGATGGTGCCGGCGTTATTTTTTACATACATGGAGGTCGAACGGAGAATACGTCCATCCTTCGTCTGGGTAACATAATTATGGCGGTTATCACCCTCGGAGGTGCCTCTCATAATTTCCAGTCCAAGATTCGTGCCAGGATCTCCTACATTTCTTCCGGTGACGTGGCCGTTCTCGATGACAACAATGGTGCTGTCTACGGGCTTTGACCAGTCATGCACAACGACCTCGCAATTGTCTCCAAACTGCGCGGTTATACCTTTGGCCATCTCCGTCAAAAATAGTAATTCTTGAGATATTGATTCCACTTGCATTCACTCTCCACTTTCTTAAAGCCTCATTGCCCACATGGTACTACGACTTACTCGAAAAATCAAACAAAAAATCTGTTAACCTAAAAAAAAGTGTGATAGGATGTTTTTAAACTTTTTATTGCTACGAGAAAAGGAGAGTGGGGATGAGAGATGCGCTGGATTAGTAGCTCATTAAAGCGTAAGTTATCCTTTTTGCTGCTGCTATCGGTTCTCATTCCGCTGCTCGCGCTGGGCTTATTTGCCTACAACATGGCAGCGACAGCTACGGAAGAGAAGGCAAAGCAATCGGGCAAGAGCCTATTGCGTCAGACGGGTACGAATCTCGAATTTATCGTTCAAGATATCGAGAATATGTCATTATTTTTGATTGGGCAAAAGGATGTACAGCAATATTTGAGCAGTACAGGAGAAAATGCGGTTAAACAAACGCAAATGATTGAGTTTCTATCTAATCTGGTGTTCTCCAAATCGTATATTTCGGACATCACGATTTATCCGCAAAGCCAGTCCCATCCCGTTTCAAATACAACGATTTTTGAGACGGAATTATCCGAGCTGACTGGAGAAGATATTGAGCATTATCAATCTAGTGCAAAATGGTGGACAAGCCGTTACGAGACGGATACAGCAGCCGGGGTGAAGCAGGTGATCTCACTCGTCAGGCCGATACGAAGTCTGAACAGCTTCAAACAAATTGGAACGTTGGTCATAAGCCTTAACGAAGAAGCTGTTTCCAAGCTGATGAATCAGGCGGGCATTTCAGCGGGGGGCTACGTCGTTCTGTCCAATGAGAAGGGACAAATCTTGTCCGGCAGTGATCAAAGCAGGTCAATGATGACAATGGAAGCTCTGCTGCCAGGCTTGACGATAAGAGGGAATTCGGGAACGCTCAACTACGGCCATGGTGAAAGTAAACAGACCATACTCTATGATACGGTTGCTGATGTAGGCTGGCGGCTGACGGGCGTCATGCCCTTCACGGAATACAAAGCTCAAAATAATTACGTCCTGCAGCTGATGGCGATTGTCATTATTTTTTCGATGCTGCTCGTGGCCGTACTCGTTCTATACTTCGTTCAACGAGTGACCAATCCGCTTATTATGCTGACGCAGTTTCTAAAGCACTCGAACCCGGAAGAGCCGATGCAAACGTATCCGGTGGAAACGATGGATGAGGTAGGACAGCTCGTGCGAAGCTACAATAAGCTAAGCGAGCGAATTGAAGGTTTGACGGAGCAGGTAAAGCTGGAGGAATCATCAAAAAAAGAAGCGGATATGCATGCGCTGCAAGCGCAAATCAATCCTCATTTCTTGTACAATACTCTATCCTCTATCCACTGGATGGCGCTCATGAATCAAGATGAGAAGACGGCCGATATGGTAGGCAGCTTAAGTGATTTTATGCGATTCAGCTTAAACAATGGCGAGGAGTTTTGCTCGGTTGAGCAGGAGGTGGCGCATGCCGGCCATTATGCCAATATTCAGTCGATCCGCTTCCCGGACAAGTTTGAGTTTATCGTTCAGGTCGATCAGGAGCTAATGGACTTAACGATGCTGAAGCTTCTGCTGCAGCCTTTAATTGAGAATGCACTTATTCATGGTATTCAGAAGAAAGCTGAAGCTGGTTTGATCAAAGTCACCGCACATATGCAAGGATTGTTTATGTCCTTTGCTGTAGAAGATACAGGCGTTGGCATCGACTCGGTTAAGCTGGCTGCTATATATAAAGAGCTCCACGGACCGGATGATCGCAAAAAAGAACGTGATCGCCTAGAACGCGGCAGCTATGGACTTCGCAACGTTCATAAGCGGCTGCAGCTGCATTACGGAGCAGAAGCAGGCTTGCGCATTGAAAGCTTGGACGGAATAGGGACACGCGTGTCCTTCTCGATCCCGATGTTACACGAAGGAGGCAAAGCCTAATGAAGCTGTTAATCGTAGATGATGAGGTCATTATTCGAACAGGTCTGAGCACCGTTATAAAATGGGCAGAACTTGGCTACGAGCTGCTGCAGCCGGCAGCATCAGCCGAGGAGGCGCTTGCTCGTCTGGAATTGGAGCAGCCGGAAATTGTATTGACGGATATTCAAATGACGGGACGCAGCGGATTAGAGCTTGCGGGAGATGTCAGGCGTCTGCTTCCTGATAGTGAGGTCATTATTTTGACAGGCTACGATCAATTTTCCTATGCCCAGCAGGCGATTCGAGAAGGAGCAGGAGATTATTTGCTCAAAACGAGCCGTCCGGACGAAATCATCCGAGCGGTAAATGGAGCGAAGATGCGAATTCTGCAAAAGTGGGAGGCACTAAAAAAAGACCAGCTACGCGACAGATTGCTTGAGAGGCTGATTGCTGATACGGAAATTGACAATCACTCCGCAGAGAAAGCGGCGAAGCTTCTGCCGAAGCTGCGATTGAACGAAACCTTTTTTTATCAAACGGTAATTGTCTCGGCTGAAGGCTGGGGAAATGAATCGGGACACGGCTATTTATTGCTGTTTGCCGTGCACAATATGATAAGCGAGCTGATAGATGGAGAAGCTCTTTTGCGTAAAGATAGTCTTGTTATTCTCCTTAGGCATGAAAGCATGCGAGCAGATCAATCACAGCTCGCTAGATTGATGGAGCGGGTAACAAGGAAGCTGAAATGCAAATTGTTCGGAGCAGCAGGCACGGTTGTTTCAGACTGGCAAAAGCTTCAGGATTCGTACACGGAGGCTTCTTATGCTTTTTTGTTCAAAGGAATTATAGGCCAAGAAGGACTGCTCGCATACGAGGATATAAAGGGACGCCGAGGCGGACGTACCGTCTGCTCGCAGGAGGAGGAAGGACAGCTCACAGCGTTATTCCAGAACGGATCGGACGCGCAGCTTTACCAATGGGTTCAAGAGCTCATCGAACTCCAGCTCAAAGATGGAGATACGACGCCAGATTCCTTGCAGAAGTTTCTTCAATCCGTCCAAATTTCCGCTCACCGCTGGGTGGAGCGAGTCATTGCCTCTTTTGGGGAATCAGCTGTCCTCTCCAAAGAGAAATTTGCTAACAGCATTTCCTCCTCCCCAAGCACTGATAACGGAGTTGGATTGCTGTATGAGCAGCTTCACCAATTGATGATGCTGTACCGTGAGACGATCGGACAAGAAGGCATACCTTACATTAAGCGTGCGATTGCCTATATTCATGATCATTTGGACAAAGAGCTCACATTGCAGCAGGTTGCCAAGCATGTTCATTTGAATCCAAACCACTTCAGCGAGGTATTCAAGCGTGAGACGGGTCATACCTACATTGAATTTGTAACTCGCATGAGAGTGGAGCGCGCCAAGCGGCTTTTGGATGAATCACCGATAAAGGTGAGTGAGGTTGCAAGCCGCGTAGGCTATACGGATATGAAGTATTTTAGCCAATTGTTTAAACGGTTTACGGGTTTTACACCTTCGGAATACCGGACGAGAAGCTGAAGTTTATCTACCCTACTCCTGAGTTCTGTCCCCTGCCCATGTCGCCTATGATTCCCTATACTCGGAGGTAAGACAAATATCAAGGAGGAAACATGACATGAAGAAGACACTAACAATTGCAATTATGGTCACTCTAATGATTTCTATCTTGGCAGCGTGCGGCGGAACAAACAATAACGGCAAAAAAAATGAGGACGGCAGTGAGCCGGCAGCTGAGAAAGTGAAGCTAAGCCTATGGCATAACTTTACCGGTGACGATCTTAGAGCGCAAACGATGCGTTCGATTATTCAGCAGTTCCAGACCGATCATCCGAACATTACGCTCGATATTCAAGCGATCCCGCCAGACGGTTACAAGACGCGTCTAAAAACGGTCGCTGCGGCAGATGAAATGCCGGATGTATTCATTTTATCCAATGGCTCTATGACACAGGAATTTTCAGCAGGCAAACTTATTCAGCCGGTTAATGAGCTAATTGACAGCCACCAAGAATGGAAAGAAGGTTTCATGCCTAATTCCTTCGATGCTTTCACAGTAGATGGCAATATCTATAGCGCTCCGATGGGCTTGTCTCCAACATCGATTCTATACTACAACAAAACGATTCTTGAAGAAAACGGCCTTACTGTTCCAAAAACATGGGATGAGCTGTTGAATGCAATTAGTGTGCTGAAAGGCAAAAATATTACGCCAATCGCTCTAGGCAATAAAGCGGCTTGGCTCGCACAATCCAGTATTTTCAGCTCATTGGCTGACCGTGTAACAGGTACGGAGTGGTTCTTGAAAGCAGCAAGCCAAGATGGAGCGGCATTTACGGACCCTGAATTTGTACAGGCATTAACTTACATGCAGCAGCTAGGTACGGCAGGTGCATTCCAAGACGGATTTAACGCAATCGACAACACGCAAATGGAGCAAATGTTCGCGCAAGGCAAAGCTGCGATGATGATTGACGGCGGCTGGGCATTGTCGAATCTAGCTTCCAACGCTTCAGAAGATGCACTTAAAGCAATGGGCGCAACGGTTCTTCCATCCATTCCTGGTGGAAAAGGCGATCCTAATTCTCTATCTGGTGTCGTAGGTGTTGGCATGGGTCTAGGCAAGGATGCGATTGGTCCGAAAAAGGACGCAGCATTTGAACTTATCTATGCAATGTCAGGACCAGAAGCGCAAAAACGTACGCTTGAGAGCAATCAACTTGTCAGCTACAAAGTAGAGCTGGATAAGAGCAAAGTTTCTCCAATCTTTAGCGAAGTATATGAGCTTGTGAACAGTGTGAAGATGACGCCGGTGTATGATGGCAAGCTGACTTCTGCAGGAGCTGAAGCCGTGAACAATGGACTACAGGAGCTGTTGATGGGTGGCAAACCGGAAGACATCGCGAAAAAAATCCAAGAGGCGCAAGCGAAAGCGCTAGGAAAGTAACATAGCTGCTCGGTAGTTAGGTTATTGAGTACAGGGAATTTCCTGATCGCATGAAGATCGGCAAGCTGAAGTCCTTTACAGCAAGCACAACTGGAAGCTACTAAAAGGATCGCATGCCGAAGCTGTCAGGAAATCCCCGTTCTCTTTACTAGCATTACGAAGCAGGTTTGCTGCGCAAACCTTGGCTTATGCTTACGAAGCAGGTTTGCTGCGCAAACCTTGGCTTATGCTTACGAAGTAGGTTTGCTGCGCAAACCTTAGCTTATGCTTACGAAGTAGGTTTGCTGCGCAAACCTTTAGGAGGGACGATTATGTCATCATCTTTACGCATCAGAGGCTTTATCGCTATCGGACTTCTTCCGGCGCTTGCGCTTTTCATCTTTTTTGTTATCGTACCGATACTATGGTCATCTTATTATGGCTTTTTTGATTGGAAAGGCATTGGGGAGATGCGGTTTATCGGACTGGACAACTATAAAGAGGTTATTCAAGACCGGTTGTTCTGGCATTCGTTCAAAAACAATCTGCTCATTGTTGCTGCGTCTGTTTTCGGTCAGGTGCCGATTGCATTGGTCTTGTCCTTAGTACTGCTCAAAAACGGCTGGTTTCAAAAATTCATCCGAGCTTCCATCTTTATGCCAATGGTTCTTTCTTCCGTTGTAGTCGGTATCATCTGGGGATACATTTATCATCCGCAAATTGGTGTACTGAACTTTTTGCTCGACACTTTGGGATTAAGCAGTTGGAAACAGCAGTGGTTGTCTGACCCATCGATATCAATGTATGCCATCATGGTTCCAATCATTTGGCTGAATGTCGGTCCATATCTCATTATGTTTATTGCCGCTTTGCAAAATATTCCGAGTGAAATTGATGATGCCGCTCAGATTGACGGCGCAAAAGGCTCTCGCAAGCTTTTCTCGATCAAGCTTCCGATGATTTGGGATACGATTAAAGTAGCCGTGGTGCTCTGTATATCCGGCAGCCTTAAAGCATTCGATCTTATTTATGTCATGACAGGCGGCGGACCGGCGAATTCGACGGAGCTGCTCGCATCGTACATGTACAATAATACATTTTCGATCTATCGCTTCGGTTATGGCAGCGCAGTATCCACCATGATCATCATCATCAGCTTGGTTCTCGTAGCGGGAAGCCAATATTTAATGAAATCAAAAAAATAATGGAGGGGGACCCACAGTATGACTACGCCATCAATTAGCGCTTCACACTCAGCCTCCTCCGCAAGTTTAGGAACAGGGCTGCGCAAGCTGAGAGGAAGCTTGCAATCCATTGGTCTTACCGTATACGCCTTAGTCACGCTATATCCACTCATTTGGCTGTTTATTAGCGCTTTTAAAACAAATGAAGAATTTTACTCGCGTCCGTTCGGCCTGCCGGACATTTGGAATTGGAGCAACTTCACTCGTGCTTGGGAAGTTGCAGATATGGGCACTGCGTTCATGAACTCGGCCATTGTTACTTTAACAGCGCTTGTCATTACGCTTGTAATGGGTGCATTAAGCGCGTATGTGATCTCACGCTTTCAGTTTAGAGGCAAGCTGCTCGTAATGGGCATTTTTATGCTCGGCATGCTCATCCCTATTCACAGCACACTCGTTCCGCTGTTCATATTAATGAACAAGATCGATATTTTGAACACTTATGCGGCATTGATTTTGCCGTATACAGCGTTCGAGATGCCGATTGCCATCTTTGTCTGTGTGGCTTATATGAATACCTTTCCGAAAGAAATTGAAGAGGCTGCGATGATTGACGGGTCTGGCTACTGGGGAATTTTCCTGCGCATGATGCTTCCATTGTCCCTTCCGGCTCTAGCGACAGTTGGTATCCTAGCCTTCTTGAGATATTGGAATGATTTCTCCTTCGCGCTCGTCTTTATTAGTGACCCTGGCTTAAAGACGCTGCCGCTCAGTCTATCCATATTTGCAACAGGTTACTCCACAGACTATAAGCTTACGATGGCAGCGATGGCACTTGCTGTTATTCCAACGATCATTGCTTATCTGGCATTTCAGGAGCAGGTCATGAAAGGGATGACAGCTGGAGCAGTTAAAGGTTAGCTAGAGGATAGTAAACAAAAAAAACGGTATCATCCCGCTGGGGAGGATACCGTTTTTTCTGATTCTATCATTAGATTTAGCAGAGGCAGATGATCGTGAATACCTAATGGAGCTTCAAAAAAGTACGGCGCCATTCGTATGAGTTTATTGCTTATATGGGATAAATAGACTACGAATCGACGCCAAAATGCGCGTGGATACTGTCTTTTTCGACTTTATTTGCGCAAAACTAACTTTAGTTGGTGTTTTTTTGAAAGCCTAGCATTTATGCTAAAGCCCGTATGCAACTATAACTTATTCATGATTTGGGAGTGAACTATTCGTATGGCACAAGGATCAATACTAGTTGGGAAAAAGGTAAAAAGTATTCTAATACGAGTTATGTGTTTCGCATTAATTATTTCATTATTTGGGCCTTTGACGAATGCATCACAGGTATTTGCGGCGCCAGGCTTTAGCGGCGGAACTGGATCTGTTGAGGATCCTTATATCGTTACGACACCTGAGCAGTTAGATAACGTGCGAAATTATTATTCGGTAAATTTCAAGCTCGGCAGTAATATCGATTTAACGGATTATCTTTCTGAAGGTGAAGGAGGGTACAATGATGGACAGTTTTGGAAGCCCTTCGGTAACTTTTTCGGCACCTTCGATGGTGATGGTTATGTGATTAAGGGACTGAGAACGAATAGCAACGAAAATTTTGTCGGTCTCTTCGGACAAGTAGCTGCAGGATCTTTTATAAAAAATATAGGGTTAGAAAATGTGGATATCATAGGTGGAATGTTTACTGGTGGTTTAGTGGGCGGTTTAAGGGGCTCTTCATCAACAGTGTCGAACAGTTATGTTACAGGCGATGTTAAAGGGATGAATTATACAGGCGGTCTAATAGGGTACAAAGAAGAAGCAAAGATCATAAATAGCTATACGATAACCAATGTTTCAGGCACTTCTCAATTAGGCGGTTTAGTTGGACTTGAATATAAAGGTTCGATTACAAACAGTTTTGCTGCAGGTTATGTCGCAACTGCCTATCTTAGCGGGGGGCTAGTGGGCGGTACTTATGGAGGTGCTGACGCTAGCGTAGACGTAGATAGCTTCTATGATAGAGAGATTTCAAAACAATATGATAATTCAGGAAAAGGAATGCCTAAGTTAACGGCTGAGATGAAAACAGAATCCACTTTTACGAATTGGGACTTTGACTCAGAGTGGTTTATAAAAGAGGGGAACTATCCTCAACTGCAAGTTTTCTTGGCAGAAACTCCTACAGCGGATGTAGAAGAAGGAGCTGTTGAATGGAAGACAGAAGTGGAGCTTAGCAGTGGGACAATAGGCGCATCCATTTATTATACGACGAACGGCGATGTGCCGACGCTTAGCAGTACACGCTACAGCTCGCCTATCGTGGTGACAAATGATATGACGATTAAAGCAATTGCAGCTAAAGGAATGACCTATAATGAAGTTATGATTCAGAGCTATACGATATTAGGGGGAGCAGAAGCACCAACAACGGGGAAATTATCACCAGGAACAAATGTTGACACTACGCGTTTGGATGGTGTTACCGATGAAGTGGAGCTCAAACTAAATAATGGGCTTTATGTGGCGATTGCAGCGGGCACTGCTTTTATTGACAACCTAAGCGTACAAGTTGGGGATGTGTTATCGCTTCGTACAAAAGCAACATCGGATAAAGCGGCATCTTTTGCACAAGTATTAACGGTAGGTCTTGCGGACATTAAGCCAAGAAGCACGGTGTCCACGCTGACCTCGACAATAGGAACAGTAAGTACTGGCACAACAGCAAATGAAAAGATAACAAACATTCCATATGGAACAACGTTAGCCGATTTTAAGGAAGCAATTACACCAGCAGCCGCTGCGACGTTTGAAGTCTATGAGGCGAATGGAATAAACCAAGCAAACTCTTTAGCGACAGGCAACAAAGTCATCGTTACAGCGCAAGATAGAACAACGAAGACCACGTACACCATAACAGTGCAAGAAGGAGCACCAACAGGGATTTTATCACCTGGAACAATCGCAGCAACGACACGTTTGAATGGCGTAACAGATAAGATGGAGTACAAAATCAATAAAGGGAATTACGTTGCGGTTGCAACGGGTACAACTTCAGTTGATAACATAAGCGTGCAAGCGGGAGACACAATCTCCGTTCGTACAGCAGCAACATCAGAAAACCTTGCATCTGTTGTACAAGTGTTGACGGTAAGTCTAGCGGACATTAAGCCAAATAGTACGGTGTCCACGTTGACCTCGACAATGGGAGATGTAAGCACTGACGGAACAGCAGATGAAACGATAACGAATATTCCATACGGAACAACGTTAGATGAGTTTATTGATGCGATCACTCCAGCAGTGCATGCCACGTTTGTTGTCTATGAGGCGGACGGAATAAAAGAAGCTGACACATTGGTAACGGGCAACAAGGTTATTGTTACAGCGCAGGATACAACGACGAAGACCACATACATCGTAACGATGCAAGCAGCGCCGCCAGCAGGGCATTTGTCACCAGGAACAAACGTTGGAACAACGCGTTTGAATGGGGTTACAGATAAGATGGAGTACAAATACAATAGCGGAAATGATATTGATTTTGTAACGGCAACTAATTTTGTAGCGATTGCAACGGGTCAGACCTCTGTAGATAACATTAATGTACAAGCAGGAGACACAATCTCCGTTCGTACAGCTGCAACACCAGAAAATCCTGCATCTGCTATACAAGTGCTGACGGTTGGATTAGCGGACATTAAGCAAAAAAGCACGGTGTCCACATTGACTTCGACAATAGGAACAGTAAGCACAGGTGGAACTGAAGATGAAACAATAACGAACATTCCATATGGAACAACGTTAGCCGCATTTAAGGCAGCGATCACGCCAGCAGCTTATGCGACTTTTGAAGTCTATGAGGCGGACGGCGAGAATGAGGCAGAAACTTTAGAGACAGGCATCAAGGTTGTCGTTACAGCGCAAGATACTACAACGAAGACCACTTATACTGTAACTGTGAATGCAGCGCCAGTTGTAGTACCAACACCGACGTCAACAGCGCCAACAGGACCGAGTGTACCGACAGTACCAACACCGACACCGATAGCACCAACACCCACGCCTGTTGTCAACAAACCTGTTTACAACGACAAAGTGGATAAAGCATTTGTAGCTGAAATGAAGGCAAAGGCTGAAGCAGCAGCTCCAACAACCTTTAAGGATGTAAAATCAACTTCTTGGAGTTTTGCTGACATTGATTTCGCTGCACGGGCAGGGATTGTAAAGGGTTATGCAGGCGATAAATTCCGTGGTGAAGCGAAAGTAACACGCGGTGAGTTTGCTCAAATGCTCGTAAATGCACTCGGATTCACATCTAACGCAGCGCAAGAGCTGACGGATGCTAAGGGTCACTTTGCGGAGAAAGCAATTAGGGCCATAATGGAAAACGGCATTATGACGGGATATGCAGATGGCAGCTTCGAACCCAATCGTGAAATTACAAGAGCAGAAATTGCAGCACTATTAGCAAGGCTGCTGGATATTTCTCTTTTGAGTACAGAAGCGAAATTCCAGGATATCACTGCGAATTGGGCAGAAGATCAAATCAACGCACTAGCTAACGCTGGGATCATTAATGGTAAGAATGGACAAAAATTCGAGCCTAAAGCAAGCGCAACTAGAGAAGAAGCCGTTGTGTTGATCGTCCGTCTTCTGAAGATGGTACCCACTAATTAAGCGAGTATAGTTAATTTAATTGTAGTCTCTAATCCAAGGGCTGTCCCTAAAGTAAATTCCGAATCATTCAGCCCCCCACTTTTCACGTAATATTCTTGAAAAAAGAACCTTCAGATTCACTCTCGTAGTGGTTTTGAAGGTTCTTTTGCACACACTATGGGATTTTCTCGCACCGATTTAACCTTTTGGGATATCCCCTTTTCTAATTCGGCAAATATGCACTTCTACATCGTTCTTAATTATTTTCTATCTTGCACATTCGCAGGGTAGAAGCATCTTTCTCACACTTGCATTGATCTATACTGTATTTCCTACAATATAAGCGACTCAAAAGTGCTAAAATCGCAGACCATATAGCAAGTTATTGCAAAAATACAACATAAATATCCAACACAGCTTAAGATGGGAGAAGTTCCTGCAATTGTGCAGGATAGCTGGACGTTGATCGCGGAGTTTGGTGTTGGAGACTTCTCAAAATAGCATCAAAACAAAAGACTTGCTGCATCGTCTTCAAAAATATGAAAACCAGCAAACCGTGCTTGGAGATCGAAATAGTTATAGTCAATATTTCTGTTCAAAGTGAGCTATCCCTTCAGTGAGCAAAACGCTTTTTGGACAGCCCCTTTCTTTTTGCTTGATTGCAGTCCTGCTTACGAAAAGATGAATGAACGTAACAATTACGATATAATAGAATTATTCAAATGCGTTTAAAATTTGTTACATACAGGAGAACTTACAATGACTAATAGAGAAAAACACATACCGGTTCATTTGCTGTCTGGTTTTCTTGGAAGCGGGAAGACGACGCTGCTGAGAAGATTGTTGGATTATTACACCGCGCAGGGATTGAAGCCGGCGGTCATTATGAACGAGCTTGGCGATATTAACCTTGATGGTCAGCTTGTAGGGGATGAAGTGCCGATGGCTGAGATGCTAAGCGGCTGTATCTGCTGCACGATGCGGGGCGATTTGGGGATGGAGATCAGCATGCTCATTGACGAGCATAAGCCTGACGTCATTTTTATTGAATCGACTGGTGCTGCCAATCCGATGGAGACGTTGGATGGGATAACCGAGGCAGCGATGTATAAGGAAATCGATCTACGCAGTGTTATCACGATTGTTGATGGCCCTGAGCTGCTCGCGCGGAGCCGCGACGGGAAGGGTCGCACGTTCAAGCTGATGCTGGAGCAAATAAAATGTGCTACGATTTTGCTGTTGAATAAGGCGGACAAGCTGGAGCCGGATCAGCTAGTTGAAGCGCAGCAGCAGCTGCGGGAATTAAATGCCCATGCTCAAATTATAGCAACCGTGCGCTGCGCAATTGACGATTGGAGCTGGCTTGAAGCAGCTGGAAATACGGATCGACATGCAGCTGTGCATGCTGGTGATAAGGCGTTAGACATACATGAGCGCGCATCAGCCGCGCATGGTCATAGCCATGACAGCCAAGTATGCTCAGTAGCTGGATGTACCCATGACCACGGCGATGGCGTTCACTTCCATGATGATGACCTTAGCAGCCACAACCACAGCAGCCATCATCATTCGCATGACCATGTTATGGTTGTGACGCATTATTGGCGCGGTCCTGTGAGCAGTGAAGCCTTCGAATCTCTGCTGCAAAAGCTTCCAGCTAACATTTACCGCGCAAAAGGGATTGTGACGTTCACGGATGCGCCTAGCCGGTTCCTGTTCCAATATGCGTATAAGGAATCTGATTTTATGAGAATCGAGCCGCAAGGACATGTAAACGATGTTGCGGTATTTATTGGAGAGCATTTTTCCAAAGAATGGCTGCAAAATGAGCTGGAGCTACTTGAGCAGCACTTGAACATAGAGACGCAGGGGTAATCAACTTGCTGTAGGGATATGTCGAAAATTGCCATTATCATGTCTATTCCTGTGATTGCTTGGGCAAAATAATGCTGACGAGGCATGACCATCGTCTCTGCATCACGAATGTAATAGAAAGGTGTGGCAACAAATGATTAGAAAATGGTTTATTCCTATGGTAGCGCTGCTTGTACTGTTTTCAGTCGCTCCCGTATGGGCAGCGAAGTCGGTTACTGCTTTGCCTGATGCTTCACTAGTGGTTCTTCACCCTAAAGAGTCTGATATAGACAAAGAGCATAAGCATTACAAAGGGAAAATGACTCGCAAAGATTTTGAGGCTTACCGGCTGGAGAAGCTGAAGGAAATAGCGACCTATTTTGGTATTCAAGCCGATGGCAAGTCAGCGGAGCAGCTGAAGAAGGAAGTTGAGGCTGCGAAGCTTGCCAATAAAGATAAATGGGAAGCATTTAAAGCAGAGCATCAAGCGAAGCGGCTGGAGCATTTGCGTGAGATTGCGAAGGAACATGGCATTAAAACAGAAGGCAAGACGTCGGAGCAGCTGCGCGAAGAGCTATATAAGCTGCATGGCGGAAAAGGCAAACGTCCCCATCGCTTAGAGGATCATGACCGCAGCAACGAGGATAATGATGTTAAAGAGAAGAACAAACAAAATCAAGTGTAAGTGAACGATTCCATGGCCTCCCCTGTCATAGACAGAGGGGGCTTTTCTTCGTGTAGATATAATGGATTTAAATGAAAAGTGCTGGACTTTATTACTAGATATCATACAAATGAGAATAGATGCTATCGACCCTTGTCGTTTCAAAAAATAAAGAAATAAAGTGGTTTTTTGTCGAAATATATAGTGTTATTATCCTATTTTTATCATTGTGTTTGGGTCAAAATGTCAAGTATACTAGAACCGTATCATAATTTGACATATTACGTCGTTTTCTGCTTTCTCCGACAACAAGGGGCTGATAGATCGGATGAGAAAGATTAGGCTAAGCATCGCTCAAAAATTAATATTTTCCATAGGCCTGCTCGTTATTCTTTCATTTGGTCTATTGGTAACCGCTCACCTCATCAAGCTTTATCATTCCAACCTGCGCGAAAGCGAGCTTCTTGCACAGACGGAATCCATGGCCTACATAAATCCTTTCACTAAAACGATGGATCAAACGATGATGATGCTGGAAACGCTTGAAGTAACCATGACTCAAATGGGCAAAAACCAGATGCAAAATCGTGAATACATAGTCGAGCTGCTTAAGCAAATGCTTATCAAACATCCTGATCTATTAGGCGTTTATACGTTGTGGGAGCCTAATGCCTATGACGGGAAAGATGCATTTTACAAAAATAAAAACAGCTATGACGATGCTACGGGGCGCTTCATTCCTTATGTCGTTCGCGAGGATCAGTCCATTCAACTGCTGGCCATTGCAAATTACGAGGATAAGGAGAAAGGCAGCTTCTATCAAACGCCTAAACTTACGAAATCTTTTTCACTTATAGAGCCATATTCCTATGATATAGATGGTAAATCAATAATGATGATTTCCCTTGTGCTGCCTCTATTGAATGAGCAAAATGAGTTTTTAGGTATAGTAGGAGCAGATATTTCACTTGAATCGATGCAGAAACAGATCGAAGCTTTCCGGCCGCTAGGAGGATACTCCACGATTATTACGACGGATAACCAATATTTGGCTAACGGCAAGTACCCTGAGCTTGTGAACACACCGTATCGGTTATGGTCTAATAAGGATGAGCTTGAGGCGATGAAAGGGACGGATTCAAGAATTGCCTATACACGAGACTCGCAGGACAAAGAGACCGTGCTGCGTTTGCTTCATCCGATTCTTGTTCACAATGTGCTTTGGCATATTGAAACGATCATCCCCAAAAAGAACATGTTATCCAATTACTACAAAAGCCTTTGGGAATCGATACTCATCACGGGTATTGCTTTATTTTTGATGGCGATTGCTATGGTGTCGCTTGTAAGGAAAATCATTTTAGTTAATATTTATAAAGTTGTACAAGCCACCTCGGCTGTCGCAATTGGAGGCGAAGAACAGCAGCTAGCCATTCATACGAATGATGAGTTTGAATACATGGCTAATCATTTTAATCATATGCTTATCCAGCGCAAGGAAGCGGAGAAATTAATTGAATATCAATCGACACATGATCTAATGACGGGACTTCCTAATCGCTATGCTTATCATCGCCATATGGAAGGGAAATTAGCAGAGCAAGACAAGAAACAAGGCCATATAGCTTTGCTTTTCATAGACCTTGATCGGTTCAAAATGATAAATGATATGCTCGATCATACGATGAGTGACCAATTGCTCCAGAAAATGGCGCATCGAATTATGATTACCGTCGGCAGCTCGGGGAAAGTATTCCGCTTCGGGGGGGACGAGTATATCGTGCTGCTAGAGCAAGTTACTTTTCTCCATGTGGCGATGCATAAAGCAGAAGAAATTTTATCAGCTATTTCCCAGCCCATTGGGCTTGAGGATCGGATGTTTTATATTACAGCAAGCATTGGAATGAGCATTCATCATGAATGGACGCCTGCGACTGCAGACCAGCTGGTGAAGGAAGCGGATATTGCGATGTATGTGGCGAAGAAAGAGCGAAATACATGCAAACTATATTCTCCTACGATTAATGATGTAACGAAGAAGGAGCTTATTCTTGAGAGCAGCATGTCCAAAGCGCTGGAGCTGGGCCAATTTATGCTTTATTACCAGCCAAAGGTTGATTTAGCTACTGGCTCTATTTATGGGGCGGAAGCATTAATTAGATGGAATCACCCGGAGCTTGGTATGGTGTCACCGCTTGATTTTATTCCGATTGCGGAGAAAACCGGCTTTATTATTTCGCTTGGTGAATGGGTGCTGTTTACTGCCTGCCAGCAAATTAAAGAATGGGAACGCATGGGGCTGCAGCAGATCTCAATCAGTGTAAATATGTCGATGATCCAATTCCAGCAGAAACAAATCGTCCATACGATTGAAAGAATCATTTCGGATGCAGGGATTCGGCCTCATCAAATTGAGCTGGAAATTACAGAGTCGATTTTTATGGATAATGCGGCTCATACGCTTAACATACTGCATGAGCTTCAGCAGCTCGGCGTTAAGCTGTCGCTTGATGATTTTGGAACGGGGTATTCGTCGCTCAGCTACTTGCAAAATATTCCGCTGCACACGTTAAAGATCGACAAATCCTTTATAAGCGGCATCGTAAACGATTATAAGAAACAAATGATTTTTAAATCGGTCGTCGTTATCGCTCACAATTTAAATTTAAAGGTTGTGACCGAAGGAGTAGAGACAGAGGAAGAGCTGCGGATTATTAACGACCACCACTGCGATGCTGCTCAAGGATATATTTATAGCCCTCCTGTTGCGGCACCGAGATTTGTACAGCTGTATATGGAACATAATAAGGAAGCCTGATGGACATTCCGTCTCCCGTCAAACGTGGAGGCGGTTTTTTATTAGACCAGTTTTATTTTCGTATAACCGTTACGTTTTGAGCTTGTCGATAAATATGACATTCGTTTGGTAAAATATTGTTGAGCGATAGGTGTTACAAAATGATCTAAGGCATCGTCTTCTTTATAGCTTGAGCAAAAAACGTAAGGAGGTAAACGGAATGGAACATTCGGCGCCGGATTTGTTTCGTCAACAGTTTAATACACATTATCCTGCGGTTAGACGAAAGCTTGTCGCACTTATACGCGATGAAGCAGCTGCGGAGGATCTTGCCCAGGAAACATTTCTAAGGCTTTACCGGAATCCACCGGATCAGCCTGAAGCAATAGGAGGCTGGCTTCATCGCGTATTAACGAGGCTGGCTTATGATTATATGGATAAAAAAGCACGAGAGCGTGCTCTAACACAAAAGCAGGAACAAAGCATACTCGCACAGCCGCAAGCGGTTCAGTCGAATGAACAGCAGTTGATTGATAAGGACGAGCAGGAACGGGTTAGAGGCTGGTTAGATACGCTACCCGAACGGGACAAAAAAATGCTTCTGCTCCGATATGAAGGATACAGCTATGCGGAAATCGCAGAGCAGCTCCAGCTGCGGCAGCCGCAGGTCGGGACGATGCTGCGCAGAGCCGGGGCTAGGCTGAAGCGCCATGCGCATAAGGCAGAAGGAGCTTTGTCTCATGAATGATGTGCGATGGCCAGCGCCTGCTGCACTTAGCATGAAAGGTCAAAACCTTTTAGGAGGAGTCCAAGATGACAAAAAATGATGAAATAAACAAAAAAGAAGCAGAGCAAATGTCGGCTGCATGGGCGCGTCTAGAGAAACAGCTTCAAGCCTCAGAGCAATCGCCGCTTTGGGAGCAATGGGAAGAACAAGGCAAGCATGCTGCTGAGCTCAATAAGGAGTCAACAGCTGCTGCTAGCGCTGCGCAAACAAAAGCTGCTGCCGTTCAAACGTATCCTGAACAAATGCAAGCAAATGTGGTTCCGTTAGGACGAGCTCGTACTTCATCCAGTCCAGCTGCTAATAAACCGAATAAAAGTGGGGCGGCAGGCCGCTGGTTCAAAAAGAACGTTGGCAAAACAATAGCAGCATGCGCAGCAGCTATCATTACGGTAGTTATTGCGACGCCCTCAACAAATGAAGCATTGGCGGCATGGCTTAATACGTTCCGAATGGATAACGTAATGATTGTGCAGCAAAATGATTTGGAGTCGCTCATGAACAGCTTCATGAAGGATGGCGAAACGCGTGAAACCGTTAACCGTTTCGGCACCTTCGAGCAGACGACTGTCGGAAGCTGGTCAAAGATGACCGTAGATCAAGCTTCTAAGGAGCTGGGTTTTGCTGTTCCAACATTGACGGTTCCAGAGATTCAGTTAGGTGCCATATCATCGATGTCAGCTCAGACGATTGCCTTCCGCCTAAATGTGGATGAAATCAATAGTGCAATGCGTAAGCTGGGCGCAGATAAGCTGCTGCCGAAATCAGTAGACGGCAAAGCAATTGAATTCAACACAGGCCAAGGTGTAACGATCACGTATGAACCTAAGGAAGGAAGTACTTCTAAGCAAAGCCTATGGGTTGAATATATTAAGCAGCCTAGCATCAAAATTGATCCTTCTGTGGATGCAAAGGATGCCTATGAGGCTGTCATTCGCTTCCCAGCGCTTCCTGATCATTTGCGCAAATCGCTTATGCAAGCATCAAACATGGAAAACGGAGAAATTCCATTTCCGCTCATTACAAATGAAAAGCCGGAGAAAATCGTTATTGAAGGGGTTGATGTATATTTGAATCAATCCGCTGACCATAGTTATGCAAATGCGATGTGGCTTAAAGATGGCGTTGTAGCAAGCGCACACTTTAATGATTTTGAGGACAAACAAAAAGTACAGTCGCTTATTGCGGAGCTGATTCATCCATGAGTGCTGTTGCTATTGAAACCATCGGATTATGCAAGGATTACGGCGAAGGACGCGGCTGCCACGATGTTACACTGACGATTAGAGAAGGGGAAGCCTTTGGCTTCCTCGGTCCTAATGGAGCGGGAAAAAGCACGATAGTGAAAATGCTCACAGGCCTTATTAAACCAACCTCAGGTAAAGCTCAAATCTTCGGACAGCCTTCAGGATCAATCGAGGCTAGACGGAGATTTGGCTATTTGCCTGAGTTGTTTCGTTATCCGGATTGGTTGACGGGCGAAGAGGTTTTGGCTTTTCATGCAAAGTTGTGTGAGCTCGACCGCTCTATGGCCAAACGACGCATTCATCAGCTTCTCGACGATGTGGGCATTGGCAGCCGGGGAAGCGACAGGCTCAAAGGGTATTCGAAGGGGATGCAGCAGCGGCTTGGACTCGCATGCGCTTTACTAACAAATCCGGATATCGTTTTTCTTGACGAGCCGGCTTCAGCGCTTGATCCCGTTGGCAGGCATGAGGTGCGGGAATTGCTTGCTAGGCTGAGAAGCCAAGGGAAAACGATCTTTCTTAATTCGCATTTGCTTGAGGATGTGGAACAGTTGTGCGACAAGGTCGCTCTACTGAATAACGGAAAAGTGCTGGCGGAGGGAAAGGTATCCGATGTGCTGAGCTCGCAGTCGAGCTGGCGTTTGCGTGTAAGCGGTTATACCCCTTTAGCAGCTGAACGTATCCAGCAGCTGATAGGCGTGAATGTGATCGTGTCGAACGCTGAGCAGGATGATGCATCTGTTTGGCTGGAGATTGAACTGGAAAATGACGAGCAAATAGGATTGGTCAATTATATTCTTATTGAGCTGGGATTGACGCTTTATGAGGTTGGGAAATTGCAATCACGGCTCGATGAGTGGTTTATGCAGGCCGTAACGGGCCTTGAGCATAGGGGGGAGCGCAGATGATCGCGGTTTGGGGCCTAACTTGGAAGGAGCTCGTTCGTAAAAGAGTAACGCTTATGACGATCATCATGACGGTTCTCTTCTGGATTGCTTACTGGTTTATTGCTGATGCTATCGCCGGCGGCGAGGTGAATGTTGCGACTTCTATGAACTTATTCGAAAATTTTGCCCGCAGTGCAATGATTATGACATTAGGTTTCTTCTTTGGCGCTTTTGCGGTTTCCTTCCTTTCTATATTCAGCTCCGTTGCGGCTGTGACAGGGGAAGCAGAGCAGGGCGTTCTTCAATCCGTACTCGCAAGGCCCATTACGCGCTGGAAGTGGTTTTTGGGCAGATGGCTCGGCTTTGTCAGTTATGTTGCGTTATATGCATTCCTGTTATTCAGCTCAATTATTCTTATCAGCTGGGCAGAAACTGGCGTCTTATTCAACATGATGGTGTACTTCAAATCACTTTTGTTTTTTATGTCTGTTATTCCGCTATTAGTATCCTTAACGATGCTCGGCTCCTGTTATTTAAGTCCTTTAGGAAACGGCATATGGATGACGATGCTCTTCGGTATGGGCTGGCTTGGCAGTACGATTGGCCGGTTTATGAGCACAGGTAGGATTCAAATGAAAGGGATGCAAACACTTGAGACCATAACAGGCTTAATTAAGCTGGCTATGCCGGCGGATACTTTGCAGCAACGCATGCTTAACGAATTATTTTCAATCTCTGAGCTTAGAGGCTTATATAACATTAACGCAGAGCTAAGTATTTTCTCTATTAACGGAGCGGCATCAAATTCCTTTTTAATTTATTGCGGTATTTACACGGCTGCTCTGCTCGGCATAGGTATACTAATTATGAGGCGAAAAGATTTTTAAGCGGGGCTGCCCCTTTTTGGAGGAGGCAGTCGACTGCTTTTTTTTATGTCTTTATGGAAGATTGGATGCCATTAAAGTGGGGAAGCCTGCATAAATAGTATGATTTTTGTTGAAAATAAAAGCTTCTCTTTCTTTGGCAAAGCCAATTTTCTCGGCAACACGAATGGACGCTAAATTATTGGGGTCTATAATACTGATCAATTTTTGCAAGCCTAAGTGATGAAAACCATATTGCTTGCAAGCCATGGCTGCTTCAGAGGCGAATCCGTTGGACCAATATTTTTTATTTATATGGTAGCCGATTTCTACCTCAATTGTTCCATTTATCGTTTGTTTAACAAGGCCACAATCACCGATTAGTTCATCCGTTGCCCTTAAGCAGACTCCCCATAAACCAAATCCATCGTTTTTGTAGCGTGCTTCATTTCTTTTTATCCAATTTTGAGTTTCTTGGACAGTAAACGGTGCTGGATAATTAGCCATCGTTTCGGGGTCAGAAAAAATAGCATGTAAGCCTTCAAAATCTTTCTCTTTGTAGCATCTCAAATATAATCTATCCGTTTTAATAACAATCATATAATTACCCCTCCTTCGATGAGAATTAAATAATTCCACTAAATTATAACAGTAGTTATTCATAAATTCACCGATAATGCTTCTTCTTCATTAGGTATGAAAAGTGATTTCAATAAAAATGCAATAGGGTGCTTGTGGACTTTGCGAGCGTCTGCTAAACTAAAGTTGTTATTCAGTAAATTTATTAACTAAATACGGAGTGTGGCATGGCAACGATAAAAGATATTGCGCAGGAGGCAGGCGTTTCAGCTGCTACCGTATCCAGGGTTTTGAACAATGATGTCACCTTGGCAGTAAGTGAGGAAACGCGTACTCGAATATTCAGCATTGCCGAGCAGCTGCAATATAAGCCGTCCAGGCTGCGAAGAATGAAGAAGGAAGAGCAGCTCTCGCGTCAGCAAATCGGTTTGCTCATGTGGTCGACACTGGAAGATGAGCATGATGATCCTTATTTCTCCTCCATTCGCAAAGGCATTGAAACGCGCTGCGAGGAGCTTGGAATCAACATTGTGAAAGTGCTTCGCGGCAACAGTCGAGTGGAGATGCAGTCGTTCAACGAGCTGGATGGTGTGATTGTTGTAGGCTCCATTCATGATGAGGATGTTAATCAGTTGTATAGCAACGGAAATCGGCTTGTATTTGTGAACCATTCAGGCGAACTGTATGAGTATGACACCGTAAAGCTGCATTTTGAGCAAGCAACCCGAGCAGTAATCAAACATCTTAGAGAACTAGGACACCAAAAAATAGGCTATATCGGCGGGAATGATTATATCCATCGTCTGAATCGTCAATTTGAGAGTACAGAGACGGATGAGCTTCGCCGTGTTTTTTTCGAGAAGGAGATGCGTGAGCGAGGTCTTTATGATGAAAACTTCGTCATTAAGGCATATTGGTCTTCTAACAGCGGATATGAGGCGATGAATCACATGCTTCAGCAAAGCTCGCGGCCAACCGCTTGTTTTATTGGAAGTGACCCCATGGCTGTAGGTGCTTTGCGCGCGCTGCATGAGCATGGTCTTCGGGTTCCTGAGGATATGGCGATTGTAGGTTTTGATGACATTGAAATCTCTGCATTTTTGAATCCGCCGCTAACGACGGTTCGCGCGCATACTGAGCATATGGGCAGAACGGCGGTACAACTGCTGCTTGAGCGGATCGAAGGCCGTGAGGCAGCTGTTCATATGACCGTTAATACGACACTCATCGTGCGGGAAAGCTGCGGCAGCTCTGTGAAATCGTAAGTATTCATTTATATAAACTTCTAGGAGGTTGTTATTTTGTCTATTCAATATAATCAACAGCTCTCGGTATTCCACCTGCAAGCGAAGGATACAAGCTATGTTATCCATATTACGAAATCAGGTTATCCTGCACATGTCTATTGGGGCAAAAAAATTCGCGGCGTGCAGCTGGAGCGTTTATTTGAGCTTAAGGAGCGGGCTTCATTCACGCCTAGCACAGAGCTGGACCAATTGGAACTGTCGCTGGATACGCTTCCGCATGAGTATCCTGCATACGGCAACTCTGATTTCCGCATGCCTGCATTTCAGGTCAAGCTTCCAAATGGAACAACAGTAACGGATCTGCGCTTTGATTCGCACCGCATTGTGGATGGAAAGCCGGCGCTTGCTGGATTGCCTGCAACGTATATTGAGAACGACTCGGAAGCGCAAACGCTTGAAATCACGCTGAAAGATGATTTGACAGGCTTGTCCGTCAGTTTGTCTTATACCGTATTTGAAAACTACGATGCGATTGCCCGTTCAGCTAGAATCGTCAACAACGGTACTGATACTTTGGATTTACAGCGCGCGTTCAGCATGAGCTTGGATTTTGCGCATGACAACTTTGAGATGCTTCAGCTCTCTGGTGCTTGGATTCGTGAGCGCCATATTCATAAGCGCAAGCTTGAGCCGGGTCTGCAATCGATCGAGAGCCGCCGAGGTTCAAGCAGCCATATGCAAAATCCGTTTGTCGCTTTGCTCTCTGAGGGTTCTACCGAGGATCACGGTGATGTATACGGTGTAAACCTTGTGTATAGCGGTAATTTTACGGCTGGCGTCGAGGTTGATCAATTCCATGCAGCAAGGCTATTCATTGGCATTAACCCATTCGACTTTAATTGGCGATTGGAGCCGGGTGAGGAGTTCCAAACGCCAGAGGCGGTAATGGTTCACTCTGAGCATGGCCTCGGCGGCATGTCACGCAGCTTCCATGATCTGTACCGTGCTCGCTTAATTCGCGGTACGTTCCGTGATCAAACACGTCCGATACTCGTCAACAACTGGGAAGCAACGTATTTTAACTTTAATGCAGATAAAATCGAAGATATTGCGCGTGCCGGCAAGGAGCTTGGCATCGAGCTGTTCGTACTGGATGATGGTTGGTTCGGCAAACGCGACAACGACACAACTTCGCTGGGGGATTGGTTTGTTGACCCGAAAAAGCTGCCCAACGGCTTAGAGGATTTGGTTAGCCGCGTGAAGCGTCTAGATATGCAATTCGGCCTATGGTTCGAGCCGGAAATGATTTCGCCAGAGAGCGAGCTGTACAAAGCTCATCCAGATTGGTGTTTGCATATCGACGGCCGCAGACGGACACAAGCGAGAAATCAACTCATTTTAGATTTGTCACGCGCGGACGTTCAACAATATATCGTTAAGTCGATATCGGATATTCTTTCAAGTGCGCCGATTACGTACGTGAAATGGGATATGAATCGCAATATGACAGAGATCGGTTCAGCACTTCTGCCTGCAGAGCGTCAACGCGAGACCGCTCATCGCTATATGCTGGGTCTCTATTCCGTGCTTGAAGAAATTACGTCTGCTTTCCCTGATGTATTGTTCGAGAGCTGCTCTGGCGGCGGCGGCCGCTTCGATGCGGGCATGCTGTATTACATGCCGCAAACATGGACAAGCGACAACTCCGACGCGGTATCCCGCCTGAAAATTCAATACGGAACAAGCATCGTTTACCCAGTAAGCGCGATGGGCGCTCACGTATCAGCCGTGCCTAACCATCAAGTGAATCGGATAACTTCCCTAGAAACAAGAGGAAATGTTGCGCTATCTGGAAACTTTGGTTATGAACTTGATCTGACTCAATTTACGGAGGAAGAGAAGACGACCGTTAAGGAGCAGGTTGCACTTTATAAGGATGTAAGGCATCTTGTGCAATTCGGAGATTTCTATCGTCTGCTTAGCCCGTTCGAAGGAAATGAAACGGCGTGGATGTTCGTTTCCAAGGATAAAAAAGAAGCATTTGTAGTGTTCGTTACTGTTCTGCAAGAGCCAAATCTGAAGCTTAATCGCTTCTGCCTCAAAGGCCTTGATCCGAACCGCGATTACAAGCTGCTTGGTGAAGAAACGGTATATGGCGGCGATCAGCTGCTATATGCTGGACTTGCAACTCCGCAATTTTATGGCGATTATGCAAGCAAGGTATACCGATTCCTCGCTGTGGAGTAAACGATCTAAAATAAAGGGGTTATCTCAAAAGTGGATTTAATTACTTTTGAGGTAACCCCTGTTTTTTTTAGCTTAGGTGTGAATAAAAAAATAGCGATGCAGGGGTCGTCCCTGTACCGCTATTTATTCCTTGTTCAAAAACGAGCAGACTGCTGCTCGGATTTTCACTTCTATTATGTATTATTGTACTAGCTGCTCATAGAAGATGAAGCTGCTGCAGCAATAAAAATAACGAAAATGATGATGTAAATTACGAGAATGATTGCCGCCCAAATTAAGGATGCTTTAAAATAGTTTTTCTTCGTTGGGTTGCCTTCACCAAACGCCCATACAAACATCATAATAACATTAACGATCGGAATGATTAAAATGAGTGTAGTGAGCATCCACTCTTTAATTGTAATGACAGGCGACATTTCCTGATTTTGTTGATGCCCGTATCCTGGTACACCGGGATTTACTGGGGGCTGCTGATAGTTATCCATTCTTTCTCTCCTCTGAGTTCATAGTGCTGTAACAATTTGGTCACAAATTGATTATATATAAATTCCCATAATTTACAACCCTTGAATTGAAGAAAATTGTTTTTTATTTATAAAATTTAGGGCTTGTATTCAATTATAGCGACAAAATAATAGATTAATTGATAGAAAATAAATGATATTATCGAGTATCAAATTGTATTTTTACGAGCGGAAAGGTTAAGATAAACTCCTTATAAGAAGACATATTCTAGACAATATTTCCATAAAATTATAAATTTCATCCTGTAAGCCACTTGCCCTTGACGTTACGTCAAGGGTTATACTCTGTTCAAGAGGGGGAATGAACAGATGAATAATAGTTCTTCTTATGCGATTGGCGCATTCGCGAAGCTGACAAAAGTTACTGAGCGAACGCTCCGTTATTACGATCGACAGGGACTGCTTAAGCCGTCCAGCCGAAACGCGCATGGGCATCGCTTTTATACGGATCAGGATTTAATTCAACTGCAAAAGATTTTGACGTTAAAATATTTGGATTTCTCCTTAGAGGACATTTCTTCTTATTTGCAGCGTCCGGAAGAGGACTTGCAGCACTCATTAGCTTCGCAATATGAGATGCTTAAGAAAAAGCAGGCGCATTTGGAGCGTGTAATAGACACCATTGGACGGATGCAGAAAATTTTGGAGGGAGCGGGAAAGGTCGACAGCCATTCATTGCTAGTGTTTATTCAACATATTCAGCATGAGCAGCAGCAGAAGGAATGGCTGTCAACGCAAATGCCGCCTTCTTTAGTAGATGCGATATTTATGGAGGGGATAGACTCGGAAATCAGATCGGCATTTGAAAGTAAAATAACGGTGTTCGCCATGGAGCTAAAGGAACTTTATAAGCAAGGAAAACAGCCTCTGGACGAAGAGGTGCTTGCTTGCGGACTGAGTCTTGTTGCGCTCTTAGAGGAGCTGCTGTCACCTGTCTTAGAGAGATTTAGTGAAGAGGAGCTTGCGCAATTAGAGGTGCTGAACGATCCAGCTCATTCCTTTGATCCTGTTTTATTCCCAAATTTGTTTACGAAGGATGAAGAAGCCTTCTTAGCCGTTACTTTCGATCATCTTGAGGCATTGAAAATGTTGAAAGCAGGGATAACCGATGAAAAATAGTGTTGAAGCAGATAGGCCGAAGGCAACCATTGGCGTTTCACAATTTTTCAAGCTGATCGCGAAGCATAGACCCGCTAAGTTTTTAATTATCGTTGCCGTTGTACTAGGACTCGGAGAGACGCTGCTCTCGCTGCTCATTCCATTATTGACGAAAAATTTAGTCGAGGAGTTATCGCAATCGACCATCCAAACGATGACGTTTGTTGTGCTGGGAGCAGTATTTCTAGTTCAGACCATTATGTCTGGTTTCTCGGTCTATACGATGTCCTATGTAGGTCAGTTTGTTATTGCAGGCTTGCGACGTGAAGTATGGAACCGAGTGATAAAGCTGCCAGTACCGTTTTTTGATCGCAACAATTCCGGCGAGACGATGAGCCGTGTTACGAATGATACAAATGTGATCAAAGATTTTATCATCGGGCATGTAATATCGTTTTTTGGAGGAATTGTATCTATTATAGGCGGCGTCATTCTCCTGCTGCTGATTGATTGGAAGCTCACGCTGCTTATGCTGATTGCCGTTCCGGTAGCACTTCTTGTTCTATGGCCGCTAGGCACCAAAATGTTCACAGTATCCAAATCCATGCAGGATGAAACTGCATTATTTCAAGGCGATCTTGGCCGTGTGCTCTCCGATATTCGGCTTGTGAAGGCGTCGCTTGCTGAGCCGGTAGAAAATCGTCAAGGCGACAAGCGAATCTCGCATTTGTTTACATTTGGTTTGCAGGAAGCACGAATCATGTCAATCGTAACCCCTTTAATGATGACGGTGATGCTGCTCATTCTTGTTATATTAATCGGTTATGGCGGTGTAAGGGTCGCACAGGGCACTTTAACGGGCGGAGAGCTGGTTGCTGTTATTTTGTATATGTTCCAAATTGTTATGCCGTTTACGCAGATGGCTTCGTTCTTCACGCAATTCCAGAAGGCGATGGGTGCTTCAGAACGTATTTTGGAGCTGCTAAATGAGAAGGAGGAGCAGTCCAGCCATGAGATTGAGGCAGCAGTCCTTCACGAGAAAGACCATCATTCCTTTATTAAATTTGAACAGTTAAGCTTCGGATATTCGGAGGATCGGCCGCTGCTTCATTCGCTCTCGTTTCAAGTGAAGCAGGGACAAGTAACGGCGTTTGTAGGCCC
Organism: Paenibacillus sp. FSL K6-3182; assembly: GCF_037976325.1. NCBI lineage: Bacteria > Bacillati > Bacillota > Bacilli > Caryophanales > Paenibacillaceae > Paenibacillus > Paenibacillus sp. FSL K6-3182. The sequence continues at coordinate 1,513,855 of NZ_CP150265.1, forward strand.
AAGCGGCACAGGCAAGACAACGCTGTTCTCGCTGCTGGAACGGTTCTATAATCCAACCGAGGGCGTCATAACGTATGGCGGGGAACCGATCGCGTCCATGGCGCTGGAAGATTGGCGCAAGCGGATTGCTTATGTTTCACAAGATAGCCCGATGATGCAAGGCTCGATTCGTCACAATCTTACTTATGGGCTGGAGGATGTGAGCGAGGCGAAAATCAGGGAAGCTGTCGATCAAGCGAATTTGACAACTTTTATCGATTCGCTTCCTGAAGGTTATGACACGGAGGTTGGAGAAAGAGGCGTTAAGCTTTCGGGAGGCCAGCGTCAACGGCTGGCAATTGCCCGGGCTATTTTGCGAAATCCTGATATTCTGCTGCTGGATGAAGCGACGGCTCACCTCGACAGCGATTCGGAAATGCAAGTACAAGAAGCTCTTCAGGGCCTGATGACGGCAAGAACGACATTAGTCATTGCCCATCGACTTTCAACTATTCGAGGAGCCGACCAAATCATTGTACTTGAGAAAGGTGAAATTTCGGGTCAGGGCACCCATGCGGAGCTGCTGGAGACCCATGAATTATATGCTAAGCTCGTACAGCAGCAGTTTAGTATTGAGTAGTTAGGTTAGTCGCGACACTAAAACATGCTTTAGCGTTAATGCGATTCCAAAGGGGTATCCAAGCCGTTTTTGTCCAAATAAGCTATACTCAATACAACATGTTATTGTATACCATTCCTAGGAATTGAGGTGGCTTAAGGATGGCTAATGTAGCAGAAGTATCCAATCGACCCCTTGCATTGATTACGGGAGCATCCAGTGGGTTTGGGCTTTTGACTTCGATTCGCTTAGCGCAAGAGGGCTACTTTGTAATCGCAACAATGAGGGACATCGGGAAGAAGGAAGATGTGCTTGCAAAAGCAAAAGAGAACGGCGTACTAGATCATATTGCATTAATGAGGCTTGATATTACCGATTCTGACAACATAGTGGAAGTCATCGAGCAGGTAATGGAGCGCTGGGGCAGAATCGATGTGCTTGTCAATAATGCGGGTTATGCCGTAATGGGCGTCGTTGAGGAAATACCGATGGTGGATTGGCGTGCTCAATTTGATACGAATTTCTTTGGTACCATTGCTGTTACGAAAGCGGTTCTGCCACATATGCGAGTCCGCAGCCAAGGCAAAATTATTAATGTCAGCAGCGGAGCAGGCATTATTGGTTTTTCCAACACGGGTGCGTATTCGGCCTCGAAATTTGCATTAGAGGGCTTTAGTGAAGCGCTACGTCTAGAGCTGCTGCCTTTTTCTATCCCGGTCGTACTCGTAGAACCCGGTACTTACGATACTGGCATTGCAGCAAAGCATGTGTTTCGTGCGGAACAAAACTCCCCTTACAGCAAAATGATTGAGCGCTTTAATCAATTCAATAAAAAGTCGGAGAAAAATGCGCCTAATCCGATTCAGGTTGCGAACACGATCGTGAAAATTTGCCAATCCCGCCGTCCGAAGCTTCGTTATGTGTGCGGAAATGATGCGAAGATGATTTTTGTTATGAAAAAGCTGTTCCCTTGGCGACTCATCGAATTTCTACTTCGCAAAGCACTGCACTAAATTCAAATAGCTGAGAGCGCTGTTTTCTGCGCTGCTCGGCTTTATTTTTATGAAGCCAAGACAGATAAGACCCTGAGACCATTGACGCATCGAAAAAGTCCATGTTACTCTAACTTCACATGGAAACTATTGGAGGGATCATCTTGATTGAAATTCGCTTATCGGTAGGTTATGACGAGTATGAAGAAGGCGTAAGGATGTCTGAACTGATTGAGAAATTGGCATCTAGCGCAGATGGCGAGAAGCTGTCTATACTAACGATTGGCGATTGGGGTCAGGCGTATGAGAATTCTCCGGACAGCTTCTTGGAATCATTGATCAGCCATAAAGATTCTTTTCCTAATTTAACGAAATTATTTATTGGAGATATGGGTTTTGAGGAATGCGAGGTTTCCTGGATTAATCAGACGAACCTTTCACCGCTGCTTGCGGCATTCCCGAATTTGCAGTCATTGTCGATCAAGGGCAGCCAAGAGTTAAGCTTGCAGCCTCTTGTACACGAGAAGCTGCAAGAGCTCGTTATTATTTGCGGAGGGCTTCCGAAGTCTGTACTAGAGGAAATAACGAGTGCAAAGCTGCCTGAGCTGAAGAAGCTTGAGCTTTATCTGGGCGTAGATGATTACGGTTTTGACGGCGGAATAGAGGATGTCATGCCGCTGCTGCAAGGTGATCTGTTTCCAAAGCTTACATACTTAGGCTTGAAGGATAGTGAAATTCAGGACGAAATCGCAATTGCGATCGCGGATGCGCCGATTTTGGACCAGTTGGAAATACTTGATCTCTCTTACGGCACATTATCCGATGAAGGCGGAAAGGCACTGCTTGCAAGCGAGCGTGTGAAGAAGCTGAAGCACCTTAACCTGAGCTACCACTATATGTCGGATGAGCTGCTGCTTCGCTGGAAGCAAACAGGCCTGTCAGTAGATGTGACGGACCAGCAGGAAACGGATGAAGATGATTGGCGTTATCCGTTCCTTACCGAATAATGGATCATTTTAAAAACGACGGCGTTGCCGAAGCTCCTTATTTGCTCATCGGAAATCCGTCAAACAAACGAACATTCGGCTTGCAGGCTGCAAGAAGGAAGCAGGGGCTCGCTCCTGCTGTTGTGCTCTCCTATGAGCAGCTGCTCAAGCGAACAGTGTTTATTCAAGATATTTTGCGAGAATATACAGAAGCTGATAAGGTCATTATTCGGCTTGATGCGCCAGGTGAGGATCAAGCCGTTGAACGACAGTTGATCGCATGGGGTGCGGCTGACCGAAGCGGCGATGACTTATTCTGGTCAGCGGGCTCTCTGCCGCACAATATTTCGATATCCGCGGAGGAAGCGCAGCAGTTGCCGCTGGAGCATGGACGAATCTATTATCCAGCACAGTGGTACCGCGGGTACTGCCGATTTCTTGCTGCTATGCATACAGAGGTTAAAGCTTCAGGCGTTTCCGCAAGCTGGGTAAACTCGCCGGGAAGCGTAGCTAATATGTTCGACAAAAGAAGCTGCTGGCAGCTGCTCACACGCCATGGACTCATCATGCCGGCTCTTCCTGCTCCTACAGGAAGCATAAAAAATTACGATGAGCTGCAAGCGGCGATTGCTGCAAGCGGCATGAGGCGTCTGTTTATTAAGCTTGCTTGCGGATCGGGCGCTTCTGGTGTTATTGCCTATCAAATCAATCCTCGTACAGGCGATGAACTTGCTATCACGACCATCGGCATAGAAGAACGGGCCCGCGGCATTTGCTTTTTCAACGAAGGCAAGCTGCGGCGTTACCGGGAACACTCCGACATTCGGCGAATGGTCGATTGGGTATGCCGGGAAGGTGCACATATTGAACGATGGATTGAGAAGGAAAGCTTCGAGAGCAAGTCGTTTGATGTACGGCAGCTTGTCGTGGATGGTAAGGCTTGTCATACGGTACTCCGTTTAAGCAGCACTCCAATTACGAATCTTCATCTGCGCAACGAACGGAGGATGGATGTCGATCAGCTGCTATCTGCAGAAATAATGGCAGCGGTGCAGCGGACAGCTGAATCCGCGCTCCGAGCATTTCCCGGCTGCTCTGCGGCAGGGGTTGATGTGCTCGTTCAAAGAGGAAGCGGCATGACCTATCCGATAGACATCAATCCTTTTGGTGATTTGCTGTACGGCGCCGAGTATGAGGGAATGAACACCTATGAATGGCAAATGCAGCAGCTGCTTAGAGGGGAATAGATACGAATGCTAGATATGAACCAAATTGTAGGTTCTCACGATATACTCATGATTACGCTTGATACGCTGCGTTATGACGCTGCGAAGCTTGAGGAAAAGAATTGCCCGAACCTTTGCGGAAGTGGAGGCTGGGAGAAGAGGCATTCGCCGGGCAGCTTTACTTATGCTGCCCATCATGCTTTTTTTGGCGGTTTTTTGCCTACTCCTGCAAATACGGACAAAGCTTCTCATATTAGATTGTTTCATACAAAAAATACGGGGCTTAAGACGCACCCTCATACATGGTTATTTGACGCTCCGGATCTTGTATCCGGCTTGCAGGAGGCGGGCTACCGAACAATCTGCATCGGAGGCGTCATTTTTTTTACGAAAAAGAATAAGCTAGCCAAGGTTCTGCCTAGTTATTTTCAAGAAAGCTATTGGCGGATGACATTCGGGGTAACGAATCCGCGTTCGACGGAGCATCAAGTGAATCACGCGCTTAAGCTGCTGGAGAAATCGGATCCCGCCGAGAAGCTGTTTCTGTTCATGAATATATCTGCCATGCATGGACCAAATCATTATTTTGTAGATGGCGCCAAACGGGATTCCGTGGAAACACAGCGTGCCGCGCTTCGTTATGTTGATAGTCAGCTTGCCCCATTGTTTGAAGCCATGCGGCGCAGGGGAAAAACATTATGTCTCGCGTTTTCCGATCATGGGACAGCTTACGGCGAGGATGGCTATGAAGGGCATCGGCTTGCCCATGAGGTTGTCTGGAACGTGCCGTATCGCGAATTTATTTTGGAATAAGGAGGAGAAGCAGCTTGCAAAAATCATCTTCGCTACCATCTTTTTCGGAGCTTAAGGAGCAGGAGCAGCGCTGGATGGGGGCTCCTTACCGTTCCTATTTGTATTCCTATCCCCATAAGACAGCTTACCGAGATTTGTATCCCGCGCAGTCGCTGAAGGAGATGTGGGAGCGGGATCAAACCGATTATTATTTTTTGTATATGCATATTCCCTTTTGCGGTGCTCGCTGCGGCTTCTGCAATTTGTTCACGCTGCCGGATCGTCGTTTAGACGTACATGAGCAGTATATTGATGCTATGCAGCGGCAGGCGGAGCAGTGGGCGCCTTGGTTTAAAGGCAAAACATTTTCGCGATTTGCGATTGGCGGAGGGACGCCAACCTTGCTTGCGGCTCCCCAGTTGAACCGTCTATTCGATATAGCAGAGAATACAATGGGCCTTGATCCGATGAAAGCATCGATATCGGTCGAGACGTCGCCGGAAACGGTAACGGCTGACCGCATGCGCGTTCTTAAGGATCGGCATGTTGATCGGATCAGCATGGGTGTTCAAAGCTTCGTTGAAGAGGAAGCAGCAGCTATCTATCGTCCGCAGAAGCCGCGGCTTGCGGAAGAGGCGCTGGAGACGTTGATGTCCTATTCGTTTCCACTCGTGAATGTCGATCTTATTTACGGTTTGCCTAAGCAAACCGCGGAAACATGGATTTATTCACTGGAGAAGGCGCTCAGCTATGCGCCTGGCGAAATATTTATATATCCGCTATATACACGTGAGAACACCATTATTAAGCCAGAACAGATGCGCAGCGAGGGAGAGGATATTCGACTGGAGCTGTACCATATTGCGCGGCAGCGTCTGGAAGCGGCAGGCTATAAGCAGTTTTCGATGAGGCGTTTCGCTAGAGATACATCGTTTGATCATAAAACCGTGCTGCCCTTCAGCTGTCAGGAGGAAGGCATGGCAGGGCTTGGCTGCGGAGCACGCTCTTACACCCGCGATGTACATTATGCATCGCGTTATGGTGTGAGCGCAGCGGCAACGCGCAGCATTATTGAACAATATGTTGCTGCAGAGCGTTATGATACAGCTGATTACGGTTTTATTCTGAATGAAGCAGAGCAGAAGCGCAGGTTTATATTGAAAGCTTTGCTGCACCGCGAGGGGCTAATCTTACACACGTACGAGGAGCGATTCAAGAGTAATGCGCTAGCCGATCATCCTGATTTGCAGACACTGATCGGTTTGGAGCTGGCGGAGCTTCAGGAGGGTACTCTCCGCCTGACGACACAAGGCATGGCTTATTCGGATGCGATTGGCGACGAGTTTATTTCGGGCGATGTAAGGGAGCTTATGAACGGGTACGTCATCCGATGAAGGCGGTGCTCTATTACCGCGGCGCGTTGTCATCATGCAATTATGACTGTCCTTATTGCCCATTCAGCAAAATAAAGGACAGCAAAGCGACGCTTGCGAAGGACAAGGAGCAGCTTCATGCCTTTATGGACTGGGTTCGGGAGCAAAGCGGCTCCGGACATCAGCTTTCGATTTTTTTTAATCCTTATGGCGAAGCGCTCGTACATCGGTGGTATCGTGAGGCGATGATCGAGCTGTCCCATATGCCGCATATCGAGAAGGTAGCTGTCCAGACCAACTTATCCGTCAAGCTTGAATGGACGAACGACATCGACCGGAGCAAGGCAGCCTTTTGGGTTACCTATCATCCTGGACAAACGAGCCATGCTGCTTTCCTAAGCCAGTGCATGAAGCTGTATGAGCAGGGAATTCCTTTTAGTGTCGGGTCTGTTGGGATACGCTCGGCTTTCGGCGCGATTAAGCAGCTGCGGCAGCTGCTGCCAGAGGACGTATACCTGTGGGTCAACGCCTTCAAGGATCAGAAAAATTATTATTCAGAGAATGATATCGTTTATTTAACCGAAATTGATCCGCATTTCCAGCTGAACGTTCCCGATTACGATAGTTTAGGCAAACCATGCGGCGCGGGCTCACATGTGTTTTATGTGCAGGGGGCTGGCATTGTCAAACGCTGCTATAGCGATCGCAAGGTTATCGGCCATCTCTATCGTGACGGACTTGAGGGTCTAACATCTGAGCGTCCTTGCACGATGAAGAAATGCGGGTGCTACATTGGCTATATTCATATGCCCGAACTGAAGCTTGGCGAGGTTTACGGTGATCGTCTGCTAGAACGTATTCCGTCAGGTTATACGCAGCAGCTTGCTTCAAATTCATCGAAATAGGGTAAAGTAAATCATGGCTTGAATCATGAGAGGAGTGTGCAACATATGACACCACTAAAAAAGGTAGCATTTCTGCTAGCTGATGACTTCGAAGATTCCGAAATGAAAAATCCCTATGATGAAATGGCAAAGAACGGTCACGACGCCGTTATTATTAGCTTGAAGAGCAACGACGAATTAAAAGGAAAACAGGGGACCATTGCGTATACCTCGCATTTGTCCATTGAAGAAGCTGATGCAGATGACTACGCTGCAATCATTATTCCGGGCGGAAAATCACCGTCTCATCTTATGGACAATGCGGATGTGCAGGCGTTCGTTCAAAAGGCAGATAAAGCTGGCACAACTATTGCGGCAATATGCCACGGTCCGCAAATTTTGGAGGCAGCTGGCCTGCTGAAGGGACGCACGTTAACGGCCTATCCTGCTTTATCCGCAGAAATTGAAGCAGCCGGCGGGACTTTTGTCGATAAAGAAGTTGTCGTTGATCGCAACTTTGTTACGTCACGAACGCCAGAGGACGAGCCTGCTTTCATTCGGGAGACACTTGTAAAGCTTGGCGTAAACGCTTGGTAGTTTGAAATTGCTTTCGCTTTTATAGCGAAAGCGCAAGCAGGCAGGACTGTCTCACTAGATCCAAGCGGATCTGGGACAGTCCTTTTTTGTATCACATTGCATATTTTGCTGGAGCGAACTTGGTCATCGCAATGCAAGTAGGGTATACTTTTTAGTATATATACGTTTAGTAAGGAAGGAGAGCATGCTTGAATGCCACACATGAAGCAGGGTGAACATACAGATCAAGCAAACCGCCCCCTTATTCAACGGCCTTCTACAGTGAGCAGGACAAGCCTTATTGATAACGGCATGACCGTTTTGCAGCAATGGGGAGCAGATCATATTTGCAAAGTTTGTATAGCAAACAGCGGATCATGCTGCCGCGATTGCCGCCATTTGCTCGATGGGGTAGGCTGCCAATTGCGAAATACAAGCTGTACAGCATGGTTATGCGGTTTTCATAAATATTTATTGTTTGAGGTTGAACAGTTGGAAGAGTGGAACCTGTTTTGGGATGATGTTCCCGGTCAGGCATTTCGTGAGGACTCTACACCTGAGCAGGTCATAATTGATAAATCATTAACGATTCAACAGCAAACAATGGAGCATCTTGGCGAAGCGCTTGCTGCAGATTTACAGGAGATGGAACGCTCGCATATTGCGATCGGCATTATCCTTACGCTTCGGGAGAAGCTGGATAAAAATATTGATCAGTTTATGCTGGAAGACAAGGATCATAAGCGGAAGCTGAGGATCAAACGGAAAATAAAAGTTCTTTCAAGCGATTTCCAGCGCTTTCACCATTTATTGAATAAGTACAAGATAGAGCTAGCTGAGCTCCATAACATGTAGAAAAAGGAGCCGATTAATACGGCTCCTTTTCAGCTTTTTATTTCAAAAATTCGAGCAGCTCCTCATTGAATCTAGTTGGTTCGTCGAAGAGCATGCCATGGCCGCTTTGCTCGAACGTAACGAGCGTAGAGCCGTCAATGCCGCTAAGCAGCTGCTTGGCGAATTCTGGTGGACATATTTGATCCAGATTGCCTTGGAAAATCGTCGTCGCAGCTTTGATTTGCAGCACATCCTTCCGCAAGTCCTCATCGCGCAGCGACTCGAACGTATGGATTGACCCCCACGCGGATGCCTCTAAGCCGAGCAGCTGCAGCCAATCTTTGAATGGCTGGCTGATGGCGTTTGGGTCTTGATCGGCTAGAAATTTCTCGCCGAAATCTCGGAGCAGCTGCGGACGGTCTTTTTTGATTGCAGCGATTTGATCATTCGCTTCCTCTTGTGTCATGCCATGCGGGTAATTTTCACGCTGCGTGAATGAGGGAGCTGCTGCGCCTAGAAGCGCGAGCTTGCGAATGCCGTAACCGCCATGGCGCGCCATATAGCGGACGGCAATTGCTCCTCCTACCGAGAAACCAACGAGATAGGCTTGATCCAGTTTCAAATAATCAATAACAGCCTTTACGTCATCTGCTAGCCGATCGTAGCTATAGCCAGCTGCGGGAGCACTGGATTTGCCAAAGCCGCGTTGATCGATCCCAATACAGCGATAACCTTGCTCAGATAGCAGGGTGAACTGAGCTTCAAACATTTTGTGGTTCAGCGGCCAGCCATGCAAGAAGATAACGGGGCTGCCGGAGCCTATATCCTCAACATAAAGTTTAACTTTTTTCTCAACCTCAATATAATGTCCCATAATATCTCTCCTCTCGCGTCTATACTTTTACTTACCCGTATTAGCATCTTTTGAAAAATAATTCTTTTTCATACGTAAGAAGAGTTAGAATAGCGGTATATGACTTGGAGGCTAAAGCATGTTTTCTTGGTTGCGAATGACGGCTATTATTATCGTTACTGCTTTTTTAACTAGGTTCATTCCGTTCTCGGCTTTTTTTCAAAATGTGAATACATTAGTCCACGAGCTTGCCCATGCGCTTGCAGCTTTGCTGCTTAAGGGAAGCGTCTTGCATATTTATTTGTACGCTGACCAAAGCGGAGTGACTTATACCTCGTACACGGACAGCTGGATGCTAATCCCGATTGCGCTTGCCGGCTATACGGGCTCAGCTTTGTTCTCGCTGCTGCTTTTCTTTCTATATGCAAAAGGAAAAGCTCGTTTTGGACTCGCGATCGTTGCGATAGCAGCTGGAGTGGCGCTCGCGCTTTTTGTTCGAAATGATTACGGCATGGCTTGGAGCGCGGGTTTCCTAGCATTGACGGTTCTTATTTATTTTGCTGCTCCTCGCTGGCTCAGAGACTTTTATTATTTGCTGATCGCTTTTATTTGTTTAGTGGAATCCATTATTAGTCCATTTGTGTTGCTCTATCTTGCGATTACGGAGCCCGCATCAGCTGGGGATGCGGCTGGTTTAAGCGACGTAACCGGTGTACCTGCCTTTGTGTGGTCCGCTTTGTTCTGCTTCTTCTCGCTCTGGTGTGCCAAAATAGCGACTAGCTGCTTGTTTAGGAGAGGCGCTGGTGGGATACTAATAAGTAAATAAACACTGGAGAGGCTGTGAGCAAATGTCCAAAAGCTACAAACTGCCAGAGAAGAAAAAGGTGGATCTGAAGGACATCGATCCGAAGGATACGGGGCGCTTTTCGAATAAAGAAGAGGTCGTTCAGGCAGTGAAGGAGCTTGAGCTTGAGCTGCAGCAGCTGCAAGAAAAACTTGCCGCGAGCAAAGAGCATGCCGTGCTGTTTGTGTTTCAAGGCATGGATTGCAGCGGCAAGGATGGTGTAATCAAAAAAGTATTTGCCGGACTTCATCCGCAGGGCATTTCTGCCCACAGCTTTAAGACGCCAACAGAGGAGGAAGCGCGGCATGATTTTTTATGGAGAGCACATGTTGCCGTGCCTGCCCTTGGCCAGATAGCTGTATTTAACCGTTCATACTATGAGGAAGTTTTGATCACTCGAATCCATGGTACGGTAAAGAGCGAGGAAGCGAACGAGCGGTTTAAGCATATCAATCATTTTGAAGCTCTTTTAGCGGGCAGCAGGGTGAAAGTGGTCAAAATCTTTTTGCACATATCGAAGCAGTTCCAACTGGAGAAGCTAATAAGCCGTATTGAAGATCCGAAAAAAAATTGGAAGTTCGACCCGTCCGACTTAAAGGAGCGCAAGTCTTGGAAGCAGTACAGCGAGCTTTACGAGGAGCTGTTTGAAAAATGCAGCAAAGCGGCGCCATGGTATGTCGTCCCCTCTGATAATCGCTGGTATCGCAATTATGCGGTGCTTCGAATCGCGGTGGATGCGCTGCGGAGCCTTGATTTGAAAGATCCGGCAGCAAGGCCTGAGCTCCAGCCCTTTTTGGAGGAGCTTAAAAAAGAAGAAGCATAGCTTGCAGATGATTGATAAAGAATGGCAGTCCAACACATGGCTTCATGTGCGGGGCTGCCTTTTTTGTGTTTATAAGATGTAGGCTGCCTTTTGATCCTCAAGGAAGCTTTCCTATTTATCTTGTTATCCAGAGCGAGAATCATGTCGAAATATGTTTAGAACATGTCCAGAGCCAACTACTATAATGGTATTTATTGCTATATCAACGATGATAGAAGACTCAGGAGGGATTTTTTTATGATACATAAACCATTTGTCAGAGTAGTCAGCATGCTGCTCGCAGTGGTGCTGCTTACAACGATTTATCCTGTATATCCAAGCAGGTCGGGGCAGCAAATTTTCGCTCAGGAATCAGCTGAGACAGAGGTGGAAGAGCCTACAGTAACAAGCTCCTCCTACGATATGGAGTCTTTGGCTGTTGCCGGAGGTGCTGATAAGTTCTCCGATTATGGATGGGAGAAAATAGAATCGAACATTAAGCCTAGCCCGCGTATGGGGGCTGCTATGGCATTTGATGAAAAGAACGGAAAGGTCATTATGTTCGGGGGAGAAGGCACTTCGGGGCTGGTGAAGGATAACTTCCTGTGGGACGGCGAAACCAAGCAATGGCAAAAGCTCGCTGACTCGAGTGTGCCAAGTGGCCTTGTTGCCCGCAAAGGAGCGGCGATAACCTATGATCCTAACCTAGAGCGCGTCGTGATGTTCGGAGGCGAGGGTGCTTCAGGCGTCTTGAACGATATTTGGGTGTGGCATGGTGAGGTATTGCAGTGGAAACCATTGCTAATCCCAGCTCCATCGGCACGTGCTGGCGCTCAGTTTGCCTATGATGGACAAAACTTGGTGCTGTTCGGCGGTTATACGCTGTCTGGTTCTACTAAGAATAGATTAGCGGATACTTGGATTTTTAACGGAACGAGCTGGGAACAGCGGACACCTGCCCAAAGCCCTCCGGCCACTTATTCGGGCTCGATGGTTTATGACGGGCAGCATGCCGTGCTTTATGGCGGTAATATTGGTGATGAAATTCGCGGAACAGCCTATCAAATCAGTTCGAATACGTTATGGGCATGGGACGGAACGACTTGGAATGACAGCGCTCCAAAGGTTGAAGCGCAGGACTGGGGCCGCTGGGGGCAAGCGATGGCCTACGATGGACGGAGAGTCGTCTTCTATGGTGGAGAGTTCGATTGGATCAACCCGAGCAATAGTGCGGTTACGCCAAACAAAAAACGGCCTATCGCAAATTCGCAGGATGATCAAGGGAAGAAAGCTGCTTTCGGCTGGGACGGGAGCGCTTGGTCGGTATGGTCTGGCAAGAGCAAAGGGCCGGGCGGCGGCATAGAAGGCGGTCCAGGCTCAGGAAGCTATATGAGCATGGCGTATGATGGTTATAACTTTGTCGTATTCGGCGGAAACCATGAATGGGGAGGACTAACGAATGAGACGTTTACATTCGGCAATCCTTTGCCTACCTTGCCGCTCGTGAGCATAACGGGTTCACCAACGATATTGATGGACAAGAACAACAAAGCGAATGATCTAGCAAGGTTCTCTGCTAATGTGAAAGGCAAAGCGCTCAGCGAAATTGGGATAGAATACCGTGAAGCGGGTCAAACCACATGGCAGAAGAAGGCTCATTTGTCGGCTGAGGCTGGTGCAGTCACCATTGATCTTAACGGCTTGAAGTGGCAGGTCGACTACGAAGCACGCGTGTATGCGACAAATGTTGTGGGGACGGCATACAGCGCAGTTTCTACGTTCAAGTTTTTTGAGGACCCGGCTATGGTGGTTCCAGACCTGCGTTATGACCGTGCTTCGCCATCGGTGCTGCATACGAAAGATAAGAAGAGGCTGGTCGTCGTCGGAGAGGGCATCACCAATTTGTGGAGAAAGCCAGCTTCTAATATTCATTATTCACTCAAAAGCCAAGGCGGGCAGTTGTATCCGTTGACGCCAAACGTTCGCAATAATCAGGAGCTAGAGCTGACTTGGACGGATGAATTGCCGGATGGCAAATATGATTTGGAGCTTAATCACGATTTTTACGATGATTTTGTTCTCTCAGGCGCTTTGCTTATTACTTCAACCGGCGTATATGAGCCGCGCGATTATAATGAAATTATCATTCCTAGTACAGACTCGGACAATGAAGATATTAGTCAAATGGCTATTAGAGGGCCGTTCACGGAAAATCCCTCGGAGCTTGGTATATTTAAGCTAAACAACATAAATCAAGTGGTCATGCTGAATGAATATATTAAATTTAAAGGAACGAGCCTGACGATTGATAAGACGGGTGTAGATACGTATGTAACGGGTGTCGGACGGCTTTATGTTGAAAAAGCTGGCATTATGTATACGTTGTTCCTTGGCTCCTTTGAGTTTAATTCAGCCGAGTTCGTTATCGAGCTTGCTGGTGATATGCAATCTGATTATTTGAGCTTGAATTTGCCGATTACATTGAAGAAAATTACTTTTATAGCAGGCGGGGTAAGGCTCGGCGGGGATGTTAAAGTAGATTTCAGTGCAGGAACGACCAAAATTAAAGGCGAATCGGAGATTGAAGCGTTAGAGTACAAGCGCGAACGGTTCGATTTTGCTGGTAAATTCAGTATTGCAGGCGAGTTTGAGGCAGGTCCGCTCGAGGGTGCTGAGCTGAGCTTCCGGCTTGATACACGCATTCCGCTCTATGGTGCGGGAGGCTCCTTCGATTTGCGCAAGCAGAAGGTTGGATTTGAAGCAGATATTCAGTTCAAACGCGGGAAGCTTGATGCGCTTAGCTTTGGCGTTCGCCGCAAAATCAAGCTTGGCTCGACGGGGGCACAGCTCACTCGTCTTGGCGGCGGGTTTTCAAATCTAGCGAGCCAGAGCGAAGTACCGTTTACGTTGAAAGCGTTTGGCGGTGCATCAGATGTCATTGCGCCTGAGATCAAAGGCTACAATATGGTGAACGGCAACAATTTGAGCGTAGGATTATCGCGTTATCATTTTGAAGCGTCCGGAGAGCTGGCTGTTTACTGGGTTCCGGTTGCGAATTTGGATTTTCTGACCATTTGGAACGCAGCGGGCTTTAAAGAGTACAGCAGTGCAGGCTTCCGATTGGATGCGAACTTGAATCTGGTAGACGTTGTGGTCGGTCAGCTGTTCGCGCAATATTTTGCAAAAAGCGGCTACGCAGGTTTTGTTAGTGCACGCATAAAAATACCGAACTGGGTGTCGGTTATCGGCGGCAAAAGCTTTGGCGGCATTGATGTCGGCGTAAACAATCGTGAGATTTTTGGATCGGTTGGTTCAGGCTGGTTCGGTGGTTCTGCCAAGTATATGTTTGCTCCGAACAGCTTCGACTTCAGCCTTGGCGCGAGCAAGGATATGAAGCGAGAAATTGAGAGAATGAAAAAAAATATGGTTAAGCCGCCGAGCGCTCGCTCGATGCCATTGCTAAGCAGCAGTGCTTTGCTGTTCACAAGCGCATTCGCGGATACTTCTTTTACACCTCTTACGAATCCTTTGCTCACAGAGGATAAAGGTTACATGCTGAAGCTTCAGAAGGATGTGCTGCAGCAGGGTGAGATAGGTGTAGATACGGCTGCAAGCGGTCGTATTTTATTGGGTCAGTTTACGGCTGCATTGCGTGAGAATTCACCGCAAGCCAGCTTTACGAAGCAGGATCAGATTCAATACACATTGCAGGCAGACCATAGTTTCAAAGCGCTGCTTGTGCTGGATGGCAAGCAGGAAGATCTTTCGATCATTCGTCCGGATGAAAGTGTGGCATCACTCAAGTTCCCTGACACGGAGAAGGCTGGTAATGGTGCTATTTCTGCCGTATATCGTGAAGATGAGGATAAAACGTATATCCGTTTACAACTAACAGCGAATGAAGATTGGAAGCTGGCTGCATCGCACTCTTTGCAAGTGGAATTGTACGAGCTTACATTCCTAAATGAATCGCTCAGTCTTACTGAGCTAGCAGGACGTTGGGCTGCTGCACCTGAATTGAAGCTAACAGCAATAGATATGATGGAGCGCGGCTTGAAGCTGGTAGAGCTTGACCAGCCTAAAGGCGCTGTGAAATTGTACAAGCCAGATGGCCGTGAATATGGTCTGGAGTCGGATTCACTTAAATCAGGCTGGAATCATTTTGTCGATCCAGTAAGCGGTAAGCTTTATCTGTTGATCGATGTAGCTCAGCCGGGCGAATGGCTGCTTGAAGCAGGACAGAAAACGCCGGCTAAGGTATTTGCTCTTGGAGAGCATACCACGATTGGGGAGCTGAAAGACTGGATAACAAGCGGTGAGCTTCATACTGAAGTCAACCTAAAAAGCGGTCAGACCTTGCTTGAAATCGATCAGGCGGATGAGTCTGCGGTACTGTATCGCCCAGATGGCTCGGTATATCCGCTGCAAGCGGATCGCAGCGAATCAAACTGGAATGCATATTATGAGGCTGATAAACAAAAATGGACGATTTTGGTGCAAGCAGAGGATGAGGAAGCGGGTCTTTGGACCGTTCGCGGCAAACAATTCGTGACCATACGTGCCTTCCGCAGTGATGAGCAATACGACAGCTTAATTCCGTTTTTCTCAAATGGAACAGCAGAGTATACGACGAGTTTACAAATCGATAAGCCAGGCCGATATATGTTTATGTTAACAGGTGGTTCTCGCGATACCCAAATTATTGCACCTGATAACAAAGCCATTTCGGTTGTTTTTGAGGACGAGAATGCCAAAAACTACAATGCGGTGCTGCAAGCAGCAGTTGCAGAGGAAGATGAGGAAGCGGATAAATACGGCGATATGACATTTACATCGAATCTGCCTTTTGTTGCAGATGCGGATATGCTTTATGTCGCTGTTGATATCGAACAAACAGGAAAATGGGAAATTCGCTCATCACTGCCTATTCAAGCAAGCATGTATGAGCTCGATCCTGTAACTGAAATTAGCGAATTTAGTGCAGTTCCGGAGACAGAAGGCACGAATCGCTTCAAAGTAAAATGGAACGTCGACCATGCCAAGCAGGGAACCAAAGTAAGCTTAATGGTAACCGATCAATCCAATAAGGCAATCGGGCCGGTTATTTTGAAAGATCTTCCTGCATCAGGCATTCAAACGATTGATATTCCGGATGAATTTATGCCGGGTCAATACTGGTTGTCTATGGTGGCGGAAGGTGAAGAAATTGCACCTCTCTTTGCGGTAACGTCTGAGCCAGTACAGTTGACTGCTGAGGTCTTGCTGCCTCAACCGAAGCAGCTAGCGATTACTTCAACTGGAAACGGTGAGCTTACGCTGCGTTTTCCTTCCATTAAGGCCGAGGGACTAGAATATTATCAGTTGACGGTCAGCTATAAGGATGATGAAGGAAAAACTGTAACGGATACATTCGGAGCAGATCCTATGGCCGGAGATTGGCAGGACGTCATTATATCCGGGTACAAGCCGGAGCACAGCTACACCATCAATGCGATGGCGGTTGGCGAGCAAAATGGCAAAGTTATTGTTAGTCCAGTGTCAGCTAATGTGGAGGCGTTTTTGCCTAATCCGAAACGGGCAAAGCTTAACGTTGCTTTTAATACTTTTGGTGCTAAGCAGAAAACAAGCACCTACAAAAGTTATGATGAGCAAGAGGAGATTATGGTTAACACAGCTGCGGAAAAGGTTAGTGTAGAGCTGACTAGTGATCAAGCAGCAAAGCTTAATCTTTACGTAAACGGGGAATTGTTGCAGTCCAAGGATACCGAAGCCAATACGATCGCATCGTTCAATCTGAATGAATTGCTACTAGGCAAAGAAACGAATGAGCCGCTAGAGCAGCTTGATTATACGATTGAAATTGAAGCGGTTAACGAGCGCGGCGATTACAGCTCTGATTATAGGAAATTGTACGTAGACCGTACGGAGCCATTCTTGTATGTAGCAGGCAAGCAGAATGAGGATCTTGTTCGTGAGCCTCTCAATGGGCAGGTCGTATATGGCAGCCGTATACCTATGGTTGGTCAAACGGAAATAGGAGCTTTGCTGACCGTTGACGGACGAGCTGTTCCAGTGAACGCAGAAGGGAAATTTAATTATTTTGCTCCGATTGTGTGGGATGAAGCTGGCCTTCATACTGTAATCGTCGAAGTGGAAGATGAAGTCGGCAATCGAGTCGAATATCGATTTGATGTTGTGCAGGGAACAGAGACCGAGGAGCAGTCCAAGGTGAAGCCTTCCGATTTGGCAGCGCTAGAGCTGAACAAGGGTGTTCTATCCCAGCCTTTCCATCCGGATATGACGGGCAAATATGAGACGGTAATAGAAGATGGCAAGGTTCGATTATACGCTGTAGCTGCTGCAATAGATTCTATTGTAACAGTGAACAATGTGCCGTTGAACGCGGAAGGTTACGCAGAGCTTGAGGCTCCGATTGGCAACGGCGTAACTACAGCGCAGGTGAAGGTATCAGGAGCAGATACAAGTGAAAAGACATACGTCATTGAAGTGAGAAGCAAGCCGTCGGATGTCGCTGTTCTGAAGAGCCTCACGATGCGGGCAGGGACAGAGGAGCTGCTGACAGAACCAGCATTCAATGGTGCTGATAGCACTTATAGCGTGTATGTCGAAAATAATACGAATGCGGTAAGCGTTGCGGCTGAAGCTTATAAGCAAGGATCTACGATTCGTGTAAATGGCGAGCAGATTGGCGAAGCTGGGATTTCTGTGCCAGTACAGGTGGGAGAGACCCATGTAGCCATACAGGTTATCGCGCCAAATGGACAAGAGAATAAAACCTATAACGTTAAGGTTATTCGTGCGAAGGACAGCAATGCACAATTAAAGGAGCTAACGGTAAGCGGAGGAGTGCTAACGAGTGCTTTTGCAGGGAATGAGATGAATTACCAGATCATAGCGCCTTCCGATTCTGCGGCTCTTAGCATTGCTATGGAAGCAGCTAGTCCGAGTGCAGTCATTCGTATAGCAGATGGCGAAGTTGACCTCGGCAGCGGAGGAACGCATGTGCTTTCTTTGCGCAGCGGAATTCAACCTGTTCGACTGGATGTAACAGCAGAGGATGGTACTGTTGCAACTTACAAGCTTGCTGTTATCAAGCAGTCTGCTTCTGCAGCACCAGCGCCGTCGTTAACTGAGCTTTCTATCTCTGGATTAGAATTGCTGCCGGCATTCTCTGCGAGCAAGCTCAGCTATAAGCTGAAGTCAGAGATAGAAGACGCGAATGTGACTGTGCTTGCCAACACCTCAAATTCTGATGCTATACTGACCATAAATGGTAGGCCAGTTGAGAAAGGCGTGCATCAGACTGTAAGTTTAAAGGTGGGTACAAATCTAATTGTGATTGGAGTCGAGTCTGCTGACCGCAGCAGCTCAAGGCAATATTCGATTGAAATCGTTCGGAAACCAACGTATGCAACGCCGGATCGATTAGCGACTGTCGCATCAGGGGATTCAAATGCTGCAATAGCAAATGTAACCATTACTAGAACGGTTGCTAGAGATGGCAGCAAAATAGATACGGTTAATATTCCGCTTGCTAAGGCGGAGGAAATTCTTGCACAGATGAAATTGCAGAAGCAGAATGCGGCTCGCATCGTTATTACGAATTTGATTAATAATCCGAGCGATGAGATCAAGCTGAATGTTCCGTTAAAAGCAGTTGCCGCTTTAGCCGAGAGCGGAATTAGTCTTGTCATCTCAACGCCAACAGCAGAGTTGACGTTATCGCCAGAGACGATTCGTCATATCAAGGAAGCGGGTATTGACCTTTATCTCCGCTTTGTACCGATTCGCGAACAAGCGAAGCAAAAGCAAATTTATGACAGGCTGCTTGGCGAAGAGAAGCTTAAGAAGCAGTTGGGTGGCAGGGATGCTGAACTGCTAGGCCAACCTACTGCAATTGAAACGAACTATAAGGATAGTGTTACTCGCATCGTACTGCCGATAGCTGGTCTTGAGATTGCAAAGGACAGTGCAGCTGCGAAGGAGCTTGAGGCTCAATTAGCTGTTTACATTGAGCATAGCGATAGAGAAAAGGTGCTCCAGCCAGGAACACTGCAATATGACACAAAAGGAATCGTGAAAGGTATGGCATTTGATGTTGCTAAATTCAGCAATTTTGCTGTCGTTCGGCTTACGAAGGACAAACTTTATGAGCCTTACGTAACGGGGTATCCGGATGGAACCTTCCGTCCAAGTAAAACGATTACTCGTGCAGAGCTTGCAGTCATACTTGCCAAAGAGCTTAAGAAAAACGCCAGCCTGCTGGAAGAAACGGCGCCTAATCCTAATGAAACAGAGCTGCCAGAGTTTAGCGATGTCGTCTCCGATCACTGGGCAAAAGAAGCGATTACGCTGTTGAAAAATCATGGTATTATGAATGGTGACGAGCAAGGCAAGTTTAGACCGGGCGACGGAGTCTCTCGTTCAGAGATAGCGGTTATCGCGGCTCGTTGGAACAAGCTGTCTCTAAGCGGTACTGCCAAGGCGGATTTTACAGACTTAACGGGACACTGGGCATCAAATGAAGTTGCTGCTGTTGCAGAGGCAGGGTTTATGAAGGGATATCCGGATCATACCTTCCGTCCGAATGGTTTGCTGCTTCGCGGAGAAGCGGTTCGTGTACTCAACGCAATCTTCAACCGTCCAGTGCCGCAGGAAACTGTCAGCTCTAGCTGGCCGGATGTCGCGCCAAAACACTGGGCTATGTTAGATATTGAAGCTGCTTCTAGATATGTGCAGAAGCTGCCAGATGGACAAGTTCGAGTCGTAAAAACGAAATAAAACTAGGTCATACCGATAGCAGAAGGCTCACTGAAAAATAACAATGGAAGGAGGAGGGCATGGATCAATGCTAAAGGTAATATTAGTGGATGATGAGGAGCCGGCATTGATACATTTGGAACGATTGCTGAGGGCAGATGGCCGGGTTCAAGTTGTGGGCAAGTATACCTCTGCTATGGAGGGACTTGACCACCTAGCTCGCAGTTATGCCGATATCGCGTTTCTTGATATCGGCATGCCCGAGATGAACGGCCTTGAAGCAGCTGAACGTATACAGGAGTTGTACCCTGCAATACGTATCGTTTATGTAACCGCCTATTCAGCGTATGCTGTTGAAGCATTTGAGCTGCATGCGCTGGATTATTTATTGAAGCCGGTCGATTCTGCGAGAATTGGAAAAACGATAGATCGTATTGAGGAATATGCGAAGCTTTTGAACAATCAAGCACAAAGCTTCGAAGCTCTAGTGGAACAAAATGAGCTTTCAGTGCGATGCTTTAAACGGCTTGAGCTTGTAGGCGGGGCTGCTTTAAACGGCAAGGTGAAGTGGAGAACGAAAAAGGCGCAGGAGCTCTTTGCTTATTTCCTTCATTTGGAGGGTGCTTGGGTTACGAGAGAGCGGCTTATTGAAACGCTTTGGCGAGAGTATGAGCTGGACAAGGCGGTTACCTACCTTCACCATTCCGTTTCACGCATTAGATGGCTACTGCGTGAGTGGGGAGTTTCTTTCACAGTTGAGTATCAAGGTGAGAGCTACCGACTTCCGTATGCTGCCATTCGTACCGATGTAGCTGAGTTTGAGGAGACAGTAGCTGAGCTCCCGTATCAGTTTCAGGATAATTGGAGTCGGTATGAGCATGCGATTTCTCTTTATAAAGGCGATTATTTGGAGGATCATAATTATGCGTGGGCAGAGACCAAAAGAATAAATTTGCAGCATCGTTATTTTCGGCTGGTTAGCAGTATGGCAAGATATGAACTGGAGGAAGGCCGTGCTCAATCGGCTATCCAGAGACTGACGACTGCTCAGATCAGCTTCCCATACTCAGATGAAATTTGCAGATTGCTTCTTGCAGGTTATGCTCAGATAGGGGATACGGAATCGCTTAACCGCTGCTACGAAACCTATGCGCAATTATTATTGCAGGAGCTAGGCGTCATTCCTGAGAGGCAAACGACGGATTTATATCATCAATTATCCCAGTAAGACGTGAATTTAGGCAAGGAGGCAACGATGGGATGAGAAAGCAATGGTGGACGATAGTTGTATTTTTCCTTATCGTTGTAGCTTTTCCGGTAAACGAGTTTTTTTATAATCAATCCATTGAGAAGAGTGCACCCCATTCAAGCGCTGGCACGTTGGATTTGCGGGAATGGAATTTCGAATCAGAAGGACTTGTCGCGCTGAATGGTCAATGGGAATTTTATCGTGGACAGCTGCTGCTGCCAGAGCAATTCGCAGATCCAGCTATTTCTCCTTATAAGAGGCCTGAACTAACAGGCCTCTTTCCTGTGCCAGCGGAGTGGAACAGCTATATAGCGGAGGACGGCAACCCGCAGGGAGCAGGATTCGGTACTTATAGGCTGAGAGTGGAGTTAAACAACACAGCAAAAACGCATTACGGAATACGAACGACAAATATCCGCATGGCTAACCGGATATTTATAAATGGACAGGAAGTGGGAGCAAGCGGAGTACCGGGAGTCTCAGATAAAGAAGATATCGCATCGAATATCCCTTATGTTGGATTCGTACCCGTAGATAGATCCTATGTTGAAATTATCGTACAAGTATCCAATTTCAACTATGCTTCGGGCGGCATCATCTATCCGATTTGGTTTGGCTATGAGGCTGATATTCGCAAGAGCCGCGACATCGCGTTGTTTGGTGAATTTATGAACATCAGCGGGTTTGCATTGTTTTCTATGTTTTTCCTTCTTTTGTTCTACATGCGCAAAAAAGAGCGCTCGTTGCTTTACTTGGCTTTATTTTGCTTAGCTCTGCTGCTCTATGTATGTACTCATGGCGAGAAGATGATTGCACTGGTCTTGCCTCAGCTTAGCTACGATTGGATCATGAAGCTGCAGAACATTTCTTCAGCATTCGGTTATTATTTTTTATTGCAATATGTGAACGTGTCGGTACCAAGAGCTGTCAACAAGCTTGTGTGGCGGGCAAGCAATATTGCAACGATTATCGTCATTATTGCAGCATTCATGCTGCCGACGATGCTTTATTCACAGTGGTTTTTGAAGGGAATAGGTCTTTCAGTATTTACTTTTGGAGTAGTGCTTTACACCCTTGTCAAAGGTGTTATGCGCCGATCGAGGGATGCCTATTTTTTGCTTTTGAGTGCGATAACCATTTTGGTATTTATAATCGTCAGTGTCATGCAAGTATTTGGTCTATTGGAAAATCATTTTTTTATCTCGTTTGAGCTGCTTATCTTGGTCATTGTTCAAGTAATCATGCTAGCTCGACGTTTCTCTCACACCTTTAATGAGGTGGAAGAGCTCTCTCGCAAGCTGTTGACCTTGGATGAATTAAAGGATGAATTTATGGCGAATACGTCGCATGAGCTTCGAACGCCGCTGCATGGTATTGTAAATATCGCAGAATCCTTGCTTGAGGGTGTAGCGGGGACGCCAAACACCGATCAGGCAAGACAGCTTTCTATGATTGTATCAACGGGTAGACGATTGAATTATCTGATTCATGATATTTTAGATTTTTCCACCTTGCGAAACGGACAGCTTACACTGAATCGGCAAGCTGTTGATTTATCAGCAGCAGCGCAATCCGTAGTCGAGGTCATTGGGCATTTAGCCGATAAAAAAGGGGTAAGCCTGACGCAGGATTGGCCGCAGCAGATGCCGCTGCTCGATACTGATGAGGAGCGTCTGCGTCAAATTTTATTTAATTTGCTTGGCAATGCGGTGAAATTTACGCATCAGGGTGAAATTCGGATCTATGCGGAAGTCGTGGATTCATGGGTGAAAATTAGCATTACGGATACTGGAATTGGCATCGCGGCGGATCGTTTAGATGACATTTTCAAGGCGTTTAATAGCGTTTCCACTGTAGATCTACAATCGGGCTATAGTGGCACCGGTATCGGGTTGAACATTACGAAGAGACTCGTGGAACTTAATGGCGGGTATATTGAAGCAAATTCACAGCTAGGTATAGGTTCAACGTTTTCATTTACACTTCCTTCAGCTGCGCTGTCTGCTATTTCTGAGGTTGCTGCTGGTAAAAGCGGCAGAGCAGCGATTCAACCAGCATTAGCGCTCAATAAAACATTTCAAGCAGCGATGAATCGGAATGAAGTGATAGAAGATACACATCCATTCACTGTGTTAGTAGTAGATGATGATCCCGTAAACCTGCAAGTATTAATAAATGTATTGTCTATGGAAAATTATACAGTCATTGCGGTTGACAGCGGCGCTGAAGCGCTGGAGGTACTATCCAGCGAGCGACGGATTGATCTCGTTATAACAGACTGGATGATGCCAGCGATGTCTGGCCTAGAGCTTTGCCGTAGGATCAGGGAACAATACTCGTTGTCTGAACTGCCTGTACTTATGCTGACCGCAAGAAAATTGGCAGGCGATATTCAAACGGGCTTTAGTGCTGGAATCAATGATTTTTTAACAAAACCTGTTGACGGTATTGTACTGCGTGCTCGCGTACGAACTTTGCTTGAGCTTAGACAGTCTGTTCAAGCGGCTATTCGATCGGAACTGGCTTTTCTGCAGGCACAAATTAAACCTCATTTTTTGTACAACGCACTCAATACGATTATTTCGATATGTCCTGATGATCCGGATAAGGCTACAGAATTGTTATTGAATTTAAGCCGATATTTACGCAGCAGCTTCGATTTCCAGAATCGTCAGCAGATCGTCAGCTTGGAGAAGGAGCTTGAGCTTGTTCAGTCTTATGTCAAATTAGAGCAAGCGCGGTTCGGCAAACGATTGAATGTTGTATATGAGGTGGATAAACAGCTGCGAGGATTTATTCCGCCGCTTAGCATTCAGCCGATTGTAGAAAATGCAGTTAGGCATGGTGTCATGCAAAAGGCTGCTGGGGGCAAGATCGTATTACGTATTCAAGAGGCAGAGGAGAAGCTAATTATTTCAGTTTCGGATAATGGCGTTGGCATTAAGCAAAGTGATCTCAGTACGCTATTGCTTGGGCAACGGCAGTTGTCAGGCGTTGGCTTAACCAATATTCACCGCAGACTGCTCTCTTTGTACGGAAATGGCCTTGGTATTTCAAGCGAAGCAGGAGAAGGAACGACGGTGACCTTTGAGGTTCCGCAGATACAAATAGATATGAGCAAGACTTCGTAAAGTTTGATTGAATCGATGAAGTGAGAAGCGCTTAGGTGAGTTAGAGTTTGATCCTAAGTGCTTTTTTTCTTTAAAAAAACGGCTTGGAGAAAACATCAGTTTATTGATTGATTCTGTATGAAATAAAACGACATTTCATGTCGAAAAAAAGAGGATTTTATTCTATATTGTCGAATATCAAATTAGTTATAACACTGACATTTTTTGGTGAAAGGAAGGTTGGGAGGAAATTTCAACTGGATAGCATTTCATAGAAACGAATCGGAAGTTCAGTTCATTTACTAGAAAGGAGAATGCTAGACATTTTTTTAGTTGAGTAGCAGCTGTATCAAAAGACACATCTTGTAAAATTCTAATTTGGAGTTGAATTTATGTATAAGCGTATTCGTTTTCTTCGCGCTCCCTTACTCGTTATTCTTAGTTTTCTCGTCGTATTTTCTCAAATCGTATGGTTCTCATCAACAACATATGGAGCCGGCTCGAGCTGGAATACATTAAATAACCCTATCAATAATACGAGCAACCAGTTTTTGGGGATGGGCTATGGCAATGGCATTTATGTTGCAGTAGGAAGTAACGGTCTGATTGCTACATCTTCGGATGCTGCAAAGTGGACAACAAGAAGTACGAATAGTACTCAAAACTTAAATGAAGTGGATTATGGAAACAACGTCTATGTTGCAGCTGGTGCAGGAGGTACGATTTTATATTCTACTGATGCTGTTACATGGAATGCAGCAACATCCAACACGTCGAATCAGTTATTTTCTGTGAAATTTTTAAATGGTTCATTTTGGGCAGTTGGAGCATCCGGCATTATTCTGAAATCAAGTGATGGACAGTCGTGGACATCCATTGCATCTGGAATTTCCAATGATTTGTACAACATCTCCTATGGAAACAGTAAGTATGTCTTAGGCGATGCAAACGGAAAAATTTATTATTCGGCCACTGGAAATCCATCAACATGGGGCGGAGGACAGCAGCTTAACAGTACATATTATAGTTCAATAAACTTTATAGGATTTTTAAATAATCATTTTTACGCTTTTGATTCCAGTCCAATACTTGCAAGCTACAGATCTTCAGATGCCATTACCTGGACAAGTACTCCTTTAGCTTGGCAGGCTTTTGCAGGTGCATATGGCAATGGCGTGTATGTTTTGTATAGCAATGCTAATACAGCATTCACTTCTATGGATGGGGTGAGCTGGACTGAACGGACAACAAACTATGGAAACACGATGCAGGCTATTACATTTGGCAATGGAAAATTTGTCGCTGCAGGCAATAGCGGCTCTATCATGTATTCGCTTGATGGTATCGAATGGACAACAGTAACACCAAACATCACAGATACGGTCTATAACAATGGTCTTTATGTTGCTGTAGGCTATAACAATTCGGCTACGATTGGCGGCACCATTTTTACTTCCACTGATCGAGTGAATTGGACAAGCCGGATAACGCCAACTGCAAATGGATTTTCAAGTATTGCATACGGCAACGGCACTTATGTAGCAGTTGGTTCGGGCGGTACGATCTATGTATCAAGTAATGCAACCAATTGGAATTTGGCAGCTTCTAATACGACAAGCAACTTACAAGGTGTCCAATTTGTAAATAATCGGTTTATTGCTGTAGGAAACAGCGGAACGATTTTAACATCTAGCGACGGAACGGCATGGACATCAGCTGCAATTACTGGAGGTCCGGCTATCACGACTGTTCTTTACTCTGTTGCTTATGGGAATGGAACATATGTTGCTGTAGGTCAAGGATCAAGAATGGCATATTCATCAGATGGATTGAATTGGACTGCTTCCTCTTTAACAGGTTCATCCTTCATTTTCAGAAACGTTGTTTATGCAAATAATCTATTTGTTGCTGTGGGAGCCAGTGGTAAAATATTTACCTCGTCAGATGGCACCAGCTCGAACTGGACTAGTCAAGATAGTACAGCTACTGGTCACTTAACAGGGATCGCATACGGAGCGGGACAGTTTATGGTTTCAGGTATTGGAGGGAAAATTGTATCTTCTCCGGATGGAGCAAGCTGGACTTCAGAAGCAACTAATGTAGCAGCTTTTCTTACAAATGTGGTTTATGACGGCAGCCGGTTTCTTTCACTTGGATATAATTTCACGACTATAGAGGCTGCTGCCGTAGTTTCTTCACCACCTTTGATTATTGGAAATCCTAGCAATGCAACGATTAATGAAGGCGAGAACGCTACCTTCACGGTTGCTGCGTCTAATACGAACTCTTATCAATGGCAGGTAAATACGGGTGCTGGATTTTCAAATATTGTTAATAGTTCAACGTATAGTGGAGCGACTGCCTCAACGTTAACTATAACGGGTGCGACAACGGGAATGGATGGATACCAATATCGAGTCATTGCTATGGGAAGCACAGCGCCTGCGGCAACCTCGAATAGTGCGACGTTAACGGTAACAGCACCTTCGATTGCTTCGACTATTATGTTTAAATCGAATGCTGGTATTGCTGGCAACGCAACCGTTGTGTCAGATGGGCAGGGAGGATCAGATGATATACCGGGCTTTTCGCTTGATTTTTCGGCTAAGGCTGCTGCAAATCCAAATGAAAATTTAGTTCTAACTTATGAAATTCCTTATCCGGATACAATTGGTGCAAGTGGACTATCCGCTGGTTATGCAGATAGTGAATCCCAAAGTATATGGACGATTAAAAGTCGAAATTCATCTCAAAACTTCTCTTTAGATTCGATTACGTTAATCGATTCGGGCAATAAAGATGTCAAAATTGGTGCTTTTAATGATGGTGTTCAGGTTGGAGAATGGGTCGATCTAACGATTAGTGTTGATCCATGGATGTTTACGTTCGATCACTCAAATGGATTAAACTTTTCATTTGACAATATTGATGAAATTCGAATAATTCCTCAAGATTCAGAAATGTGGATTTCAATTAATAACGTTCAGATTGGTGATCCTGTGACAAGGCCAGCTCCTTCGATTACAAGCAATCCAAGCAATGCGACGATCAATGAGGGTGACAACGCGACCTTCACGGTTGCTGCATCTAATGCGAGCTCGTATCAATGGCAGGTGGACACTGGTGCGGGATTTACAAATATTAGTGATAATACAGATTACGCTGGAGCAACAACAGCAACTTTAGTTATAAAAGGCGCAACAGCGGCAATGAGCGGATACCAGTATCGCGTAGTCGCTTCGGGTAGTACTTCGCCTGCGGCAACCTCGAATAGTGCAACGTTGACAGTAATTCCTATGAATGTACCTTTGGCAGACTTTGCAAATACGAGCAAGACTGGAACATCGGCGACATTTGCATGGAGCGCAGCAACGGGCGCAACCAGCTTGAAGATTGAACAATCGCCAACTGGCGCAAACACATGGACAACAGCGACAACAGGTGCTCTTTCCACGAACGCAACAACAGCAACGGTAACAGGCTTGTCTGCAGCGACGGAGTATGATTTCCGCCTTGCTGTAACTGGCGGAGCGAATGCTGGCAACTCGAATGTGGTGAATGTGACTACTAATTCAGTTGCTTTAATAAACTTTGCTAGTACGACCAAGACCGGAACATCGGCGACATTTGCATGGAGCGCAGCAACGGGCGCAACCAGCTTGAAGATTGAACAATCGCCAACTGGCGCAAACACATGGACAACAGCGGCAACTGGCGCACTTGCGACCAATGCAACAACAGCAACGGTAACAGGTTTGTCCGCCGCAACGGGATATGATTTCCGCCTTGTTGTAACTGGCGGAGCAAATGCTGGCAACTCGAATGTGGTGAATGTGACTACTAATTCAGTTGCGTTGATAGACTTTGCTAATTCGAGCAAGACTGGAACATCGGCGACCTTTACATGGAGCGCAGCAACGGGAGCAACCGGCTTGAAAATTGAGCAATCCCCGGCAGGAGCAAATACATGGACAACAGCGTCAACAGGCGCGCTTGCGATCAATGCAACAACAGCAACGGTAACAGGGTTGTCCGCCGCAACGGGATATGATTTCCGCCTTGCTGTAACTGGCGGAGCAAATGCAGGCGACTCGAACGTAGTAACGTTGACGACAAATCCAATCGCACTTACAAACTTCGCGAGTGCAAGCAAAACGGGAACAAGCGCAACGTTCACATGGAGCGCAGCAACAGGAGCAACAAACATTAAAGTGGAGCAATCACCAACAGGTGCTAACACGTGGACAACAGCGACAACAGGTGCTCTTTCCACGAATGCAACAACAGCAACGGTAACAGGCTTGTCAGCAGCGACAGGTTATGACTTCCGTCTAGTTGTAACAGGCGGAGCAAATGCAGGCGACTCTAACGTAGTAACGGTGACGACAAATCCGATTGCACTAACAGACTTCGCAAGTGCAAGCCAAACGGGAACAAGTGCAACGTTCACTTGGAGCGCAGCAACGGGCGCAACAAACATTAAAGTTGAGCAATCACCAACAGGTGCAAACACATGGACAACAGCGACAACAGGCGTGATTGCGACCAATGCAACAACAGCAACGGTAACAGGTTTGTCCGCTGCAACGGGATATGACTTCCGTCTAGTAGTTACAGGCGGAGCAAATGCAGGCGACTCAAACGTAGTAACGGTGACGACAAACCCGGTTGCACTGACAGACTTCGCTAGTGCAAGCAAAACAGGAACAAGCGCAACCTTCACATGGAGTGCAGCAACGAATGCAATAAGCATTAAAGTGGAACAATCACCAACAGGTGCAAACACATGGACAACAGCGACAACAGGCGTGATTGCGACCAATGCAACAACAGCAACGGTAACAGGTTTGTCCGCTGCAACGGGATATGACTTCCGTCTAGTAGTTACAGGCGGAGCAAATGCAGGCGACTCAAACGTAGTAACGGTGACGACAAACCCGGTTGCACTGACAGACTTCGCTAGTGCAAGCAAAACAGGAACAAGCGCAACCTTCACATGGAGTGCAGCAACGAATGCAATAAGCATTAAAGTGGAACAAACACCAACAGGTGCAAACACATGGACAACAGCGACAACAGGCGTGATTGCGACAAATGCAACAACAGCAACAGTAACAGGCTTGTCAGCAGCGACAGGTTATGACTTCCGTCTAGTAGTTACAGGCGGAGCAAATGCTGGCGACTCTAACGTAGTAACGGTGACGACAAATCCGATTGCACTAACAGACTTCGCAAGTGCAAGCCAAACGGGAACAAGTGCAACGTTCACTTGGAGCGCAGCAACGGGCGCAACAAACATTAAAGTTGAGCAATCACCAACAGGTGCAAACACATGGACAACAGCGACAACAGGCGTGATTGCGACCAATGCAACAACAGCAACAGTAACAGGCTTGTCAGCAGCGACAGGTTATGACTTCCGTCTAGTAGTTACAGGCGGAGCAAATGCTGGCGACTCTAACGTAGTAACGGTGACGACAAATCCGATTGCACTAACAGACTTCGCAAGTGCAAGCCAAACGGGAACAAGTGCAACGTTCACTTGGAGCGCAGCAACGGGCGCAACAAACATTAAAGTTGAGCAATCACCAACAGGTGCAAACACATGGACAACAGCGACAACAGGCGTGATTGCGACCAATGCAACAACAGCAACGGTAACAGGTTTGTCCGCTGCAACGGGATATGACTTCCGTCTAGTAGTTACAGGCGGAGCAAATGCAGGCGACTCAAACGTAGTAACGGTGACGACAAACCCGGTTGCACTGACAGACTTCGCTAGTGCAAGCAAAACAGGAACAAGCGCAACCTTCACATGGAGTGCAGCAACGAATGCAATAAGCATTAAAGTGGAACAATCACCAACAGGTGCAAACACATGGACAACAGCGACAACAGGCGTGATTGCGACCAATGCAACAACAGCAACAGTAACAGGCTTGTCAGCAGCGACAGGTTATGACTTCCGTCTAGTAGTTACAGGCGGAGCAAATGCTGGCGACTCTAACGTAGTAACGGTGACGACAAATCCGATTGCACTAACAGACTTCGCAAGTGCAAGCCAAACGGGAACAAGTGCAACGTTCACTTGGAGCGCAGCAACGGGCGCAACAAACATTAAAGTTGAGCAATCACCAACAGGTGCAAACACATGGACAACAGCGACAACAGGCGTGATTGCGACCAATGCAACAACAGCAACGGTAACAGGCTTGTCGGCAGCGACAGGTTATGACTTCCGCTTAGTTGTAACAGGCGGAGCGAATGCAGGCGACTCGAACGTAGTAACGGTAACAACTTATTCAATTGAACCTTCACAGCCCAACCCGCCAAAAACGGAAGAAACCGATGTTGAAGTGCTGGTGAACGGTAAAATTGAATACGCAGGTAAAGCGACTACAGCAATTGTGAATAATCAAAAGGTGACAACGATTATCGTGGATCCTAATAAGCTTAAGAACAGATTGGAGTCTGAGGGTCAGCATGCTGTCATTACGATTCCGTTAAAAGGCAGCTCAGATGTTTATGCTTCACAAATAAATGGGCAGATCATTTCTGATTTGGGACAAAAGCAAGCTAACTTCGTCCTTCAACATGATCAATTTACGTATACGATACCTGCTTCGCAGATCAGTATTGATGCACTCACTAAGCTTTTTGGAAAAAAATTAAATCTTCAAGACCTCAAGCTCGAGATAGAGATTGCCAAGCCATTAGCAGATACCATAAAAATGGTGGAAAGTGCAGCAGTTAAAGGCCAGTTTGAGATGGTTGTTCCAGCGCTTAATTTCACAGTGCGAGCTTCGTATGATGGAAAAACGATTGAAGTTTCTAAATTCGATGCGTATGTAGAAAGAATGATAGCTATCCCAGCTGGTGTTGATCCTAACCGAATAACGACAGGGATTGTGGTTGAACCAGATGGATCTGTTCGTCATGTTCCAACTAGACTTGTCGTTAAGAATGAAAAGTATTATGCCGTAGTGAACAGCTTAACGAACAGCACATATACCATTGTCTGGCATCCACTTGCATTTAAGGATGTAGAGCGGCATTGGGCAAAAGAAGCTGTGAATGATATGGGTTCACGAATGGTAATAACGGGTGTTGGCAATGAAATGTTTAATCCGAATAAATCGATTACTCGTGCGGAGTTTGCTGCTATTATCGTTCGGGGATTAGGTTTGAAATTGGAGACAAGCTCATCGTCATTCTCGGATGTGAACAAAAATGAATGGTATAGCAGCTATATTCAAACCGCATTTGCAAATGGTCTTATTAACGGATATGAAGATGGAACCTTCCGTCCTATGGACAAAATAACGAGAGAGCAAGCCATGGCGATCATTGCAAAAGCAATGAAAATCACCGGCTTGAAACCGAGTCTTGCAGCAAGTGAAGCTGGAGAATTGCTGCTTCCTTATAAAGATGCGAATGCCGCATCCGAATGGGCGAAGAGCAGCATCCTCGATTGCTTGCAAGTGGAGATCTTCTCAGGCAGAAGCAGTACTGTGCTTGCTCCTAAAGATGAAATCACGAGAGCAGAAGTGGCTGTGATCATCCAAAGACTTCTCAAAAAATCTAATTTGATTTAAAAGACTAAATACTAAAGGGTTATCTTACAAAGGTGAATACACCAATGTGAGATAACCCTTTTTTCTGTTTGAGCAATAGGATTTAAGTGAGCCTGTATGCTCGATCATCGCAATTAAATTATTTTCATATAGCTAAATCCATAAACAGAGCCGAGCGCCATTACAATGGTCCATACGGCAAGGCTGACTGCCATCCATTGAATGACGCGTTTTCGCGAGGATCCTAATGACAAAGCTAATAAAGCCGCGATGTCGGTGCCCACAATAAGGGGAGCCAGCAGGGCAAGTCCGGGAAGGCCGTAACGCTCCCAAATTCGCCTTGCTCGAGTCTCCTTTTTTGATGTTGTGGTAATGCCCTTCTTCAATTTCCGATTCGTATTCCACTTCGAAAATTGTTTGAAAAACAGGCCCAGGAGCAGTACCAAAAGAAAGTTGCCTGCAAAGCCGATAATGGCTACAGCTACTGGCGACAATCCTGCTACGATGCCAAGAGGTACGACTAGAAATACATCCAACCACGGCGCTGCTGCGAGTAAAAATAAAACAATATATGGCCATATCCCATCCGTTTGCTGAATCCATTCAATCATATTGTTCCTCCAGTTATTATTTAATTAGCTGAGGAAATGGTTTCGCCTTGAGACGGCTTCATCGCATTTTCCCACTTCACATTGATGGATCGGGCAGTGAATAGTTCGGGTCCGTCTGATAGCTGAAAATGCAAAT
The DNA here is from genome assembly GCF_037976325.1 of Paenibacillus sp. FSL K6-3182. Lineage (NCBI taxonomy): Bacteria > Bacillati > Bacillota > Bacilli > Caryophanales > Paenibacillaceae > Paenibacillus > Paenibacillus sp. FSL K6-3182. Next base: position 1,546,076 of record NZ_CP150265.1, read on the forward strand.
GGGGCTCACTGCTGTTGCCTGAATTGCCGGTCAGACCTATGACGTCGCCTTTTTTGACCTTGTCTCCTGGCTTAACTGTTGCAGAGCCTTTCTTGAGATGCGCCAGATGGCTGTATTCTCCACCGTGATCAATGACGACATTATTCCCAGCAGGTTGATTCGGATTCATTACCCCAACAGGCGCATTATCTAAAATATCATTCACTACCGATATGATTATACCATCCGCTGGAGCAATGATTTCTTTCCCGAAGGCATAATAGCTTTCATTTTTGAGCGGGTCACCTTTATAGGAAAAATGATCTTTTGTTTGGATAAAATCGTACGCGTATCGCTGAATCTCTAGTTCATAATGATAATTCACAAGAACATTCTCGCCGCCCCAAAATACAAACCATTCGCCCTCAAAAGGTAAAGCATATTTATTTTTGCTCAGCTTCGAATCGGTTTCAGGTGAGGAGGTTAGTTCCTGAACTTGAATTGATGTAATGACTCCGTCAGAATCAAACATTCCGAGCAGCCCCTTATTCCCCTCGTCACTCACCCATATACGCCGATCGTAACCATTAAGCTGTATAGTAGAGGATTTCTCGAATGTATGGATACCATTCGTAAACTCCTCTCCCGTCTTTTCTAAATCTGCTTCGCTTACCGCATCCCTTAAAGGCTGATTAAAACGGGCATAAATTTCCTTATACTTGCCGTCCAGCAGTGCCTTTGGCAGGTCGTCTGGCATAAGTAATTGGTTCGTCGTCTCAGTGGGGCTCATTGTTTGCACAGCTCCTGTATTGGTGGTCACTGCTGAATTTTCTCCGCTGCAAGCGGCCAGAAGTAAAGCTAGTGAACCGGCAGCTAATGCCGTTTTTGCAGTCATTGCTGTACCATATATATAATTCGTTGCTCCTTTTTTCATTTTCATCGCCTCCCGATAATACCATTGTAGCAGCAGAGTCTTAGCTCTTATGAAACCCATCATTAACGCACTCTTAACTTTAAGAAGAGTGAATGGAGACGAATTAAGCTTCCCTTAAGATTAGAATGATTTAAAGTGAAAAAAATCATGCTATGATGATATAAACATCAGTTGGCGGAAGGAGCTGGCACGAATGAACCATGCATCAATTTTGCTCGTTGATGATGAGCAAGCGCTACTGGAGCTTTTGCAGACGGTATTGCGCAAGGAAGGCTACATGAATATTGATACCGTGCAATCGGGTGAAGAAGCCATTGAAGCTTGTGAAGCTAAAAAATACGATTTAATTGTACTGGATGTGATGCTGCCAGGGCGCAGCGGAATTGAAATATGTCCTTTTATCCGTCAAACGACGAACGCGCCAATTTTATTTCTCACCGCGAGAACATCGGATTTTGACAAGCTGACAGGGTTTGCGATTGGGGGAGATGACTACATTACCAAACCATTTAATCCGCTGGAAGTAGTAGCCCGCATAAGGGCGCAGCTGCGGCGGTACTTTAGTTCGTCAACGGAAACTGATGCCTTAAAAAATACCTCGGAAGATTCCCACAATCGAAAATCCAACGTATTTGATTACGGTCGATTTAAATTAGATGAGACAGCAGGTGAGCTGTTTATTGAAGGACAGGCTGTTTCATGTCCTGCACTTGTGTTTCAGCTGCTGCTTTTTCTTTGCAAAAACCCTAATCGAATATTCAGTAAAAGCGAGCTGTATGAGAAGGTTTGGGGTGAAGAAGCCTTCAGTGATGACAATACGGTCATGGTTCATATTCATCGGATAAGAGAAAGAATTGAAGCTGATCCGTCTAATCCAAAATTTATCGTTAACGTCAGAGGTATGGGCTACAAACTAGTTAAAACGGATCAGCAGGAGCTTACTATGCCATGAATATTAAGCGACAACTAACAGTGAAGTTCGTTCTTCAACTCGCAATAGCAGGAATGATCGTTCTTCTCATAGCTGCGCTGACCTTTTATTGGATGCTGCAGCGGTTTAGCGAGATTAACATTACACGTGATTTTGCCAGTGTAGGGTTAGAACAGATGGTAGAATCCTCTAAGCTTGGCAAGAATGGCATTACGTTTGCACCAAGCTTGCTGAGGCAGGTGAAGAAAAACAATGGCTGGCTGCAAAGCCTAGATGAGAATGGAAAAGTTGCTAGTGCTTATAACACGCCCAAAGATGTTCCCAACCAATATGGGCCAGGTGAATTAGTGGAACACTGGATGGGGAAGAGCACATTTCCTTACCAGATTGCGTTATGGATACAGCAGAAGGATGGGAAGAAATACACAATGGTCTATGGGGCTCCAAAAGTAATAGAGCCTATATTGGAACAATTAAATGAAGTCGAATTCATTGTTTCTGAAAAAAAATTAGTCCTTCCAGATGCCTTATCAGGAAAAATAAGATCGGCTCATGCTTTTGTTCAACTGATCGATTCGGCAGGTGTGGAACTGGTCTCCTATAACAAACCCGATGCGGTACCTTCGTTATACTCCGTTCCGGAACTTGCGCTTCGTACATTGTATGGTGAAAGATACGGTTACCGGATAGCAACCTCGCATGATGCAGAAACAGGAAACACCTGGCTTGTCGGAGAGCCGAATAGTGTAGCGGGAGATTCGGGCAAAAAGAAATGGATACCGGAGGAAGCACAGGTAGTCATTATCGGGTCCATTTTCTTGTTTATCTCCTTACTGGTCTTGTTCGTACTCCTCTCACTATGGCAGGCCCATCGCTTTGGCGCACCGATGCTGCACATGCTTGTGTGGCTCGATTCAATAGGGAAAACGGTGTATGAAGAACCTGTTGATCGTAGAGGTCTCCATCGAAGCCGAACGTCAGCAGGGAAATGGCGGCGAAGGTATCGTGTTTTTGCTGATGTGATGGTTTCTATTGAAAAGTTATCCAATGCGTTGAAGAGAGAGCAAGCGATGCGGGAGCAAACGGAAAGCCTAAGAGAAGAATGGATTGCTGGCGTTACCCATGATTTGAAGACGCCGTTATCCTCTATAACTGGTTATGCCCATTTATTAGCAGAGCCGGCATATGATTGGTCTCAGGAGGAGGTACGTAAATTTTCTTCGACGATGCTGGAAAAATCGGCTCATATGGATATGTTGATCAGCGATCTTGCTATGACGTACCGATTGAGGTCGGGAATTCTTCCTCCTGAGACGATGAAGGTTGAACTGAACGCCTGGCTTTATGAAGCGCTTGAGCAGGCTGCCGCTGATCCTGCTTATGGAAAAGAGCGCATTGTATTTCATGCTGCGCAAGATGATGTTTGGGTCCAACTGTATACGCCTTGGCTGGAGAGAGTGGTTAATAATTTAACCGCTAATTCGCTGCTTCATAACCCGCCTGGTACCGTTTTGACGGTATCGCTTCTGGCGACTGAAGAAGGTGGCGGAATAACGATAAAATTCACCGATGATGGCGACGGTATGGATGAAGCTACATTGAATCGGCTTTTTGAGCGTTATTATCGCGGCACGGATACCGCATCCACCACCAACGGTTCTGGACTTGGCATGGCTATATCGAAGGGACTGATTGAAGCTATGGGTGGCAGGATTGCGGTTAAAACAACACCGGGTGAAGGGACGACGATTTTGTTAATTTGGAGCTGACAACGTCGACTTTCATCGAACAAACAACAGTTAAAGAATCGCTATAAAATTAGTAAATAAATAAAAAAAACGCTAGATCATGATATATTGATGATCTAGCGTTTTTTTAAATCTACAAAAGAATGAAAAATGTAAAGATAACATATTCTTGTCAATCGAAATTATTTGCCAGGGAGGGGTAAGAATGCAGCAACAGGAAAAAGAAATACAGGAGCTTAAAGAACGATTAGTTAACGTCGAGGAAAAACTTCAACGTAAATCGAATTCTTCTAACGCTCTTAAGTTTGTACTGTGGTTCATCCTTATATTCGTCGTTCTACTGATCGCAATTGGCGTATTTCAATTTATTGGCTCTTCTTCATCCTAATTTAAAATAATATTCTAACGAATAAAGCGGCGGTCAATGACGTTATTATACGTCTTTGCCCGCCGCTTTAAGTTGTATTTATGATTTTTTAGTTTGAAGCCGTTTAAGTTCTTCATCCACACGAGCTTTGCGCTGCTCTAGCTGCTGATCGGAACCATATGCGCCAGCATGTAAGCTGTTGTATGAACCTTTTGTAAGCTCACGTTGTGCTTCTAATTCCATTACCTTTTGTTCAATCCGATCGAACCCTTGTGAAGCGGAGCTTCCATGAAGGGAGTTGGAATAGCTAGAAGAGGTTGCAGTTGTCTGCTGCACGCGGGTAATGAGCTCAGCGCGTTTTCCTTGCAGCCGTGTTTTCTCTTCTTTCAATGCCTCAATGCGATAACCGAGGTCAAGTACCGCTTGCTTTGCAAGCTGCTGCAATCTTACCGTTTCTTCAGCTTGTTCTAGATACAGCAGCTTCGCTTCAAGCGCCGTACGAGCTTCTGCTTCACGTTCCTCAACTGCCGCTTGCTCTGCTTTACCCTCGTAATAGCTTACTTGTCCGCTGAATTCACTTAGTTTAGATTGCAGCATGCGATCCTGTGCTTGCTGCTGCGCCAGCGCATGCTCAGTTTTGGCAATTTCCTCATCCAAATCTCTCAAATAATGATTAAGCATCATGACCGGATTTTCCATCTTGTCCAACATTTCATTTGCTGCTGCCTTTGTCATACTAACTACTCGTTGTAAAATTCCCATTGATAATCTCTCCTTAAAAGTTTGTGTTTGGTTTTATTTTCATTTGCATTCGTTTATTTGATTTAGTAGTGATCGGCAAATCGAAAGTCGTTGTTAATTGCTTTTGGGATAAAGAGTGTAGCTATAAAATATGCGAGTATAACCGTTCCGAAGCTGAAGAACGCCGCAATGACAACTAACAATCTAACAATAGTGGAATCAATGCCGAGCCATTGTCCGATGCCTCCGCATAGACCTGTCAGCTTGCTGTCTGTCGTTGATCGAAATAATTTTTTCATATACAGTCATCCTTTCGTGTAGCTCATCTATGTCCTTATTGTAGTCTCTGGAAGATTGTTTCGTAACGGTCCTCGGGCCATTTCGGTGCTAGGCTTTAGGCGGGGACTGTCTGCGACGGGCGACGGGGCTGCCGCTATTCTTATAGCAGTTATAGGCTGTGCTTTATTAGAAATTGCTTTTGGATTGGTGTTGGTCTCAGATGAAATTGTAAATCCATAAAAAAGCTGTCCGAAAATCATTAGACCTTTGGGCAGCCTTATCGGGATGATCAGGTTGTAGAACCAGCGAATTACGGTTGTGGGTTACATGTTCATTGCGTAGCTAAGCTGTAGTAGCGTTGCTTCTTTAAAGGAGCAGCTTAGAAATTCTATTTCTGCAGGCAAACCTTCTGCTGTGTAATCAGTCGAAACCGTAATTGCTGGCTGAGAATCCTGAATAAGGACTTAGTTTATTATTGTTTACCGCCTTCCCGAGCGAGAGAGGCTGCTAAATTCCTTTACTCTATTCAACCAATCTACTATTATAAATTTAGATTTTAGAGATAATAATTAGTATAAATGGGAGATGGGACCAACATGAACAGATGGTTTTATTATAAAATCGGAATTTGCTTGCTGATCGTTTTTACGCTGTGTGTTCCAAGCTTCGGTGCTTCATCCTCTGTCCAAGCGAATGACGCTAAACCTGCTGCTTCCTATTTAGCAGAGCGATGGAGCGAAAGCATCAAGGGAGGTACAGCTGCGAATCCGGCCATCGGTGAGGACGGCACGGTGTACATCCTATCTCAGCAAGGGAAGGTTTATGCCTTTAGCCCTGTTGGCAAGCAGCTGTGGTCTGCTGATGTTAGTCCTATGGATGTTACTTCTTCAGAAAGAGAAGGTCAGCTCGAAATAGGAGCAGACGGGATCCTTTATGTCGGCTCAAGAGGGAATTTATATGCTTTCAACAAAGATGGCGTGAAAAAATGGGAGTATGAAACAACCTATTCAAGCTTTCAAAAGGTTGTCGTTCAACGTAACGGCTTAATCTATATTCAAGTGAGATCAAGGGACCTGCTGCTTGCCCTGCGTATGGATGGTACGAAAGCATTGGAACGGACCAATATTACGAATTTGGTAAAGTACGCAGACACTTTAGAGGATAAGGTTTTTATTACATCTTATAAAATAGATACCAAATTTGTTGAGGGCAAGCTAAGCACCGAATGGATATCTTATGCGGAGGAATTAAATGCTAGCGGCTCATCGCGCTGGAAAGTCAATATGTATGGATCATCTTATAATACCCCAATGACGGACAAGCAAGGCAATTTAATCGTATATTTAGAGGCTTCGAAAAAAGGAGATCAATCGGGTAGTTCACAGCTTAGTCAGGACAGAAGTCCAGGTGAGGTTAAAGTGATCAGTGAGGGAGCTGTGAAAAAAAGTTACTCGCTAAGCGCAAGGTCATACGCTCCTGTTATTTTTGATGATCAACAAAACGCTTATATTGTTACGAGAGATGCTGTCATTACTAAATTTGATACGCAAGGAAAACTGATATGGAAGCTGCAAATCGACGAAGATACTAATGTATTGGAAAACGGAACAGCAATGCAGCTGGATAAGGATGGTTCCCTTCTTTTCTACAGCTCATTGATTGGTTATGACAAGACGAAGGTTGAGAAAACCGAGCAAAGTGAATATTTTAAAAATCGCTTGCTTCGGATAAATCAAAGAGGGGAATTGCAATCCTCTATAAAGAGCGGCCTTTATGCTAGTTCGGTTGTTTCGTTAGACAATGGAATGAATGTAATAAATGGTTATAACAAAGTTGTTTTATCGGATTTGAAATCAACGAAGCTAACAGAGTACAACACAAATTCCCCCATTTATTTAACATATAGGGATATCAATACGATCTATGTTGGAACAGAGAGCGGCCGGATAATCGCGTTTGAAATTAAACAAGCCTCAAACAAGGGCGATGCGGTTTCCATCACGTTTGGGAACCTCTTTCCGTACATTGAATCAAAAAGTACATACTCGCTATTTGCAACTGTGAAGTGGGCAGATGGCAAGGAGCAAACCAATCCGCAAGGCATCGTTTATCGCAGCAACAATGAAAAAATTGCTTATTTTGATAAACAGGGCCTTCATACGGTCGGAGCTGGTGAAGTCGAGGTAAGCGCTGAATATTTGCATTTGAAGACGACAATGAAAATTAAGATAAACGAGCGAGCTTATATGAATGAGCCTGGGGTTACCTATAGCGCTCAGCTTGTGAAAAAATGGGGAGTGTCGTTGCCTACACTGAATAGCAGTATTAATGAGGTATACCAGGCTCCCCTCATCTCGGATAATGGTACGGTTTATGCACTTAGCAGTCAAGGGAAGGTAGCAGCTGTCAGCTTGGAAGGAAAGCTACAGTGGCAATACGATTTGAAGGATCAGGTATGGGCGAGACCTGCAATTGGACCGGATGGACGGCTTTTTATAGGAACGAATAGCGGTTTGCTTACAGCATTTGATCCAAGCAGCGGCAAGCAGGTTCTTCATAATATGGTGGCAGCTAATCAGCGCAATACTATGATTGGGTGGGATCGTTCCAGTAATAGATATACAGGATTTACAAATAATAATATTGTTAGGGATGGCAACAAACGCAGCGTCACCAGTTATCTTGAAGCATCAAATGTTTCGGATACTCGGCTTTGGTCGATATCGTTGAGTGGAGAGATCACACATTTTGAGCCAACTTTAAATGATACTGGAGACACTTTATATGTTATTACTACGGCAGATGAGTGGGTTGGTGAGAGTGCGACTATACCTTCAGGAATAGTACAAATTCGTAGACATGGCACGCTTTACGCTATTAATGCTTCATCTGGCAGCATTCGTTGGAAGTATGAGCTCGGCGTGTCAGATAATACATTTTATAAACCGTTGCTGCTTCAGGATGGGACCATTGTTACGAGCAGCTCACAAGGTACTGTAGAAGCAGTAGATAAAGAAGGCAAATCGAAATGGAAGAAAAATTTGAAAGTATATGCCTATACAGGACCATTTTTAAGCGAAAATAAGCTCGTTATATTTAAACCTGGCGAGAATATTGGCGTGACCGAGGGAGAAGAGCTTATCCGTTTTATTAATGTGAAAAATTATCCCGAATCCACCAATAGTATCAACCAGCAGCAGAATGAATGGCTTCTTACTTTATCTGATAATACTTACGCTAGTAGAGGACGTCATTCCCTTGCATCGTATAATTTAGCAGGCAAGTTGAAGTGGGAGCTCCCTATTGCTGGAGAAAAGACTGCAGTAAGTAGAATTAGCAACAACTTTCAAGTTGCAGTTATCGATTCAGCAGGTGAATTAACCTTCTCTGATATTGAGGTTAAACATACTTCTGGACTTTTATTTTCCGATTTGAAGCTGCACTGGGCAAAAGGAGCCGTTGAGGAACTTGCAGCAGCTGGCGTTGTAGACGGTTTTCCAGATGGAACCTACCGTCCTGCTGCTCAGGTAACGAGGGAGCAGTTTCTGGCTATGCTTGCGAAGAAACTGAAAGTTTCTGTTAAAGCAGAAAACCTGTCATTTCTTGACGTCCCGAGCACGCGTTGGTCTAGGCCATTTATTGAATCGGCTGTAACACAAGGCTGGATTGATGCTTCAAAATATGGAAATCGCTTCAAGCCTGAACAACCGATTACAAGAGAAGAGGTAGCGGTATGGACAGCAAAAGCACTAAAGTTGATCGAAAAAACGGACGGCTTAGCTAAGATTTCTGACAAATCATCCATACAAGCATCAAACCTTGGGTTGGTGGGCGCAATAATAGATTCCGGTATTATTACTGGCTACAAGGACGGAAGCTTCAAGCCGCTCGCGACTTTGACTCGTGCAGAGGCAGCTGCTCTACTGGCACGAATGTAACAAGTTAGAGCAGAAGTACACGATAACAGCAGCTGCCTAAGATGTGGCATTAGCGTATTGAAAAGTTGAATAAAAAAAGTGCGACGTAGAACGTCATAGTATGACATATTATAAAAAGATGAATAAACAAGTGTGACGTAGAACGTCATAGTATGACATCTTTGAAAAGTTGAATAAGATAGTTGTGACATAGAACGTCATGGCTGACATCTTTGAAAAGTTGAATAAGATCGTTGTGTCGTAGAACGTCATAGGCTGACGTCTTTTAAAAGTTGAATAAGATCGTTGTGACGTAGAACGTCATAGGCTGACATTTTAAAAAGTTGAATAAGATAGTTGTGACATAGAACGTCATGGCTGACATCTTATAAAAAGTTAAATAAAAAAGTGTGACGTAGAACGTCCCTGGTTTTCCTCTGAACAAGAGGAGCCAAGGACGTTTTTTCATTTTGAGGAGGATGAGAGATGGAATTTGCTGAAGAACATGAGAAATGGTTGAAAAAACATTTGCGTGCAAGTAAGGGAGAGCACAAGAGCAGGCTTCAGCGTGGACATGGGCATGGTGAACGTTTGTTTTTGAAGCAAGTTTGGTGGCCGATGATGGGTAGTTTTGATCATTTACATCCGGAGTATGAAGTCGTGGATTGGCGTGGGAACCCTTTTTATATTGATTTAGTTTGGCAGCGGGGAGCGACGAGGTTCGCTTTCGAAATAAAGGGCTATGGACCTCATGTTCAGAATACCGATCGAATTCGATACCGACGGGAGCTAAATCGGGAAACATTTCTGCAAGTGCTTGGATACCGCGTCGTGTCCATACCTTATGACGAGTTGGAGGAAAAGCCGCAACTTATTGCGTCTTTGCTGCAGTCGCTGCTGGCTCCTTATTTGGTGACTCACACGCAAGAGCAAAACATGACACGCCTGGAGCGTGAGTTATTGCATTATGCGTTTAGGTCAAACAAGAACATTCGCCCAGCCGATGTGATGAAGGAGTTTCATATTAATCGCCGTACAGCGGTCAAATATTTAAAAAGACTGTGTGATGTTGGCAAGCTGCGTCCAGTTGTATCAGGAAAAGGTATTCGTATTGTCAGCTATGAGCTGATACGCTCGGCTTTTAATCCTTTTTTGTAGGGAGCGGAAGTGGACGTAGGAGTAGGACTAGGAGTAAGAGTAAGAGTAAGAGTAAGAGTAAGAGTAAGAGTAAGAGTAAGAGTAAGAGTAAGAGTAAGAGTAAGAGTAAGAGAGGAATTAGAAGTGACGGCTGAATATGTGTGAATGTGTGCATTTGTGGAGCGTGTGACTTGTGAGTATGTGGAGTGTGTCTTAATTACATACGAATTGTATAGGTAGATTGTGTCTTAATTGCATACGAATTGTGTAGGTAGAGAGGGATTGAAATTATGTATATGGATTGTGAATGTAGTGTGTGTGGGGTGTGAATTTGGATTGTGCACGTAGTGTGAGTGAAGTGTGTATGTACCGCGGGTAAAGTTTGAATAAGTGCAAAAGTGCATCTATTTTCAATAAATGAGATGGATTTGACGAAAATAGGTGCACAAGTGCATCTATTTGAGTGGATTGAAAAAGTAGTTGTCGGAATAGGTGTATTTATGCGCTTAGATGAAACTGCTGGTATGAACCGGGGGGCTCACTTAACTAATCAGCATGTACTCTCGACTTTTTTTGTTGAGAGTAGCTGCTGGACTATGAGAGAATGTGCGTTTGTTAGGTGTATTCGGAGTACAGTTGGATGTATGTTAAGTGTGCGAGGAGTGTATTTGGATAGCATGTGAATTGTTTAGTTAGTTTATGGCGGCTTGTGCAGGTAGAGTGGATTATAGTGTGCTTGAACCATCTGTGAAGTGTAATTAAGCGCAGAAGTGCACTTGTTTTTATCAAATTTGATGGAAATGATGCAAAGAGGTGCAAAAGTGCATCTAGTTGAGCGGATTTGAAAGGTAGCTGGCGGAATAGGTGCACTTATGCACTTAGATGACGTTGCTGCTGCTAACTGGGGTTCTCACTTAGCTAGCCATCTTTTTATTCTTCTTGGCTTTTGTAGATAGTAGTAACTGGACACGCAGCAGTGTGAATATGTGAAGTGTATTAGGTGTGGGGGTTATGCGTTTGTAGAGCGTGCAAGGAGTCCGATTTGTATGTTAAGTGTAAGGAGTGCTATTAAACTAACAGTATGACATTTGTGTAGGTAGTGTGATTTGAGAGTATAAGTGGTTTACGTATGTTGTGTGATTGTAGTGTGCGTGACCGATCGTAAAGTGCAAATAAGCGCAGAAGTGCACTTGTTTTTATCAAATTTGATGGAGATAACACAAATAGGTGCACAAGTGCATCTAGTTGAGCGGATTTGAGAGGTAGCTGGCGGAATAGGTGCAGAAATGCACCTAGATCAAGTTATTGAGGTTAACTATGTACCTAAATGAAGCTATTACGGTTAGCTGTGCACCTAGATCAAGCAATTGAGGTTAACTATGTACCTAAATGAAGCTATTACAGTTAGCTCTGCACCTAATTTAAGGCATTACGGTTAGCTGGCACCTAGATCAAGCAATTGAGGTTAACTGTGTACCTAAATAAAGCCATTACGATTAACATATAACCTAGATGCAACTGAGCGGGCAACACCATAGCACCCGCCCCATCCCAGACAGACTTTTTTCAAAAAAGATCAGACTTCTAACAAAAATGATCATTCTTAAGCGCTTTCATCTGTTCTATGCTAATAAAATCCGATTAGGATCAGATTACCATGGAGGATGGGTGAAAGATGATTAAGAGGAAAAAAAGCACGGTTTTCAAATTGTATGTTTGGATGATTTGTTTCGCAATTTTGAGTCAACTGGCTGTATGGCCAAGTGCGGTATCCTATGCAGAGGAAGTCGTTGAGGTAAAAACGATCGCGAGCATTCCCTCTATCGAGAATGACACAACAATAGGGAACCCGCCGATTCTTCCGCTGGAGGTACAAGCTGTATTTAGCGATGAATCCGTTGGACAAGTTCAGGTAAGCTGGGACGAAATTGATCCCTCGCAATATGCTGAGGCGGGAGCTTTTAAAGTAGAAGGCACCGTTCAAGGCACTCCCCTCAAGGCTTCCGCAGAAATTACAGTGAGGGAGAACGATTTTACAGTATTTCTGAATGAGATCACGAGCAATGTGCCAGATGGACAAAGCGTCGTTTCCTACAGCAACAACTATCAGTCCATGCAGCCCGAATTGATGACTTTTATGAAAGGAAACGGGACTACATCGGTTAACAATGGGCTTACAGTAGATATGAATTCGTTAGAAAAAAATATCGCTATTGCTGCTTGGGATAAAGGACCATGGCTGTCCGCCGGCACAATCGATGCAATGCTGCGTTACACCAGCGGGACGCAAGGCAATATCGGGTTTGTAATCGGTGCCTATAATTCTACCCAAGGATTGTCTATTCGTTATGATGCGGGTACGACTTGGATCATTCAAAGCCCAGATGGTTCTGGCGCGTGGGAATCCTTTGAAGGACCTGAGTTGAAAATGGATACCGATTACCGAATCAAGATTGGTTATAACGGAAACAAGCTATTGGTTATCGTTGATGGCGTTACTTATTACAACAAGGAAACAAATTTATTAAATCTGAAGGCAGCAATAGGTCAGGTGGCCTTGTATAAACGTTTTGCGACGGGACAAGTCGTTTTGAAGGATATTAACATTCAAGGCGTTGGCCAAATCGAAAAACCGTCAGATATCATCAATTATGTACAAAATTACGAAGACCTGGCGTACACACCGCGTTGGTCCGGACTTAACGCTCAAGTGGTAACAGACATTACAGGCAACAAGGTATTATCGCTAAAAAAAGGAGCTAAAGAACGCGGAGCCGATTTGGATTCCCCGCAGCTACAATCGGGTACGCTTTCATTGGACTTTAAGCTAGTCAATCCTGTTAAGCTTTCTAGCGGCCAAGGTTTTGCATTTGGCTTCAGAATGAATGAGACAGCAAGCATCTTTAGCGAAATCGGAGTCGATCCAAATCGCTGGTTGCCTGAATCCAGCTCAGGTTGGGGCAGCAATTTAAATATTCCTTATCCGATTCAGGGGAAATGGAACAATCTATTGTTCAATTTTAATGGAAAAACAATTACGGTCTATATGAACAAAAAGCTAGTTGGCGATATTACATTTGCTGAATTTACAGATGCGGCTGGCTTGTTTGGACTTCGAATCAGAAGCACAGTAGAGCTGTACATCGACAACCTGCAGTATACGAATCAAATGATTACTCCAAAGGAATTGGTGCAATACAGCAACAACTTTCAGGATGGCATTACGGGAGGGTGGAGCAGCGGCTCTTCATCCATCATCAAAGAAGGCAGCAATCGCTTTTTGAAGTTGTCCGGCATCACGGGCACCGTATTGAATAACGACGCACCTCTCCTGCAGAGTGCAACTTATATGCTGGATGTAAAACCTACGACTGATGCGATTGGTTTTGCTATAGGCAGCAGCTATTTGGTGAAATTTGCGAATGAACACTGGATTTTGGAGAAGGATGGCAGCACTATTCCTTTTGTAGCAAGTGACGCTATTTCATCGAGTCCATTACTTATGAGTTGGAATAAGGTCGGATTACAATATAGCGACTCTTCGGTCACACTAAGTATAAATGGAGCTAAGTTGACTGCGAATTTACCGTCCGGACAACAATTCGGAGAAGGTTCATTCGGAGTATACGGGCAAGGCGACTTGTATGTGGACAACATTTTGTTCACGGAGGAATTTATCCAAATGGATACTTCCCCTGTCGCAGGCAAGATGTATTATGAACAATATTATGAAACAGCTTCAAGTATGAACTGGACAGGACTCGGCGGCAGTCAAGTCGTCGATGGTTATTTGAAGGGCAGTATCGCTTCGGGATCGGTTGCGATAAATGAAGATATCGTACCTGTGAAAAACGGCGTATACCAGGTCAAGATGAGGACAAATGCTTCGTCCGCAGGAGTTAAAATCGGCAATGCAGCCATTTATTATGAAGGTCAAGGAAAATGGTTGTATCAACCTAACGGTGGAGAGAAAATAACTATCGGAGACAACGTTGAAATTGTACCTGGCAAAGATTTTATTTTGCGGGTGCGGTTGATCGAAAATGAGTTGAATCTTTATGTGAATGGCATTTTGGCGGGCACTGTCCAAACGAAAAACTTCACCCCGGGAGCATTTGGAATTTATAATCCTGGAAATGAAGTGATGCAAGTTGAGATGGATGCGATGACCGCAGAAGAAATCAGAATTTATGAGCCTGACTTCGCAACGCCTAACTGGAGCGCGATGGATTCGAGCAGTCCGGCCGTGCTGGAAAGCGGCGAAGGCAGCGTTAAATTAAGGCTGCCCGGCGTATCTCTCGTTACCGATAATAACAGTCCAGACGTTGTCGATCAGAAAGTGACCTTTGATTTCAAGACGAGTGTAGGCGCTGGGACAGACGGAGGGCGCTATGGATTTATTTTGAGAGGATATGACGATAACCGCTACGTATCTATCGTTCATGACATCAATGGAACTTGGAAGCTTTCTGCAAACGGCAACGATTCCAACTTCCCTACTGCGTATTCCATGGCGGCGGATACTGTGTATAAAATCGAATTGAATCTGATCGGTAACACAGTTACTTTCGCTATTACTGATGTTGATGGCAACAGAACGGATATGGGCGCGGTTACGGATAATACGGTGACCTCAGGGGCTGGGAAATTTGGAGTGCGTTCCTGGTATAGCGCCAAAGAAATGACGATTGCCAATCTCAAAGTGGTTGAACAGGAATCCATGCCAAGGCTCCAGCTTGCGGCGGAGCTTGATTCGATCACCAAAGACGATTTGACTGTGACGCTGAATAAGGGTTTTCCGAGTATTTTTTCTTATCAGGTCGGCAATAAGACGATGAAAGCAGCAGACGAGCAAACCAATACATTACAAATTAACAATACGGAGTATACAGCTCAGACGGTTTCGGAAAAGGTTGGCGAAAGCAAATATGCCTATACGATGGCTTTTGACGAAATTGGCGTGGTGATTAAGGCTTTCATAGAAGCAAAAGAAAATAACGTTGTTCGATTCGAAGTGAGCGAAATTCAAGAAAAAAGTGATTTTGTTGTCAGATCTCTCGAGTTGAACAGTTCACTCTTCTATGTGGATAGCTCAATGAAAGGCGCGACGTATGCTTGGAACAAGTCTGACGGCAAGTGGCACGGGATTTCGGAAGAGCTGGTTGATGACATGTCCAAAATGAATCAAACCGGTTCATTCGGCGCAACGATGACGATGGTGAGCGCAGAAGGATTGGGCGCGTCTATGGAAAATAACGTGATGAGCGGCGGAAATAAGATACTCGTTAACGCCGAGAAAAAGTCCCTTGTAAACAAGCTTACCGTAAAACCAGGATCGTGGACTTATCGTCATACCCAGAGCAATGAAAAGGAAGCGCTGCCGTGGTATAACGTTGTTCTTACCGAGGATCGCAATTCCGATGGGAAGGTAGACTGGCAGGATGCTGCTGTGGCTTATCGTAAAGAAATATACGTGCAGCCGTTCGGCGCCGAAGACATGAAAAACAATATGATGTACATTGCGTTCAACTTCGCTAGTCAGGCAAATGATCCGTTCCTGAACGCTTTGGACACCGGTAAAGTGCTGTACAATTATTCCGACGGCTTTGGTCAAATGATTTTGGAAAAAGGTTATCAGGCGGAAGGGCATGACGATGATATTCCTTCTTACTCCAACATTGGGGTGAGACAGGGCGGATTAGCCGATTTTAACTACTTGATTGACGAAGGGGCCAAATATAATCTTCGCGTCGGCGTTCATTTAAACGCCACAGAATACCATCTTGATGCAAACGAGCTGAACTATTCCAATCTGACAGGCGCTACGCCAAACGGATATAAACAGGATCGGCTAGCAAAAGGTTGGGATTGGATCGATACGAGCTACTATGTAGATCAGACAAAGGATGTTTTGAGTGGTG
Source organism: Paenibacillus sp. FSL K6-3182 (assembly GCF_037976325.1). Lineage (NCBI taxonomy): Bacteria > Bacillati > Bacillota > Bacilli > Caryophanales > Paenibacillaceae > Paenibacillus > Paenibacillus sp. FSL K6-3182. The sequence continues at coordinate 1,562,030 of NZ_CP150265.1, forward strand.
ATCTGAAGTCACGATTTACAAACTTGTACAATCTCACCAAAGATCCAGCAAACCCGAATGACCCAGCTTTGGATTTTTATTATATCGATGTATACACAGGCAACGATTACAACGCTTATAAATTGCTGCAGTATGCAAATGGCTTGGGGCTGAAAGTAGGAACCGAATTTGCGGGGCCGATTGAGCCAGGATCGGTATTTGTCCATTGGGGAACGGATTTGGGTTATCCGAACCAAGGGAACAAAAGCATTCTTTACCGATTGGTTAAAAATGACCTCGATATTTTCGTCGGCAACGCGCTGTTTAAAGGCCAGAAAATCCCGGTCGTAGCGACTTGGGGGGATTCGAAGCCAGATATTCAACAGGGTGTAACCGTGTTTTTCAATGAAGTGCTTCCGACAAAATTTACGCAGCATTATGGCGTCATGAAATATGAGACGGATCAAGTGACCTTTGAACAAAATGTTGTATCCAAACGAAATAAAGCAAGCAACAAGATTGAGCTTTCCAAAGACGGGAAAGTCATCTCTTCTTGGAAAGATACCGGAACAACGACGGATACAGCCGAGCGTCATACGAGCGAAGCAGACTCCTTGATCCCGTGGCTGTGGGATGTGAAGACCAACCAGCCTCTAGGCATAAACGAAGGAGCTAAATTGTACCACTGGAATACGACCGGTAATACGACGACTTGGCAACTGACAAATGATTTTAAAGACGTTGCATCGTTTAACATGTATGAATTAACGCAGCAAGGCAAGGTGCTTGTAGATACGATTGTTGCGGTGGATGGATCGCTAACGATTGCGAAGGCAAGCAAAAATACGCCTTATGTTCTTTACCCTGCAACAGCAGATGCTTTAAACCTGATTCCTTCTGCGGGTGAATGGGGAGAAGGCAGCCTGATTAAGGACTTTGCTTTCAATTCGGAGAAATTTAATGTTGAAGGATCATGGTCTGTTAAGGATACGGCCAATGCTTCCATTAAGGTCGTTCAAGGCGATGTTGGATACGACACGACAAAAGAGATGGTAAGGTCCAACTGGAACCGCTATGCGGAAATTGGAAGCCGTGCTGGTGAGTTGTCTCAGCAAATCACTGGATTGATTCCGGGAGGAGAGTATACGGTTGGTGTATGGACTCAAACCGTTAAAGGAAGAAAATCCTCTTTACAGGTAACCATGAACGGCAAAACGTACAGCAATTATGTAACAGGCTTGGACGGTTCACATCAAAGTTCATTTAAATATGTAGACACAACTTGGCAGAGAATGAATGTGAAATTTAAGGTGCCAGAAGGTACGACAACGGCAACAATCAAGTTAATCGCAGATGCTGGAGCTGGCACTGTGCTATTCGATGATGTCCGAATTTGGAAGCATCTGACGGCGGGAAGCGGTGCTGAGCAAGCTGGTTACGTCGTGAAGGAAGATTTTGAGAATGTGTATGAGGGCTGGGGGCCTTTCGAGTATGGAGGCGGCAGTCGAATGATTCATATCGCATCGGATCAGAGCAACCCGCATGACAACAATCCGATTGTTCAGGCAGCTGATCAAAAAATCGGTCCTGTCATGACTTGGGTATTGAATGGTCAGAATTCATTAAAGCTGAATGAAACTGACGTGGGCAGACTGATCAAATCAAATGAGTCCGACATTAAATTAAAAGCGAATAAGACGTATGAGCTTGGCTTTGTTTATACGATGGAAAATGGGGTTACCTATGAGGTCAGCGTGTTGTCTCGTTCGACCGGTGCTGCGGTGTTGAAGGAAACGCTGCAAAACAAGCCTAATTCGGGGATTAAGGCAGAGGATGGCTACATCCGCTTTAGCCAAACCTTCACCACTGGGGCCCAAGACGATTATCAGGTCGTGTTTAAAATGATTGCCAAAGGCGCAGGTAACGCGACTTCCGATTATGCTTTCATATTGGATGATTTCTATATCAAAACTACAGGCGTTGATTACGCCAAGGAGCTCCTGCTGCAAGCAATTAAAGATGCACAAGCGCTTAAAGAAGCGGAGTATACTCCTGTGACATGGGCGACTGTTGCGGCGGCTCTACAAAGCGCTATTGAAGTAAGCAGCAATGCTGAAGCAACAATAGAAAAGATTGAATCGGCGAGGACAGCTTTGGAGAAGGCTGTGAGTGAGCTGGAGACTCATGTCATCGCTATTGTAAGCTTGCAGGCAGTTTCGGTAACCACGACGGTTGGAACGGCGCCAGTGCTGCCTCAGACTGTGAGAGCTGTTTACAGTGACAAATCGGTTAAAGATCTTTTGGTCGTCTGGAATGCGATCAAAGCTTCCGATTATGCGCAAACTGGTACTTTTCAGGTAGAAGGCACGGTTGCAGGTACGACGCTTAAAGCGATCGCTACGGTGCAAGTGCAGGCGGACAACAGCGGGCCGGGTACAGATCCAGGAACAGGGACGAATCCTGGAACAGGAACAAATCCGGGAACGGGCACTGATCCAGGCACAGGCACAGATCCGGGAGCGGGTACTAAAGTGACTTTCCAAGATACAGCCAGCCATTGGGCTAGAAAAGAGATTGAAGCTCTTGCAGCCAAAGGCATTCTAACAGGCGTATCAGAGAACAAGTTTAACCCTAATGCGTCCATTACTCGCGCTGAAATCGCGGCTATGTTCACTCGGGGATTCAATCTCCAAGCAAGCACTCCTCAATCGTTTGAAGATGTGCGTGGGGACAAGTGGTACAACAATGTGATATCGGCTGCATCGGAAGCCGGATTGCTGCAAGGAACAGGAGGCAAACGATTCGAGCCCGACCGTTCCCTTACCCGTGAGGAAATGGCTGTCATTATCACGCGAGTGCTGCAAATGAAAGGTAAGCTGCCGACTCTTGCGACTTCTGAAGAAGCCATTTTAGCGAGCTTTAAAGACGAAGATCAAGCAGCCGCTTGGTCCAGAAATGCGCTGGCTATTTGTATCCAAGCAGGCTTGTTGAAAGGCATGCCGGATCAAACGCTCAAAGCCAACAAAGAGCTGACTAGAGCGGAAGCAGCGATTGTATTGAGCAGATTGTTCGACTATTTGAAATAGATTTAAAGTTTTTAGAGGACTAGTGGAGTTCTCTGCATTACAGATCAGGCTATCCTAAGAAGTAGTATTTGAAAAAATAGCGATATAGGGAGTTATTCCTGTATCGCTATTTTTCTATTCTGATGCATGGCTGCTTGTTTAAGTAGTTGACGTGTAAACAAACGCTGCTCGACCCGTTAGATGAGATTCTGGCAGCCGATAAGCAAGAGACGGAATCAGGGAACCCAGGGATTCTGTAGCCCCTGTAGCAGCCCCTCAAAGCCCTCAAAGCCCTCAGAACACCCCGAACCCCCGAACCCACAAAAAAACCGGAACCTTCGGAACCTTCGGAACCCCTGGAACCCCTGGAACCCCTGGAACCCCTGGAACCCCTGGAACCCCTGGAACCCCTGGAACCCCTGGAACCCCTGGAACCCCTGGAACCCCTGGAACCCCTGGAACCCCTGGAACCCCTCTACTATACTTTAGCTGTCTAAATACGCTTTCGAAAAGCGTGTTGGAGTGCGAATGAACTGTATATGAATTGTGAAGGTCGTGTGATTAGAGTGTGCGTGAACCAATCGTGGAGTGTAAATAAGCGCAGAAGTGCACTTGTTTTTAACAAAAGAGCTGGAAATGACGAGAATAGGTGCACAAGTGCATCTATTTGAGCAGTTATGAAAAGTAGCTGGTGGAATAAGTGTATTTATGCGCTTAAATGCTGCTACTAATCGGAGTGTGCTCACTAAACTAACTAATTTTATATTCTTGGCATCTGTAAGGAGTGGCGACTGGATGTGTGGGGGGGCATTTGTAAGTGTGTAAGGAGTGCGATTGGACTGTATGTGAATAGTGTAGGTAGAGTGTTGGTAGTGTGATTTGAGTGTGCGTGAACCGATCGTGGAGTATAAATAAGCGCAGAAGTGCACTTGTTTTTAATAAATTTGCTGGAAATGACGAGAATAGGTGCACAAGTGCATCTATTTGAGCAGTTATGAAAAGTAGCTGGTGGAATAAGTGTATTTATGCACTTAGACGCTTAGATACCGCGATGCTGTTGCTAATCGGAGTGTGTTCACTAAACTAGTTAGTTTTGAATCCTTGGATCTAGTAGGGTGTGGCGACTGCATGTGTGGGCGCGCATTTGTGAAGTGTGTAAGGAGTGCGATTGGACTGTATGTGAATTGTATAGGCAGAGTGTGTTGGTATTGTGATTAGAGTGTGCGTGAACCGATCGTGGAGTGTAAATAAGCGCAGAAGTGCACTTGTTTTAATAAATGAGGTGGAAATTACACAAATAGGTGCAGAAGTGCATCTATTTGAGCAGTTTTGAAAAGTAGTTGGCTGATTAGGTGTATTTATGCGCTTAGATGTCGCGATGCTGTTGCTAACAGGTGTGTGGTCACTAAACTAGCCAATGTTACATTCTTGAAATTTGTTGGAAACGGCGGCCAGTTACGTGAGAGAGCGTGCTTTTGTGAAGGGTGTGTAAGGAGTGCGATTGGACCGTATGTAAATTGTATAGGCAGAGTGTTGGTAGTGTGATTAGAATGTGCGTGAACCGATCATGGAGTGTAAATAAGCGCAGAAGTGCACCTGTTTACAAAAAATATGATGGAAATGAAGTATATAGGTGCAGAAGTGCATCTATTTGAGCAGTTTTGAAAAGTAGTTGGTGGAATAAGTGTATTTATGCGCTTAGATGCGCGATGCTGCTGCTAAACGGGTTGTGCTAAAGAAACTAGCGCGTCAATATGGGCTGAGATAGCCATATATTTTGATCCAAGCCCCTGCTTGTCAAACTAGTCCGCATAATTGGTCAAGTCCCCTCATAGACATGTTATCAGCCAGTAAAAAACAATGTGCAGAGGGGATGATTACATGCGTCGCATGACATGGACCGCGGCAATATTATTAATTTTTTCATTAGTATTAGCGGCTTGCGGAACGAAGGACGCCGAGTCCGTGGTTAAGGAGCTCGACAAGGTAGTAAACAGTATGGAGAGCTATCAAGGAAGCGGGACGATGACGCTGCGAACGGGACAGCAGCCACTCGAATACAAGGTGGAGGTTTCCTATCAAAAGCCGCAATTTTATCGGATCAAGCTGACAAATGAAGAGAAGGACATTACACAAATCGTGCTTCGCAATGACGACGGCGTATTCGTTCTCACACCGAAGCTGAATAAAGTATTCCGCTTCCAAAGCGATTGGCCGCAAAACCAAGGGCAAGTATATTTATATCAAACGCTCATTCAAAGCATTCTAGTTGATAACTCGCGGCAATTTGTAATCGATCAAGATGCTTACGTGTTTGATGTCATGGCTAATTACAACAATGGTTCATTGTCTCGTCAAAAGATTTGGCTTAATAAAGCAGACTACAAGCCGGTTCAGGTTGAGGTCAGCGATACGAATGCAACGGTAATGGTCGAAGTGAAATTTGACAAATTTGATTTTGGTCCAAAATTTGATAAAGCTGTGTTTGAGACAGAAGCAAACATGAATGCTGCTCCTACTAATCAAGAGACGGAAGAGCCAACGATGACTACGCCGGAGCAACCCGGCAACAAGGGAACAAATTCGAATACTGAAGTAGAAGCAGGAACCCCAGGAAATAAAGTGGACAAAGACGGGAATAAGCCAGGAACTGACAGTGCAGTAGACGGTAATAATGAAACGAACAATAGCGGCAATGCTGCGGAAAATGAAGACGATGGAGCTGCAACGGGTACTACTCCTGAAGCCACTAATTTCACAGCAATGGAACCTTCGTACATTCCAGATGGTGTGGGCGAGCCAGAATTAGTCGATATTAAGTTTGGCGGTAATCCTGGTCTGATGCTTCGTTACACTGGCGATTATAGCTATACGTTGATTCAGACGGAGCCAAAAGATCAAGCAGCCTCCCTAGTAGATGGGGTGATGGTCGATCTAGGCTTTACGTGGGGTCAGCTCAGCGGTGATGAACAACAGACGCTCACCTGGACTTACGAGGGTCATCAGTTCCGGCTTACCAGTGCAAATCTGCCTGAGTCCGAAATGCTTAAGGTCGCACAGTCGGTACAGGGAGAAATCGGGAAATAAAGCGGGGAAAAGAGCGAATTTCCAAGACGTACTAGCCAATTCCGAGGTTCGTTTCATTGACAGTCTTAGCAGCAAGGTTTAACATTATTGCTATTGATGTTTGCTGCTCGGACTGTTGTGGCTGAAAGATGAGGAGAAGGTGAAAGACTTGGATTCGTTTTATCGCCCGACTAGGGTTGAATTATCACTTGATGCATTACGACATAATTTACAAGCTTTTCGCAATGCCATGCCACAGGACTGCAAGCTAATGGCCTCCGTTAAGGCTAACGCTTACGGACATGGTGCGGTAGAAATAGCAAGGGAAGCAGAGCGCTTTGGCGTGGACTATTTAGGAGTCGCTTTTCTTGATGAAGCATTGCAATTGCGCAAGGCAGGCATCCTAACCCCGATTCTTGTACTTGGATTCGTGGCTGCGGATGCCTTGTCTGTCGCTAGAAGCAATGATATTACAATAAGCCTGTTCAGGGATGACATCATGGAAGCATCTGCAAAGCTGCCGCCTGACATAAGTGGACGAAAGCTTAAAGTTCACATCAAGATCGATTCCGGAATGGGACGGCTCGGCATAATCGGGAAAGACGCTGCGATATCTTTTATTGAAAAGGCGTTGCAGATACCTCAAGTTGAAGTTGAAGGGTTGTTTACGCATTATGCGCGTGCGGATGAAGCGGATAAGAGCTATACGATCATGCAATACGAGCGATTTCGAGAAGTGGCAGATTATGTCCAGCAGAATGGATTGCCTATACCGATTATTCATGCGGCAAACAGCGCTGCAGGCATTGACACTCCGCAATTTGCGGATGGTATGCTAAGATTAGGAATTAGTATGTTTGGTCTTTATCCTTCTGAAGAAGTTAATCAGCAGCGAGTGGAGCTGAAGCCGGTCTTGACGCTGAAAACAGAAGTGGTTATGGTCAAAAAAGTACCTGCCGGCTGGGGAATCAGCTATGGCACTCGTTATTTTTCAAAAAGCGAAGAAATCATCGGAACACTTCCGATTGGATATGCAGACGGCTTTAGTCGCATGCTAACGGGTAAAGCCCACGGACTTGTACGAGGTGTAAAAGTACCAATCCGAGGTACGATATGTATGGATCAATGTATGATAGCGCTTGATGCAGCTTCTGATGCGGGAGCGTTGCCAATTGAGCCAGGTGAAGAGGTTGTGCTCATTGGACGCCAGGGCAATGAGGCTATTACAGTGGAGGAAGTAGCTGAGCAGCTAGGAACGTTAAATTATGAATTAATCTGCATGCTTGCTACACGAGTACCTCGCGTATATGTCAGAGGTAACCAAATAATAGCTGTGCAAAACCCCCTAACTTAGACATCATTCGAATTGGTAATTGTTTCATCTTACAATTTTTCGTAAATGAAGAGGATTTTCGCCAAATATCTCGAATGTAGTAAGGCAGATCATCTATAATGGCTATACATGAAAACATACAGCATATTTGATATACGGCTATCATAGATATGTTGAAGTATAGCGACGGCAATATATTGTCATAATGTGTATTAAGGTTATGGAAAAGTTTTGGGGGTGCGAGTTCGGTGGCCAATGTACAAAATACCAAAAGAATCATGATTAGCCTGCCAGATCACTTGCTGGAGGAGGTTGACGGGATTGTAGCCAAGGAAAACTCCAACCGCAGCGAATTTATTCGGCAAGCCATGAAACTGTATTTGGTGGAGCGCAAAAAACGTCAAATTCGAGAATCCATGCAGCGCGGGTATATGGAAATGGCGAAAATAAACCTGAACATGGCCTCGGAAGCTTTTCAAGCGGAGGAAGAAGCAGATCATACGTTAGGCCGTCTCGTTAGCGGGGTGTAGAGGTTGATTGTAAAACGTGGAGATGTCTTTTTTGCGGATTTATCGCCTGTCGTCGGATCGGAACAGGGTGGTGTTCGCCCCGTCTTGGTCATTCAAAATGATATTGGAAACCGTTTTAGTCCAACGGTAATTGTGGCTGCAATCACAGCTCAAATTCAAAAGGCAAAGCTGCCTACCCATGTTGAAATGGATGCAGCCGCTCATGGGTTTGATCGTGATTCCGTCGTATTGCTTGAACAAATTCGGACGATCGACAAGCAAAGATTAACGGATAAGATTACGCATTTGGATGACGAAACGATGCGTAAAGTTGATGATGCTTTGTTAATCAGCGTTGGATTAATTGATTTTTAATGAGTGAGAGGGCTATTTGGCATAGGAAGGGGATTTCCCTTCTGCTGAATGGCTTTTTTTGTCGACTTTTACTGAATGTTGTTGAACTTGGAAAAATAATGATAGACAAATGAAAGTTCAATTTGCTATTATGAATTCAATTACTTATTGCAAACCTATATATGAGCTTTATTATGCGAAGAACGCACGTAGTACGCCTTAGTTGGCTGCTGCTGCGTTCTTTTTTTGTGCTCAGAGAGGAATGGGGATGAAAAAGAGACGAAATGCAATCATTAGTTTAACAGCTGCGGTGTTGTCGGCAAGCCTCGTGTATGGCATGTATGAGCTGCAACGAATTCAAATCCAGGGGGAGGAGACGGTAGCTGTTCTCGTACCCAAACGATTTATTGGGGCTGGCGAGCGGCTTAAGGAAAGTGATTTAGAGTATAAACTGGTTCCGCAATCCGCATATGTCTCCGACATGGTATTGAAGCTGGAGCAGGCTGCTGGGAAGGAAACGATGATCCCCCTTGGCAAAGGGGAGCCGCTCTTGATCTGGAAGGTCGATGATTATTATTTGCAGCCTAGAAGAAGCGAGTCGACATTTCAAATTCCGAAGGAGTATATACGCTCGATTTCGAATGGGATCAGAGCAGGTGATAAGGTGCTTCTATACGCATCAGGTGATGCGTCTCCATCGATGAGGATTTTCTCTGAGGCAGTTACTGTAGCCTCGGTCAAGACATCTGGCAACGTCGAAATAGATAATATTGAGAACCCGAATTTATTTTCGCTGGCTGAGGGAAATAAAGAGCAAATGTATGCGTCTAGGCGGGAAGCTAACGGAATGATTGATTATTTGAATTTAAATTTGTCGGAGGAACAATGGCTTAAGCTCGACAGCTTATGCAAGGGAGGCTCTTTGAAGCTAGTTGTCGCTTATAGTCCGACATCGCTTGATATGGTTGCTGGAGAGGAGGCTGAGTAATTGTGAATGGAACGCCAGCGCCTCTTGCAGTATTTATTGGCACGACTCCCAATATCGGAACGACAACCGCGGCGTTTGCAACCGCATATCGTATGGCGGAAGCATGCGGCAAGCCAATCGGCTACTTATGCCTTAATCTCAAAAGTGCGAAGATTCATCGGTATATCGGTGTAGACGAGCCGCTTGTAACGCTGGATAAGCTTCGTCCAGAGCTTCGTTCCTATACGTTGACGCCGGATAAGCTTCGCAGGGCTGTATATTCAGTGCCAGGTCAGCCGAATTTGCAGGTGCTGTTCGGCAATCTCATGAGAGATCAGGCCGAATATTTCACCCCAGAAGAAGCGGAGCATTTGCTTTCGATTGCGGAACAAACCTTTGCATTTGTCATTATGGATGTGGGTGCCTATTGGGACAACGCAGCGACTATTTGCTCTATCCGCAGCGCGGGCTCGCGCATACTCGTTACAACTCCTGCATTATCGCATTTTCAAGAGGATGGAAGACGCTGGATAGGACAAGTATCGCCTTTATTTGAAGTCACACCTGAACAATACGATTCGGTCATTATCAACGGTCCATGGAGAAACGGAGGTTATCAGATGAAGCATATTTGCAAAGAGCTGGGAACAAAGGCACTTGGCCAGCTTCAATTAAGCGAGCCAGTTTTTAGTCAGTTGGATAGTGGAACGTATGCACAGTGGCTAAAGGTAGATACGGAGGGCAAGCAGGTTATGCTGGAGCCCGCCAAAGCGATGATGAAGAGGCATAATATACGCAGTATGAGCACTTCTGTTACAGTACAGCCTTGGTATCGCAAACTGTTAGCGCATCGCAATGGTACGAGTTCGTGACAGCGGGGCAAAATCGATTTTCGCCTTCCCAATTCGCAGCTCAAATGCAATCAGAGAAAGAAAAACGTGAGCATGATGCAGTTGGTTCTTATTTACCATCGGACGCACAAGAGGAAATGGGCAAGCTTGCCGATGATATTCGAACTTATTTAAGCGCCCCGCACGGGCTTGGCGAGGAAGAGCGCAGGCAATACAGCGAGACATTGAATCGTGCAGTGCTTGGCTATGCGCAGGAGCGTGAGCAAATTCTTGCGGTTATCACGGATCGTTTAATTAGGCTTCGAATACATGGAGCAGCTAATATGCAGCATTCGTTTCAATCGCTCGCAGAGGCGTTATTTGCGGAAGTGATAGGATTGAATGTTTTGGAGCTGGTGCTTGCTGACAAGGAAGGCTTGGAGGAAATACAAGTCGTTGGCGAGAGGATTTTTACGGTAAAGAATGGGGTTACAAATGCATCATGCTACCGCTTTAACGACATTCGAGAGGTGGAGCGCATCCAGCAAAATTTAGTGCTCTACAATAATGACCGCATCAATCCGCGTAAACGATGGGCAGAGGTGATGCTGCGAGATGGATCGCGTGTTACGATGACAGGTTTTGGCTTCACGGCAAACCCGACCTTAACAATTCGATTCTACACGGTACGAAGCTTCAGCCTTGAGACATTAAGTAAACAGGAATACCAGACGATTAATGCGCGAGTAGAGAGCTTGCTTAAAGCCATCTTAGCTGCACGATTCAATATGGTCATTATTGGACCAACGAACTCAGGAAAAACCAATTTAATGAAAGCTTTAATTGCTGAGCTGCCTGATGAAGAACGAATCATTACGATTGAGAGTCGATTTGAGATGATGCTGGGGCGTGATTTTCCAAATAAAAACGTTGTGGAATATATGACGGATGAAGAGGATTCCTATCATCGCTCTGATCAAGCTTTTAAGCTCGCGCTCAGGCAATCGCCGCAGCGCATTATCCACGCCGAAATTCGCGACATGGATGCGAATATTTATGTCCGTGCTTGCACACGTGGACATACCGGAAGCATGACGACCGTTCATGCGAACAGGCTGGAGGATGTGCCAGAGGCGATAACCGATATGTGCATGCTCGATGGAAGAGGCATGAACGCTGAACGGCTCGCAAAACGAATTACACAGTATGTAACCGAAATCGGCATTGAAATGAGTTACTTGGGCGGACGGCGAGTCGTTAGTCGGATAGGAGAGCTATGCTGGGAGAATGGGCAGACAATCGTTCGAGACTGGGCAAGATTTGATGAGCTACTGAATGATTGGCGATTTCCAATGGAGCCAACTGTGAGGTCGGCTAGCAGGCTAATCACAGGGGGGGCACAACGATGAATAAACTTTCCACAGCAGCAGCGGCATGTTTGTTATTTTGCTTAATGTTTATCGCTTTGTATCACCTGTTCAAGCTGTGGTCGGCTGAGCAGCAGCTCAGAAGCAAGCTGGCTTACCGGGCAAATAACGGCTGGCGCAAGAAGCTGGCTGAAGGGTTCAGACGATATAGCTGGCTGCATGATCATTTGAATGAACTGATCGAGACGCTCCGATTGAAAATAACGCCTGCTTCCTTTGCTTGTGGATCAGGATTGCTGCTGCTTGCGGGGATTGCTTCTGGGGGCATATTTTTTCAAAGCGTCAAAGGAACCTTGTTGTTCGGCGCGTTGCTAGGGTTTTTCCCTTATACAATATTAAGAGCACTGCTGGTACACCGTAGAATGCAGACGCAGATGGATTTTTTACCTGCGGTGGAGCTTTTTTATCAATGTTATCTCGTAACAGGTGAGCGGCATGTCAGGGTTGCCCTGCAGCGCACGGTGGAGGAGAGAAGGCTGCTTGGACCGATGCAGCTTGTTTTTGAACAGCTGTATCGTAATTTATCGGTTCGAGGCGATGATGAAGCGAGCCTGAGGCTGCTCTCCGTTTCACTCGGCCATTTGTGGGCGGATTATTTCGTTCATATTTTGCGAGTGGCGCTTGTTGAGGGAGCTCCTATAACAGATAGCTTAAAAGAGCTTTTAACCGATATGCGCAAGGCAAGAAGAGCGGGCGAGCAGGAACGAAATCGATTGCTAGAGATTCGTGTAGCTAACTTCACGCCAATATTGTTCCTAGCTTTATTTGTAGGCATTAATCTCAGATACAACAAAGATAACTCTTATTATTACTACATCGTTGACCCGATGGGAAGAGATATGCTGCTAAATGCAATGGTGCTCATCTTTGCATCGTTCCTTATGGGTTTGTGGCTTTCACGCAAAAAGATGTGAAAGGAGGCAGTAAATGCCTGAATGGACAGGAGTATCAATACGGTTAGCGCTGTTAATAAGTCAGTGCATAGGCGGCGCGGCTGCGATTTATATGCTTTTGCAGTTGTGGCCGGAGCGGCCATCGAGATGGAAGCACCTCGCTGTATTCGGGTGGCGAACGAGGCAAGCACCTGATAAGTGGCTGCGGCTTTTGCTTATTTCAAGACAGCACCAATCGTTTATAGAGCGGGAGCTGCTGCTCGCAGGCTGTGGTGTAACCATCGATACAGCTTGGTATGTTTTTGCAAGGCGATCGTTATTAATTGGTGTAAGCGGGATGATTATTTTGGCTGCTGCATGGTATGAGCGTATAAACGCCTATATCCCCATGTCGTATGCGGGTCCAGGCTTACTCATTGTGATGCTTGTTTTATATGTCGACCTAATATGGCTGCGTTCTATTCGCAAGGTGCGCACCCTGCAAATTACGAAAGAAATATTCATTATTAGCAGGCAGCTTCTTTATTTATCCGATTCCTCTCTGCATGTCCATGCGAAGCTTCTAAGATGTGTACCATTTACGAGAGCGATGCGCTACGATCTTGAACGGCTTCTGGCTGAATGGTATCACGATGCGGGCGGCGCGCTTCAACGGTTTAAGCAAAGGCTCGGAACGGAAGAAGCTTTGAGCTTTGTAGAAACGATTGATGCGCTTCGACTCCATGAGAGTCCGCAATATTACGAATTGCTGCGTGTACGTATAGAGGATTATAAAGAGAAGCTGGAGCTGGCTAAAGAAAGCCGTAAGGAATCAACCTCTTATTTTTTGTTTGTCATCGCGGGAATCCCCATCTTGTATACCTTTCAAGTGTTTATATATCCATGGGTGAGAGAAGGACAGAAGCTGTTTGAATCGCTAGGCTAATCATTAATCGTTTATTTTGGAAAGGAGGTGGTAGCATGCGTAATATTTTGATGACAGTCATGATGCTTGTTGTTGTTATCGTTTTGTTTAACTCAATCATAGCTGAGGACAAGACTGGAACTAGCAGTCAGATCGAATCGCAAGGAACAGCAGCCAATACAAAAATTGGCGCTCTGCTTCCTTAAGCTCAGCTGCATAAATTTATAAAGTAGAGCGGAGGTGTTCCATTATTGCGCTCAATACTTGTATCAATGCTGCTGCTTGTTGCCGTAATTATTTGCTATCAAGCAGTTGCTGATGGTGATAAGGGAATGAAGAAGCAAATCGACGGGGCAGGCAGCTCGATAAGCAGCCATATTAGGGAAATGAGCCCATGAAGCAAATATTGGTTTTCGTTTTGTTTGCGGGGCTTTTATGCTGGCTTATGTTTTCACCCATTTATAAGCATGTTCTCATTGTTAGACAAGCTGTTTTGCAGCAGGAGGTTGATTATTTACTGGAAATAGGGGCGAGCGGTACCTACGGCTACATTAGCGAGGAAATGCAAGAGCAGTCTAGGCAGCGTATGGCTCGCTTTGGCATGCAGGCTGACAAGATCGAATATAAACTAGCCACAACGAGCGGTGTCGCAGCTTCAAACCCTAGCGCCCCTGTTGTAAGAGGGACCGGCATTTCGTTGACACTTAGCTACCCGTATGAGGATTTATTTGAAATAGATCGATTAATTGGTCTGGCACCTCCGCTGCCAGGCGAGCGAATGCGGGCATTTGGAATGAAAATGAGTGAATATTTGCCATAAGGGAAAGAGGTGAATGAATCGATGTACAAGCTATTGCTTATCGTGTTGATGATGACGGTCTGGATATCGATTCATTTGCTTCAGGTTGAAGAGGAGCTTGCGATGCGCACCTTGTTCCAAAGCAAGCGAGCGATTAATCGAGCTGCGCATGCAGCTGCACAACAGATTGATCCAGCGGCGCTTGGCAATGGCGTGCTTCGATTATCTCCGGGTGAAGCGGCAGCGGCAGCTACTTTATATTTACGGGAAAATTTAAGGCTGGATGAACAAGGCATGCCGCTGCCGGAATCATTTCTGAAAGAGCGAGTTGAGGTGCTCGTATTTGAGATCGTAAATGATGAAAAAACCTTTCCATACCTTTATCGAAATGAAACCTTTGATTATGAGGTAACGCTTAATCGTCCAGGAGTTGTGTTGATTATACATATCGTATATCCGCGAGCGTTTCAAGTGATGGATGCTATTGAATGGGATATTAAGGGGGCGGCGGAGCTGGTAGCAGGTTGACGAAAATTTGGAAAATTGGTGTAATAAGAGGAGGGAAATAAATAGGAGTTGATTAACGAAGTGATGGATATTAAAGCAGATGTTCCTGCTGAGCTTATCAAACAACGAATAGAGCGATTGCAGGACGTTATGAAAGCAGAAAGTATTAATGGTTTTCTTATTACTCAAAATGTAGATCTATATTATTTTTGCGGATCTATGCAAACGGGTTATTTATTTATTCCAAGCATTGGGGAACCTACCTTTTATGTACGTCGCAGCGTTCAACGCGCTAAGCTGGAGACGGTCATTCAGGTAGAGGAGCTCGGTGCTTTTCGTGTTTTTGGAGAAACGCTGGCAAAGAATTATGCGTATTTGTTTAACAAAGGAGAGGAGCTGCGGATAGCCGCCGATCTAGATGTGCTCCCAGCGCAGCTTTACATCAAGCTGACGGAGCTGCTTGGCACATCGGGACGTTGCGAGCTGATGGATGGCTCAGCTCACATTCGGAGATTGCGAATGATTAAATCTCCATGGGAAGTAAGCCGAATCGAGGCAGCTGCCGAAGTAGTGGCACAAGCATTAAGCGAGGCGCTGAATGACCTTAAGGAAGGAATCAGCGAGCTTGAATGGATGGCGCGTGTTGAATATGAGCTTCGCATTCGCGGACATATTGGTTTGATGCGCATGCGCGGCTATAACCAAGAGATAACGACCGGTATGGTTATTTCGGGAGCTGCAGCAGCGGTACCATCGTATTTTGACGGACCTGCGGGCGGACTTGGTCTTGGCGGGGCATCGCCGCAAAGCGTAAGCAGATCGATCATCAAACGCAATGAACCTATTTTAATTGATATTGGCTGCTGTGTAGATGGATATGTTATCGATCAGACACGTACAGCCGTAATAGGGAAGCTTTCAGAAACCCTTCACCATGCCTACAAGGTGTCGGAGTCAGTAATTGCTGATTCTGAGAAACTTATGATTCCTGGCACGCCTTGCGCAAGGCTTTACGAGGCTGCGCTTGAGAGCTGTGCAGCGGCTAAGCTAACGGATCATTTTATGGGTTATGGTGCGGATCAAGCCAAGTTTCTAGGGCATGGCATTGGGCTTGAAATCGATGAGTGGCCTGTACTGGCAAAAGGTTTTCAAATGCCTCTGCAGCCCGGCATGGTTATCGCAGTTGAACCGAAATTCACGTTTCCGGGAGAAGGCGTGGTCGGTATTGAGAATAGCTATTTAATTACGGAGCAAGGCGCTAGGGCGCTGACTCGTTCCAAGGCGGAGCTCATAATTTTGCCTTAACAAATAGAGGGGGAAACGATAGAAATGAATCGAAAGTTAACGAATCGGCTTCATCGTGATTATATTACGGTTTATCGCATTAGTGAGCTAATTACGAACGGTATTTTTCTCGCTTTAATCATCGCCTATTTTTCTTGTGCAACGATTTGGGATTGGACGCTAATACCAGGATGGATCGCATTATCCATTTTTGCCATCTCTTTTATTATGTTCACTTGGGTTATTCCAGAAATGAAGTATACGCGATTTTCATATGAGCTATTTGACGATGAGCTTGAAATTCAATCAGGTCTTATCTTTTTGAGCAATGTTCTTGTTCCGATGGTACGCGTACAGCATGTCGAGCTTGAGAGCGGTCCTCTGATGCGGAAGTATGATCTGGCTAGCGTATCGATAGTTACAGCTGCTACAACCCACCGAATCAGTGGTTTGAAGCAATCGGAAGCAGAGCAGTTGAAACGTAAAATTGGAATTTTGGCTAAGGTGGATGATCAGGATGAATGATCGCCGTACGCTTCATCCAATTTATATATTGTTCGGACTGCTGAACACGATTAAAGGTTTTATTCCTGTTATTTTGATCGGCGTATTGAAAGGCACCAGTTGGACTAATTTGAATTGGTACTGGTATACCGGGGCAGCCGTGTTATCTGTCGTATTATTAGTCTTTAGTTTTTTTGAATGGAAGCGTTTCGGTTTCTGGCTGGAAGAGGATCGTATTATCATTCGAAAAGGCTTGCTGTTCAGGGATGAGAAAACGATCTACTATACACGTATCCACTCCGTTAACGTCGAACAGCCGCTTATACAGCGGATACTCGGGGTTGCTCAAGTGAAGATCGAGACGCCTGGCGGCAATAAGAAGGCAGATGGGATATTGCCGGCACTCTCTATAAAAGAAGCAAATGACATCCAGTATATGCTTAGAAAACAAGCATCGTCGATCGTTGTACCGACTGATCTGGCTGCTGAACATATCGCGGTCAATGAACAGGCTGATGAGCAGGTTGTTGTAAAAATAAACAATAAGCCGCTTACACCGCAAGCTCCGACTGTCGAGGCCAGCACCAAAAAATCGGAGATAACGTTATCGGCTGCGCAGCTTCTTCAAGCAGCTGCGACATCGACTAATTTTGGTCTCGTAGCGGCGTTTTTGGCGGGTTTGTTTTCTTTTGCAGATGATATTATCAATCAGCTTCTCCCGGATCACTTTTTTGAAACGGTTGTCGAAGATTCAACTAGTTTAATGCCAAGCTACATACTCATCGTAATTGTTGTCGTTATTGGAATTGTGCTGGCATGGCTTCTGTCTATTGTTTTGTACGTGCTGAAGTATAGCGGCTTCTCCATTAAAAGAGATGGCAGGCAAATTGCAGTTTCTTATGGTTTACTTGAGAAAAAATCGTTTGTTTTTGACCCGAAGAAGGTTCAGGCGGTTATCGTCAACGAAGGACCGCTCCGGCAGGCGATTGGTTATGCGGAAATCCAGCTTCAAATCGTATCATCTGACAAAAAGGAACAGCTTATGCTGCATCCTTTTCTGAAGTTTTCCGATATTCAAAAAGTACTCGATGAATTTGTTCCTCAAATGAACATTCCTTCGAGAGCTAAGCTGATCGGTGCGCCAAAACGTGCCTTCATTTATTACGTTAGAATCGAATTATTGATTACTCTGCTTTTATGTACCGCATTGATCGTATTATTTAAAGCAGATGGGTTATGGTCGCTAATACTGTTGCCGCTAGTTATTTTGTGGAGAAAAAGCTGCTATAACGCTGCGGGGGTTCATTTGGGAGAAGGCCAGTTAACGCTTCGCAATCGTTTTTTATCACGATCTACTTATATGGTTAGGCGCCCGCAAATTGTAACGATGAGAGTAAGCCGCTCCATTTGGCAGCAGAAAAAAAATCTGTTTGCAATAGCGGTTCGGGTTCTGGGCAGCCCTTACGAATATCGTGTGAAATCACTCGATCGTGCGGACTTGCAGCCTGTATGGAATTGGTACAGCCGCAGTCATAACAAACAATAGAATATGGTTTCCATTCAACAGCTGCGGAAGAGCTAGTATTTCCGCAGTTGTTTTATTTTAAAAAAATAAATTTAAAAGCAAATGAACGAAATGTGATAGTGAACCGTCTAAGCTACAAGTGAATGAAAAAGAGGAGGTTGCGCGCTCGTGCATGACGAGACGAAGCTAATTAAGCAAGCAGTTCGCGGCGATTCGCGAGCGCTCTCGGAACTGCTGCGACAAAATTATTCATTTCTGTATCAATACGCACTTAAAGTAACGATGAACAAAACACGTGCGGAGGATGTCACACAGGAAACGATGCTGAAAGCGATTGAAAAAATAGCGACCTTTCAGAATAAAGCCAAATTTTCTACTTGGCTTATAACGATAGCATCGAGGCTCGTTGTTGATCGAATTCGGCGAAACGAGCTTGAAAAGCATTGGGTGCAAGAGGAGCAGTCGCTCAGGTCCATTCGCTACAATACTTTGCAGCGAGGAGATGAATGGCCCGAGGCGCTTCAAGCATTAGGTGATCTGAATAGCGATACTCGAATACCGGTATTGTTAAAATATTATTACGGCTACTCACAAGAGGAAATCTCCTCGATGCTGGATATCCCAGTAGGGACAGTAAAATCAAGGCTGCATAATGGGTTAAAGCAGCTGCGGAAGGAGCTAACGGAGCATGAAGAAGCTTAAAGAGGAAACAGAGGATCAGAAGTGGTTCGATGATCAACTGCAAGAGACATTAAATCGATTTGATGCTATTCATGCACCGCATGTTCCAGAGCTGCAAAGATTCGAGGACATGGTGGATGCGCATAAGCAGCAAATGAAAAGAAAGCTATGGAAGGATCTTTTGATTTTTTGGCTGTTAGCTTGTTTAATTTTTGGAATGATGATGTGGATGTTGGATCGTAACTTGGTATGGTTCGCTGTGCTTCAAGTGGTCATTGCCGTTGGAAGCATAGGTTTTGTTGGCATAACGTTTGGTCGAAGGAAGGTGCGAACATGGAAGAGCTGAAGATCATACCGATTTGGGGATGGATTTTGCTTATCTCTGTCTTGATCGCACAATCAACGTGGCTATTCATCGATGCTCGTAAAAGGGACAGTATGCCTTGGTTTTGGGGGTTATGGGGTTTGATTCAGGCGCCGATGCCGCTTCTCTTTTATTTTATTTTTGTGCGGAGCGGATGGTTTCCACGTCGCCGTGGAAAAGGAAAAGAATAGCTTGATCATTTTTAAATCGAACTAGGGGGGCTTTATAATGAATAATCAAATCGAATTATCGGATATATTACCTATCATTGCACCAATAATCGTTATTCAATTGATCTTAATGGTGATTGCATTGGTATTGTGCGCTAAGGCGGAGAGTACACGCGGTCCTAAGCTGATGTGGGTTTTAATTATTATATTTGTAAATATTTTTGGCCCGATCGCCTTCTTTATTGCTGGAAGGAGGAATGAAAGATGAGCGCATTGCTTCAGGTGAAGGGACTCACAAAAACGTTCGGTACAGTTGATGCAGTAGCTGGAATCGATTTTTCGATTGCTACAGGCCACTGTGTTGCCCTTCTAGGACCGAACGGAGCAGGGAAAACGACAACAATTAAGATGATTACAGGGCTGCTTAAGCAGACGGCAGGACAAATGGATTTTATGGGATCTGCTCAAGCAGGCAATCATCGTGAATTGATTGGATACTTGCCGCAATCACCGTCGTTCTATAATTGGATGACTGGAATGGAATATGTGATATATGCAGGTAGATTATGCGGTCTCAGCGCTGCAGAGGCCAAAAAACGAGCCAAAGAGTTGCTCGAGCGTGTCGGGATTTCCTCTGCTGCGAAGCGGAGAATAGGCTCCTATTCCGGAGGGATGAAGCAGCGCTTAGGTCTGGCTCAAGCGCTTGTCCATCAGCCTAAGCTGCTTGTTATGGATGAGCCAGTTTCAGCGCTTGATCCGATTGGACGCAGAGAGGTGCTTGAATTGCTGCGTGAGCTGAAGCGGGAGACGACGGTGCTTTTCTCGACTCATGTTCTGCATGATGCCGAGGAACTGTGTGATGATGTCATTATTATTCGGAATGGGAAAGTTGCGCTGCAAGGAGCGATTGAGAAGATTCGCAATGAGCATCGCAAACCGATCATTGAGCTTCAGATTGAACGTGATGAAAATTCAGAACGCTGGTTATCTTCTTATGTAGAGCGTATCCACCCAGCCCTTACGAATAGCAGCAAAACTAGTCTCTTTCAAGATGTTCAATTGCACAATGGAATTGCACGATTTACTGTAAACGAAGTGGATGCAGCTAGACGGAGTTTGCTTGAAGAATTGACGAGAGAACAAGTTAAGGTAAGCAAATTGGAGATTGGTCATTCATCATTGGAGGATTTATTTATGAGGGTGGTGACTGCATGAGTACAAAAGAAATGAGTCGTTTACAGACAGTTACTGTTCCATCAGCTGGAACTTCAAGCTTTACTCGATACATGGTTATGGTTCAAAAGGAGCTTCTCGAACTTATGCGAAGCTTTAAGCTTCTATGGGTGCCATTAGTATTTATATTGCTCGGTATTATGCAGCCGGTATCAACCTATTTCATGCCGGTCATATTGGAGAAGGCAGGAAGTTTGCCGGAGGGAACGGTTATCGAAATTCCTACGCCGCTCGGTACTGAGGTTCTTGCACAAACACTGCAGCAATTTGGCACACTAGGGGTTCTTGTTCTCGTGCTCGTTTGTATGGGGACGGTGTCTGGTGAGCGTATCAACGGCTCAGCATCACTTATTCTTGTAAAGCCGATTTCAGTATTATCCTACATCTGCTCCAAATGGACAGCTATCGTTTTACTTACCTGGGGCTCATTTATAGCGGGATATCTTGCTTCTTGGTATTATACAGACTTGTTGATCGGCGATGCTCCAATGGATAAGGTGTTTAACAGCTTGCTTATCTACGGTTTGTGGCTCACCTTTATAGCAACGATTACGCTCCTTTTCAGCTCGCTGCTTCGGAGTCCGGCGGCTGCGGCGTTCTCGGCATTAGGGGGAGCTGTCATTTTATCCATTTTGACGGGGCTGTTTCCTAAGGCACTGGGGTGGAGTCCAGGCGCATTAAGCGGTTTTGCCTATCAAGCCGCGGTATCAGGTATAGAAAATAATAGTCGATTCGGGTGGTCGATTATAATTACGATATTATGTATTGCAGCGTCTATTAGCTTATCAGCAACGGTTCTTCGCAGAAGTTCAGCTGTTGAATAATGTAATTATTCCGTCTATCAACTCTCTTTGATTGGACACCGCTATCATTTTTTAGTAGGATAGTAGTGAAAGAATCAGCGGCGAAGAAACAGGAGTTGAGGACGATGCTACAGCTAGGCACAAAGGTCGTCATTGTGGCTGACCAATATGAACAAAACCTGCCCATCGGGGAACATGGTTATATTATAGCTTACGACCGCAATGCGGATAATGTATTTGATTACGTGCTCAGAGTACCCTCTGCGAATCGTAATTTCCTTATTCCTGATGAAGATGTAGAACTTGAAGAGGTACTCATTCAAGATGAGGTTGACCGCATTGAACGTGAGGCTTTAATTGATTTTGCTCTTGCTACACATAATGAAGAATTGTTTAAACGAATTATGAACGGCGAAGAAGAAACGGAAGCGGAGCCAGAGAGTACGGCTACGGAGACGCTTAGCCCAGCGGACTTTATTCGTCAGGTTAATTTAAAGGCTTGGATTTAAAAGAATAGCTTGAGCTTTGGACTGTCCTGCAAGTCACTTTGGTGACCGCGGAACAGTCTTTTTTTTGTGCCTAGAATTATAGAGATTTATGTGAGCTTGTGGTGATAAAATGGACGAAATGTTATGAACCGTGGAAGGGGCTGCTGCATTGCACAGAGAGAGCGTTAAAAGATTGATCAAAATAGCAGTATTTCTACTAATTACAATTGTATTTACAGCCAGCCTGCAGGCATTAACGCAATCTAACCGAGACTTGCCGCAAGCAAAGCGGGGAGTGCTGGATTTGTCTAATTGGAGCCTTGAGCAGGATGGCCCGGTTTTTCTTGATGGTGAATGGGAATTTTACGAAGGACAGCTGCTTACGCCTGCCGATTTTCACCAAAACAATTCGGGAATTTCTTATTTATCTGTACCTGCTACTTGGACAGGGAAAAACGCTGAAGGAGGTATGGCTCGAAAAGGCTTTGGGACATATCGACTAAAGGTTCTTCTCCAAGATGAAAAGGAAGGTTTGGGTCTGAAAACAAGAAGTATCCGAATGGCTCATCGGTTATTTATTAATGGCAAATTGGAAAGCGAAAGTGGACAACCATCCTCGAGCAAAAAATTGAATATACCTGGAAATACGCCTTCTAGCGCTTTTTTTCAAACAGAAACGAGGGAAGTTGAGCTTGTTATTCAGGTATCCAATTATGTGTTTGTCACCGGGGGGATCGTTAATTCGATTTCTTTTGGATTGGATTACGATATTAGCAAGATGAATGGCAGACAGCTAGGTATAGGAATTGGACTTGTTTTGATTATGGGTATGTTCGGGGCGTATCATCTTATCTTTTATTATCTTGGACGGAGGAATAAAGCTTACTTGCTTAGCGGATTGTACCTGCTAATCTTGTCTTTAGAGCGTTCACTGAATGGTGAGAAAATATTTCAACAGCTGCTTCCTAACATTCCATTCGACATCACTTATAAGCTGCTTGATTTGAGCCAAGTTTTAAGTGCTATGGTCATTATTATATTTTTTTGTTCATCTGATGCAAGGTTATTGTCGCCGAGAAACTTAAAGCTGTTTCAAACGCCATTTATCCTTTATATTGCTGCTGTTTTGCTGCTGCCGTACAGCATTCACATAAATGTAAAAGGTTTAACTTTATATTATTTAGGGCTGTTGGTGTCGTATATCATTTTGAAAATGGCTGTATTTTACATACGCAGTGAGAGTACTTCGTCTGAAGGGAAAGAATGGCTTCTGTTCATTGGGAGCGGCGTTTCTTTGATGGTTTTTCTCCTATACGATGGTCTTTACTCGACGAATGCCGTAGACACTAATTTAGTGGGAACATTCGGTATTATCGGATTTATTGTCATTATAAATATTTTGCTCGCTGTAAGATTTTCGAATGCCTATGAGAAAACTGAAATACTCTCCCGTCAATTGCTCGTTTCCAATCAACTGAAGGATGAGTTTTTGATGAGTACCTCTCATGAGATCAAAACACCTTTGCACGGTATTATGAACATGACAGCTCATTTGCTTGAGGATGAGGATCATAATTTGCAGCCAAAGCAAAAACAAAATCTTTGGTTGATCAAGGATACTTCCACTAAACTGTCTATGTTAATTCATGACTTAATTGATGTAAGCCGCTTGAAGCATGGAGAATTAAGGCTGCATATGACAGTGGTGGATTTGCGAGTAGCCGTCCAGATCGTATTTGATGTACTGCAATTCGAGCTAGCTGGGAAGTCGGTGCGATTAGACAATCAGGTGGAAGTGGATATTTGGGTAGTTGCAGATGAAAGCAGACTTAGACAGGTGCTCTATAATCTCATTTATAACGCAATCAGGCATACAGAGAACGGCTGGATAAGGGTTAATTCGAGGTTGTTGGACAATAGGGTAGCTATCACTGTTGAGGATACGGGAAAAGGGATTCCGAGCAATAAATTTTTGAAGGTTTTTGAATATTTTGAGCAGCTGGAAGAAACACTTCCGACGGATGGTTATATGGGAATGGGCGTTGGTCTGTACATTAGCCGCAAGCTGGTTGAGCGAATGGACGGCGAAATTCGAGTGGATTGGTCCGAGATCGGTGAAGGAACTCGTATGCTCTTTACACTGCCCAGGGCTTTAGACATTCAAGGCTATCGGGAAGCTTCGGCATCCTCAGAAAACGAAATGGTGCAGCGAGTGACAGCTGATCACGCCTCGCTCGACGTTATAGGCTATCATGATCATACCATTTTAATAGTGGATGACGAGGCCTCCAATATTTATAGCTTATTGCATATATTAAAGCAGCATCGATACAATGTGATTACAGCATTTTCGGCTAAAGAAGCGATGTTCAAGATGGACGAGCATCCTCGTGTGGACCTTGTTATTTTAGATGTCATGATGCCGGGTACTTCTGGTATTGAACTATGCCGTACACTGCGAGGCCGCTATTCTATTCTAGATTTGCCCATTCTCTTCGCGACTGTTAAGGACACACCTGCAGATATTGCGTTAGGTTTCAGGGCAGGTGCTAATGACTATATAACGAAGCCATTTGATGGTGAGACACTGCTTGCTAGAATCCAAACATTGATTGCAATGAAAACCTCCATTCAGGAGGCCATTCAAAATGAGCTGGCTTTTCATCAGGCTCAAATTAAGCCTCATTTTTTGTTCAACGCGTTAAGCAGCGTTATTTCCTTCTGTTATACAGATGGAGAAAAAGCAGCCTATTTATTGTCGATGCTTAGTCAATATATTCGCTACATTTTGGATACGGATCGATCTAATTTAGTCGTTCCTCTAGACCGTGAGCTTGAATTGATTCATGCCTATGTTGAGATCGAAAAGGCTAGGTTTGGAGAGCGGTTTACTTTTATCTCTCATGTAGATGAAGGTCTTCAAGATGTAGAGATTCCTTCTTTATGCATACAGCCCTTTGTTGAGAATGCGATCCGTCACGGGTTGTTTGATAAAGAGGGAGAGGGCACTGTTTCATTAAAGATTAATGAAGGACATGGCTATATACAAGTAACCGTTGAGGACGATGGTGTTGGAATGTCGGATATTCTGCTTAGTCAAATAACGAGCGTAGAGAAGCGGGATGGGGGCATTGCTATCGCTAATATTCGAAAGCGGCTAGAGGCCATTTCTGGTGCTGCATTCACCGTTCATTCAGAGCAAGGGAGCGGAACAAAGATAACGATGTATTTGCCTTATGGTATCGTAGGGTGAATAATCATGACGCAACACTTGGACGATATTTTGGATGAAGGATTAAAGGGGGGAAGATTATGTTTCGGGCTGTCATTATAGAAGATGAGAAGCCGATATTGGAATTGATGAAGGTTATTTTAGGACGGAATACTAATTACACCATTGTGGGAGCTTTCACTAATCCTATTGAAGCGCTAGAGAAGATGGAAGACATTAAGCCCGACGTAGCTTTCATAGATGTGGAGATGCCTAAGATGAATGGGCTTGAGCTTGCACGGAAAGTACGGGCGTTAACGATACAGACAGAGATTGTTTTTACAACAGCTTACAAGAACTATGCTCTGGACGCGTTTGGAGTAGAAGCGATTGATTATATTTTAAAGCCAGTAACACCTTCAACAATTGAACGGGTGACAGAACGTTTAGTTAATCGGCAGCGCGTAACTACAATGGTCATCCCTCAAAAGGATTTATCTATGATCCAATGTTTTGGTGGGTTCGAGGTTCGCAATTCGGAAGGGGTTCCTGTACATTTTCGGACACGCAGGGCGGAGGAGCTGTTTGCCTATTTTCTGTGTCATTCGGGACGCAATATTAGCAAATGGCAGGTAATGGATTTGTTGTGGCCGGATATGCCGGAGGAGAGAAGCTCTTCCAATTTATACAATACAATTTATCTTATGAAGAAAATATTGAAAGAAAATGAACTCGGCATGAGCATTCGTAAAATGAATGATGGTTATATGATGGAAACAGGAAACCAAATGTATGATGCGCTAGCGTTCCAACGCTCAAATGTCTCTTTTGCCGAGGGGAAGCTGGATAGGGAGCAAATGGAGTATTTATGTGCGCTGTATCAAGGGCCGCTGTTGGATGGGAAAACCTATCTATGGAAAATACCACTGGAGGAAGCTTATTTTAAACAATACTCCACGATGACCAAAAAGCTAGTCGAAGATGATTTATTATCGAATGACTGGAATCAAGCGGAGCATCGCCTCGACAAATATTTGACTGTTTATCCGCTTCATGAAGAGATGAATCAGCTTATGATCGATATTTATGAGAGACAAGGGAACAGAGAGAAGATGCTTCGACTATATTCGAAATATGAGAGGGCCAGCCGCGAAGAGCTTGGAATAGAGCCGTCTTTGGATATGAAGAGCAGGTTATCTACGTTCTAGATTCATTAAAAATATAGTTATAAACCATTAGAGCAGAGGAATGTCCTCTGTTCTTTTTTGTTTTTTCGACATGTTGTGACGAATTGTGAGATTTTGTTGAGTTCTAATTGATAAGATTCTTCCAAACATGGTAATAGCCAATCACACGGTGGGAGAGAGGTCAAAAATATGCTTAGTTTAGTAAGGTCCAAGAAGATAATCAGTATGATTCTATTCGCGCTGATGGTCAACCTATGCTCGTCATTGTTTATTGAGGATGGGAGAAAGGTAAAGGCGGCTGGAGCTGGAGAAGTTTCTGTATTTAAAAAAGCGTATATTACAAGCTTTAACAATGGTACTGTCGATGTTGTTAATCTATCGGATCTGACTGTAGAAAAGGCTAAAATCACGGTAGGAAATCAACCGAACAGCGCTGCGATCAACCCCAATCAGAAGCAGGTGTTCATAACCAACAGAGCAAGCAATACGGTCTCGGTTATTGATCCGGCGAAGGATGAGGTAATCGCGACCATACCGGTTGGAGTTCAGCCTCATGGCGTTGCCTTTAATAAGGATGGAAGTAAAGCCTATGTGGCAAATGACTCAGGAAGCTCGATTTCAGTTATAAATACAGCCTCACTGGTTGAGGAGAAAAAAATATCCGTAGCTACGCCTATTGCGATGGCATTGGTTGGGAATGATCTTTATGTTACTAGTAGAACCGGAAAACTCACGATTATTGATATAATAAGCGAAACAGTTGTGAAGGAAATTACCATTGAGGGGGAACTTTACGGACTCTCGGTTAATCCCTCGGGTACAAAGATTTATGTGGCTAACTTAGTAACTAATTTCGTAAATATAATTGATACGAGTTCAAAAACACACGAAGCGGATATACCGGTTGGCAGCATGACAACTGCAACAGAAGTTAGTCCTGATGGCAGTAAGGTATTTGCAGCACATGGCTATAATGACTCTGTGTCAGTAATCAATGCGGCAACCCTTAAAGTGGATGCTACCATAAATGTTGATGCTAACCCTTACGTCATCGGCGTTTCCAAAGATGGTCTTCAAGCGTACACGATCAATTATGGCTCGAGCAATATGAGTGTAATTAATACAGCAACGAACAAGGTCGACAAGACCATTGAACTCAGTGGAGGTCCATTTATGGTCGGAACCTTCATGGTTCCTGTTGCTGTTGCATTGGATGCTGAAACGTCTGAACCATCCGAGCCAGCTGATAATCAAGCTCCTGTTGTGACAGCACTAACTCCAGTTAAGGGTGCACAAAATGTTGGTGTGGATGCTAATCTTAAATTAACATTTGATGAAAAAGTAAAGGCAATGGCGGGTAAAAAGGTAACGATTTGGAAACCACGGGAATTATCAATGATCAACGGACCTGATTATCCGATCTTAATAAGCGATTCAACGTTAGTAGAAACAATTGATGCAGGTGATTCGACAAAGGTAACAGTCTTGGATAATGTAGCAATGATTAATCCAGCAGCGGATCTGGAATATCAGACGAATTATTTTGTGAAGATTGAACGATCTGCTTTTACGGATATTGCAGGGAACGGCTATGCTGGATTATCCGCTGATGTTGAAATCCATGATGGTCAAGTACAGGATACTTATACCGAATCATGGCATTTTAAAACGGGTAAGGCAGCAGATACAACCGGACCGGTGGCGACAACATTTGTACCCGCGAAAGCAGCTGTGGATGTTTCCATTAGTGCGGACATGACATTAACGTTCAACGAAAATGTGAAGGCTGGAACAGGCAAGAAAATAAAGATTTTTGAACCGGGCAGAGCCACACCGGATGGAACAAATCCAAGTGCTCCAATTTTACTTGAAGAAATAACTTCATCAGATACGAGCAAAATAACGATTTCTGGGAACAAAGTTACCATTAATCCAACGAAAAACATGAAAAACAATACCTATTATTATATCCTCATGGATAAAGGTGCGTTTCAGGACATATACAATAATGATTTTGACGGCATGTTCCAATTCATTCAGTTGATGAACGAAAACGTCATGTATATGGGTGAGCCGGGGAAGATATGGTTCTTCAAAACAGAAGCTGCACCAGACACAACAGCGCCGACAGCTACTGGATATACACCAGCGAATAATGCGCTTGATGTGGCGGTTGATGCGAGCTTACAGCTCACTTTCAGCGAGATCGTGGAAGCGATGGCAGGCAAAAATATTAGCATTCGCAAAGCAAGTGATGATAGTGTTGTTGAAACCATTGCAGCTAACGATACTGCAAAATTGACACTAGCAGGAACTAAGGCGACCATTAAATTGTCAACTAGTTTAGCTAACGATACGGGCTATTACGTTCTGATTGATGATGGAGCCTTTAAGGACAAGGTTGGCAATACATTTAAGGGGATTACAGGAAAGACGATCTGGAGCTTCAAGACAGCAAAGAGTGTTTCGCCACTAACTGTCACGACATTATCTCCTATTGATGATGCTTCAGCGGTGGCTACTAACTCCGATTTGTTGCTAACTTTTAGCGAGAATGTACAAGTGATTCCGGGTAAAAAGATTTTTATCAAGAAGCAATCCGATGACAGCATCGCTCATACTTTTGAAATTAGCAGCATAAGCGATGTAAGTGTATCGGGTAATAAAGTAAAGATAAATCCTTACCTAATGGTACCTGATGCACCAGGGAATTATTTGGAATACAATACTGCTTACTATGTTCAAATAGAAGCGGGAGCACTGAAAAGCACGACCAGCAGTGCACAATACGCAGGTATTGCAGACAAGACAACTTGGAATTTTACTACAGGTGCTGCACCAGAAAAAAATGATCTGAAGGTTATAGCATACTCACCTGCCGGAGGGGCAAATGGTGTATCTCAGAGCACGGCTCTAAAGCTGACGTTCAGCACAAATGTTCAGGGAGTAAACGGCAAGAGCTTTGAAATTAGAAAGAAATCTGACAATAGCGTTGTGCACAAAGTGAATTTCGGAGAAATGGGAGTCGAGATATCGGGAAATACGGTAACGATTAATCCTCCAATCTTCCCGCAACCTGGCAATGGGCCTAAGGTCGAATATTTGGAGCCAGATACAGAATATTACGTCCTAATTGCAGCTGGAGCTTTGAAGGATAAAGACGGAAACAGCTATGCGGGTATTTCTGATAAATTAGTATGGACCTTTACCACGGAGCCAGATTTGGAACTGGATACAGACGGAGATGGTATTCCAGACTCCATTGATCCAGATGATGACAACGACGGTTTATCGGATGAGCAAGAAGCGAAAATAGGTACAAATCCAAAAGATCCTGATACTGATAAGGATGGAATCAATGATAAGGACGATCCATTCCCAACGGATGCGTCTAAGCCAGGGACAGTAAACGGTGAACTGGATACAGACGGAGATGGCATTCCAGATTCGACTGATCCAGACGATGACAACGACGGTCTGACGGACGAGCAAGAAATTAAACTAGGTACAAATCCAAAAGATCCAGACACCGACAAGGATGGAATCAACGATAAGGACGATCCATTCCCAACGGATGCGTCTAAGCCGGGAACAGTAAACGGTGAGCTTGACACAGACGGAGACGGCATTCCAGATTCGACTGATCCAGACGACGATAACGACGGTTTGACGGATGAGCAAGAAATTAAACTAGGTACAAATCCAAAAGATCCAGACACCGACAAGGATGGAATCAATGATAAAGATGATCCATTCCCAACGGATGCAGCTAAGCCGGGTACAGTAAACGGTGAGCTGGACACAGACGGAGATGGTATTCCAGATTCGACTGATCCAGACGACGATAACGACGGTTTGACGGATGAGCAAGAAATTAAACTAGGTACAAATCCAAAAGATCCAGACACCGACAAGGATGGAATCAATGATAAAGATGATCCATTCCCAACGGATGCAGCTAAGCCGGGTACAGTAAACGGTGAGCTGGACACAGACGGAGATGGCATTCCAGATTCGACTGATCCAGACGACGACAACGACGGTCTGACGGATGAGCAAGAAAAAGCAATTGGAACGAATCCAAAAGATCCTGACACCGACAAAGATGGAATCAACGATAAGGATGATTATTATCCGTTGGATCCAACGAGATCCAGTTATTCAGGCAACAACTCGGGCGGCAACGTGACTCCAAAGCCTGATAAGCCTGATCCGGTTGAAGTTCCAGAACACAAAGAAGTCAAAGCTTATATTATTGGTCATCAGGACGGAAGCTTTAAACCAGAGAAGGGGATTACACGTGCTGAAATGGCAGCGATACTTGTTCGCATACTGGGCAAGGAAGCTGAATTATCTTCCGTGAGCAGCACGGGCGTTGATGCTGAGCATTGGGCTGCAAAATACATTGCAATTATAACCGAATTGGGTTTAATGGTTGGTTATCCAGATGGCAGCTTCAAACCAAATCAGACGATCACTCGTGCGGAAATGGCTGTTATTATTAATCGATTGATGGAGCATATTGAAACCGGCGGCAAAAGTTTCTCTGACATTAATGGGCACTGGGCACAAACGGCCATTGATCAGGGGACTGCAGCAGGAATTTTCAACGGATATAAGGATGGTACATTTGCGCCAAACCGCGTTCTTACGAGAGCAGAGGCTGTTGTCATATTCAATAGACAGCAGGGCAGATCTCCTCTAGCAGGAGCAGATCAACAATGGAGTGACGTTTCGCAGAAGCACTGGGCGTATGAAGATATTCAGACTGCGAGCATCGACCATGAGATTAAAGAGCAATAATGCTAACGGTCATCTAGAGCATTTCAGTAAGAACCTGATTCTCTAAAACTAAAAAGCAGCCTGCCTCACAACAGCTTAAGTTGTGAGAGTGGGCTGCTTTTGTTTGTTTGATAAACGATTGCTTTTACGCCCAACTCTTCTGCTTTAGATCCAGTTCCTTTTATGTGGAAATTAAGAAGTGATTTGCCGTTTACATTGATGTTCTCCCTGTATGTGCGATATAATAGGAAGAATGATTACAGGAATAGGAAAGGAAGAATACCTGATGAGCATTTCACCTAAGGATGTAGACCATGTAGCAAGACTTGCGCGGTTAGAGCTATCCGATTCGGAGAAGGATCAGTTTACGGAGCAGCTCAATGCGATTTTGAAATATGCGGAAAAGCTAGAAGGCTTGGACACGGAAAATGTTGAGCCAACCAGCCATGTGCTCCCTATAACGAATGTAACGCGCGCGGATGAGAAACGCCCGTCGCTGCCGATCGAGAAGGTTTTGCTGAATGCGCCTGATGAAGAAGATGGACAATTTAAAGTACCTGCGGTGCTTGAATAATACGAATGGGTTTAATTTGAAGGGAGGAACTACTGTTGGCACTGTTTGATTTGCGCCTGCAGGATGTACATAACAAGCTTAACAATAAGGAACTGTCTGTTTCTGAGCTGGTTAGCGCATCATTTGCGAGAATTGCGGAAACTGAGCCTGCTATTAAGGCTTTTATTACATTAAATGAAGAGAATGCACGCTTGCAGGCTTCCGAGCTGGACAAGCAATTGCAAGAAGGCGGCGACCAAGGTTTATTGTTTGGATTGCCGGCGGGTGTTAAGGATAATATTGTGACGGAAGGTCTACTGACCACTTGTGCGAGTCAGTTCTTAAGCAATTACAATCCTATCTATGATGCCACTGTTGTTCGCAAGCTGAAAGCAGCTCAGTCGGTAACGATTGGAAAGCTGAACATGGATGAATTTGCAATGGGCGGTTCCAACGAGAACTCCAGCTTCTATCCAACTCGCAATCCATGGAATACGGATTATGTTCCAGGCGGCTCAAGCGGCGGATCGGCAGCTTCAGTTGCTGCTGGACAAGTTTATTTCTCGCTTGGCTCCGACACTGGCGGCTCGATTCGTCAGCCAGCTGCTTATTGCGGTATCGTTGGCCTCAAACCAACGTATGGCCTAGTATCACGTTTTGGACTTGTTGCTTTCGCATCTTCTTTGGACCAAATCGGTCCGCTTACCAAAAATGTTGAAGATTCCGCATTTGTGCTGCAAGCCATTGCTGGTTACGACACAAGTGACTCTACATCAGCGAATGTGGATATTCCAGATTACACAGCAGCTCTTACAGGTGATGTAAAAGGTCTGCGTATCGGTGTGCCTAAAGAATACCTAGGAGCTGGTATTGATCCGCGTGTGAAAGAAGCGGTACTTAAAGCGCTGGCAGTATACGAATCACTGGGCGCGACATGGGAAGAGGTTTCACTTCCGCATACGGAGTATGCAATCGCTACTTACTATTTGCTTGCTTCCTCGGAAGCATCGTCAAATCTAGCTCGTTTCGACGGCGTACGTTACGGTGTACGTGCGGAAGATCCTGCAAATCTCATTGATTTGTATAAGAAATCCCGCAGCGAAGGATTTGGCGCTGAAGTAAAACGCCGGATTATGCTTGGAACATATGCTCTAAGCTCTGGCTATTATGACGCATATTAT
This sequence comes from Paenibacillus sp. FSL K6-3182, assembly GCF_037976325.1. Classification (NCBI taxonomy): domain Bacteria; kingdom Bacillati; phylum Bacillota; class Bacilli; order Caryophanales; family Paenibacillaceae; genus Paenibacillus; species Paenibacillus sp. FSL K6-3182. The sequence continues at coordinate 1,594,629 of NZ_CP150265.1, forward strand.
TTGAAAGCTCAGAAGGTACGTACACTTATCAAGCAGGACTTTGACCAAGTGTTCAGCCAATATGATCTCATCATCGGACCTACGGCTCCGACACCTGCGTTCCGAATCGGAGAGCAAGTTGGAGATCCATTAACGATGTATTTAAACGATATCTGTACGATACCGGTAAGCTTGGCTGGCGTTCCTGCCATTAGCGTTCCTTGTGGAACGGCAGATGGCTTGCCGATTGGCTTGCAAATTATCGGGAAAGCGTTCGACGAATCGACGGTGCTGCGCGCCGCTCATGCGTTCGAGCAGCATACAGAGCATCATAAACAACGTCCGCAGCTATAAGCGGACCTATATAAGTTTACGAAGGGATCGATACGAATGTCTGAACCGAACAAATACGAGACGGTTGTCGGGCTGGAAGTCCATGTGGAGCTGCATACGAACAGTAAAATCTTTTGCGGCTGCTCTACGGCTTTCGGCGCGCCGCCGAATACCCATACCTGTCCAGTATGCCTTGGACATCCCGGCGTTTTGCCGGTATTGAATCGCCAAGCCGTTGAATATGCAATGAAAGCGGCAATGGCTTTGAACTGTCAAATTGCAGATATCAGCAAGTTTGACCGTAAAAACTATTTTTACCCCGATTCGCCAAAAGCGTATCAGATTTCGCAATTTGATCAACCGATCGGTGAACATGGCTGGATTGATATTGAAGTGGGTGGCGAGACCAAACGAATTGGGATCACAAGGCTGCACCTTGAAGAGGATGCAGGCAAATTGACTCACGTCGATGGCGGTTATGCATCACTTGTCGATTTCAACCGTGTAGGTACGCCGCTAATTGAGATCGTATCAGAGCCTGATATTCGTACACCTGAGGAAGCGAAAGCATACCTCGAGAAAATCAAAGCCATCATGCAGTATTGCGATGTTTCTGATGTGAAGATGGAAGAGGGCAGCTTGCGCTGTGATGCAAACATAAGCCTTCGTCCATACGGACAAAAGGAATTTGGTACACGTGCGGAGCTTAAGAACATGAACTCCTTCCGCGGCGTTCAGCGCGGCCTTGAGTATGAGCAGTTCCGCCAAGCGGAAATTCTCGACAGCGGTGGTGAGGTCATTCAGGAGACTCGTCGTTTTGACGATGCACTTGGTAAGTCCTTCTCTATGCGCGGCAAAGAAGAAGCACATGATTACCGCTACTTCCCGGACCCGGATCTAGTACAGCTTCATATTAGTGAAGACTGGAAGCAAAGCATTCGTGCGACAATCCCAGAATTGCCTGATGCGCGCAAAGCGAGATATACGGCTGATTACAGCTTGCCTTCCTATGATGCTGAAGTCATTACTTCATCTAAGAAGCTTGCTGATTTCTTCGAGGAGAGCCTTTCTTACACGAAGGATGCCAAATCCGTATCGAACTGGATCATGGGTGATTTGCTTGGTTATTTGAATGCCAACGGTCAAGAAATTACCGATGTGAAGATTACTGGACAAGGCCTAGGTGAAATGATTGGTTTGCTTGAGAAAGGCACAATCAACGGTAAAATTGCCAAAACGGTATTTAAAGCGATGCTGGATTCAGGCAAGCTGCCACAGCAGATTGTAGAGGAACAAGGTCTCGTTCAAATCAGTGACGAAGGCGCTATTCAAGCCATCGTTAACCAGATCGTTGAAGCAAATCCGCAATCTGTTGAAGATTACAGAGCAGGTAAAGATAAAGCAATTGGCTTCCTTGTTGGTCAGGTTATGAAGGAATCAAGAGGGAAAGCAAATCCCGCACTCGTGAATAAGCTGCTTGTAGAGCGCTTGAAATAAAAGCAGTTGCACGCAAAAAGACGCGGTTCATCAACATGATGAACCGCGTCTTTCTTTTTGAACACCACTCTGGACAGAAGACCTGTAAGCTCCATACGCTGCATACAATTATGTTACAATAGCGAATATAGAAAGGTCGGGATTGTTTATGCTGCTAAGTACACTTCATAATCCTTGGTATATTAGTGAACTTCATATTTTATTAAGGCTGCTGCTTGCCTTGCTATTGGGCGGACTTATTGGCTTCGAGCGAGAACAGTCGAATCATGCTGCTGGACTTCGAACGAATATTCTAGTTTGTTTAGGTTCTTGCTTGTTGATGCTGCTATCCATGTACGGTTTCTCAGCATTTGTCGACGAGCCTAACGTACGGGTTGACCCGGCGCGACTTGCAGCCGCAGTTATTACAGGCATTGGATTTCTAGGTGCAGGTACTATTTTATTTACCGGAAAATCAATAACGGGTTTAACGACAGCGGCGTCCCTATGGGTCGTTTCTGCAATTGGATTAGCAGTCGGAGCAGGCTTTTATTTTGCATCAGCTACCGCAACGATCATGGTTCTTGTAACATTATGGGCGTTTAATAAGCTGGAAAAAAGGTATATTAGTGCAAAGAAAGAGCACTTGCTCAAAATAAAAGCTAATAATTTATCTCAAGCCATGCTTGAATTAAATAGCCTACTGACTGATCGGAAAATCATCATGAGAAAAATGCTGCTGGAAGAATGCGAGGGTGAAGAGGAAGGCGAGCAGATTTTGCTGCAGGTGTATATTACACTGCCTAAATCAGAAGCATTGTTAGTGCTCCTCGATAATATAAAGCACTTGGAGGGTGTACGTTGGGTCAGCTCAGAATAAAACGAATAAAAAATAGGCTTCTCACCGTATTATTCGCATTTGCTATGCCAGGAGCAGGACATATGTATACTGGACAGCATCCGAAAGGCTTACTGTTAATTGCGGCCTTTTGGCTGGATTTGACGGCGATTGTAAGGTTAGCCGATTCAGATGGCGGCAGACATTTGCTGTTGATCGTTTATTTAGGTATTATGCTTCCTATTTTTTATTTTATTAGCGTGTTTGATTCCTTGCAAAGCGCGGATGCCGATAATAACAACCCCGTTGCACTGAATCGCACACATGGTATTTTACTTTTGGCGGCTGGAAGCGTCATGCTTATTTTAGTGAAGCCTCCACAAGCGATTTTACCCTGGATGAATGAACTAGCGGAGTTATGTGTTGGCCCGATTATTATAATCGCTTCAATATTGCTGCTGTCACGTTCAAGGAAAGGAAGAGTTACTATGTTTAAGCTCGGACGCTTTACAGCAGCGGCACTGGTATTGGTCGTGGGAGGATTGCTTCTCTGGGATCAAATTCAAGGACGGAATGATATTTCATTGCTTGGTCAATGGTGGCCGGTTATTTTTATATTGTTAGGTTTAGAAATCATTCTATACAGCATAAAGTTTAAAGACATAGAAAAAAAGCTTCGATTTGATGTTGGAGGCGCGATGATTGCTGTTGCGATTTCATTGACCGCTTACGTTGTGACCCAATACGCGGATATTCCTTATCGTTGGCTGGATCAATTTAATGTTGATTTGAACGGGGCAGCAGAATTTGGAGAAGAGAAAGGATTTCATTATGAGAAGACCATCATTAAGGTTCCTTTAGATGAAGCGATTTCTCTCATTCGTGTTGTTAATCCCAATGGGCAAGTAACCATTCGATCGGGTGACGTACAGGAAATAGAGCTTTTGACTGCTGTATGGGTTGATGTGCCAGGCAAAACGGAGGCTGATGCGATCGCAGAGCAATCAACCGTCAAAATTAATCCAGGCGCTGAAGTAACGTTGGAGGCGAAGGGTCAAACCTATGGCGCTAACGGAAGCAGAAAACCGAGAATGAATATGATCATTACCGTACCAATGTCTTTGTCTGATCTGGTTGAGGTTAATCAACAGCCTACAGAAACACCGTTATCCTTGGGTTCGGAAAGTATTGATACGATTGGCGAAGAAGTTGATGCGGGAGCATCTGATGTTGATTTGAACGATCAGTCCGCAACTGAAAAGCCTACGGATACAGATGCAGGTTTAAATGGTCAATCTGAACAACCGCCTCAGAATGCTGAGGAACAGAAGCCTGTATTAAAGATGAAAGTTGAATCAGGCAATGGTTCAATTGAAGTCATGAATTTGACGCTGCCAGGCGGCCTTGAGCTCCGAAGCAATAGCGGAATTGTTTCCGTAAGCAACATTAAAGGTCCTATCTCCGTCAAAGGTAATAATGGCGGAATTAATGTGAAAAGCATAACTGGTGATACCAGTCTTGAAACAAAAAATGGTACGGTTACTGCAGATTCTATTGAAGGTAAGCTTTATGCGAATACACTCAATGGCAGTTTGGAGATCAAGCAGATTGATGGAAACATTGAAGCAGAAACAAAAAACGGGAAAATCAAAATGGACGGTGCAGGCGGTTCTGTTAAAGCGGATACGCTGAATGGGAACATTGAACTAAGCAGTGCTGAAGTTAGCGGAGATTGGGATCTCGATAGCTCCGTCGGAGAGGTAAAGCTTGCAATACCGGAGGATGCTCATTTTACGATTTATGGATCGGTAACTTTCGGTAATATTGTGTCCGATTTGCCGCTTGAAGTAAGTAAGAAAACGATAAGAGGCACTATAGGCGACGGCACTTTCAGGATTCAGATTAATGCTACGAACAGCATTGCAATTAAGCAATTTGGACTATCCTAAAAAGGCGCTTTCATTGACAAACTCTTAAATAAGAACGTACAATAGCTTTAATAACTTTAAGGAAGGGCGTGAGGGGAATGGGAGCCAGCGTTAACTTAGCACTTGAGCAACTGAAGATGAATGGCGTCCGAATGACCCCGCAACGTCACGCAATATTAAGCTACTTGATGGACTCGATGTCGCATCCGACTGCAGATGAAATTTATAAAGCGCTCTCACCAGTTTACCCGAGCATGAGCGTAGCTACCATATATAACAATCTGCGTTTATTTGTAGAAGCTGGATTAGTGCGTGAGCTGACTTATGGCGATGATTCAAGCCGGTTTGATTCGGATTTATCCGATCATTACCATGCCATTTGCAAAAATTGCGGTTCAATCGTCGATTTTAATTATCCACCGCTGCTTGAGGTAGAACGTGCAGCGTCACGTGTAACAGGTTTTGTGGTTGAAGGACATCGGATGGAAATTTACGGTGTTTGCTCGACTTGCAACACTAAATCAGCGAAATAATTGGCGTTATGCCTACAAGAACGTGCCGGGAAGCGATACAACGCTAATCTGCACGTTTTTTAATAGTCGAATAGAATTTTGAAGTTAACATTACAGGAGAGTGATGACTTGGAAACGATGTACAACCGAGCGCCACGCCGAAAAGGCAACCGAGGTGTTCGGAGCATAATATTGTTGTTTTTGTTAGGAGTAATAGCTGTCTTTTGTTGGTATGGATATATGCGCTTTATTCCTAACAATGAAAAGGTAGATCCAAATTATAAGACAGAGCATCCTATATTTATTCAAGGCGTTGAAGCGGAGCAAGGAGCTATTATCGAAAATGATGAAGTCAAGCTGCCGCTTTCGGTGCTGGAGCAGGTATTAGGAGTGGACAAGCCTATAAGATATGAGCCTGATTCAGGTTCAATCATCTTGACAACTGCCAATAAGGTACTTCACCTTAAGACGGATTCTTTAACGGCGACTATCAACCAAAAGCCATATGATCTAACGATTACTGCAGAAACGTCTAATGATATGGTCTATATTCCTGCAGAACCTTTGGAGGAGTTATATGGGCTGAAAGTAGAATTCGTAAAAGAGACAGGCACAGTAACACTGCTGAATGCAGGAGACATGGTTCAGCTTGCTGAGGCTACTCCTGAGAAAGGGGCAGCTATTCGAACCGAAGCGACTATTCGAGCGCCTTTTGTTCAAAAAGTTCCTCAATCACAGTCAATAAGAATTTGGAAAGAGCAGGAAGGTTGGCTGCTTGTCCAAAACAGCGAAGGCATCATCGGTTTTATGAATAAAAAAGATGTGAAGCTTACTTCTATTGAAAAAATGCCCGAGCAGGCGGCAGAGCCTCCATTTATTGCGTGGAAGGTGCTCGGCAACAAAATTAATATGACATGGGAAGCTGTTTATCAACGGAAAATCGATACTGCCAAAATAGCGCCGATGCAGGGAGTAAATGTCGTTAGTCCTACCTGGTTTGAACTTGCCGACGACAAAGGAACAATAAAAGGCAAGGCTGATCCCGCATATGTGAAATGGGCACATCAGCAAGGGATGCAGATTTGGGCGCTGTTCAGCAATAGCTTTGAGCCTGATCGAACGACAAAGGCATTAGCGTCAGTGGAAACGCGATTCTCGATGATACAGCAGCTGATCGGCTTTGCTCAAGTATATGGATTGCAAGGGATTAATTTAGATTTTGAAAATGTACACACGTCGGATAAAGCTAATTTTGTACAATTTGTTCGGGAGCTGACTCCGCTTTTACATGAGCAGGGCTTGGTTGTCTCCGTGGATGTAACACCCAAGTCGAATAGTGAGATGTGGTCGCTGTTTCTTGATCGTGCAGCGCTTGGCAATGTTGTAGATTATATGATGGTCATGGCTTACGATGAGCATTGGGCTGCGAGTCCAAAATCAGGTTCGGTAGCATCGCTGCCTTGGACAGAGAGTTCTCTTGTTCGTATCATGCAGGAGGATGCCGTACCAGCAAGTAAAATTATTTTAAGCATGCCTCTGTATACCCGGATATGGACTGAGAAAAAAGGGGAAGACGGTAAAATAGACGTTTCCTCAAAGGCAGTAGGCATGAAGAAGGTTAATGAGATTATTACGACTAAGAAACTTAAGCCAGTGTTTGATGCAAAAGCAGGTCAGAATTACGTGGAATATACGGAAGACGGAAACTTGATGCGAATATGGATTGAGGATGAAGTGTCCATTAAAGCTCGAGTAGCGCTTGCACGTAAATATGATTTAGCGGGTGTAGCAACATGGCAGCGTGCGTTCCAAACGGAAGCTATTTGGAAATCGATCGACGATTCTCTCAAGATTAGGCCATAATTCATTTATAAATGTTAAATAAGAAACGCCTCCTCACATGTGAAGACATGGAGGAGGCGTTTCTTATTTATGTAATGCTGCGATCAAAAGTTGGTTTTCTTAGCTTTTTACCTTCTTAGTAGAATAAAGGTTGTTTCCTAAGAAAGAATCAACCGTATATTCACTATAGGTTAAACTTGCTGTTCAGAAGGAGTAGTTGTTGCTTGTGCAGGATCAAGCGTAAGTATCGTTTTGCAATACATACAACGATCTGTTTTTCCAAGCATCTTGGTTGGACGCGAGCATTCTGGACACTGAAGCATTGTGGCACTTGTTGACATCATGCCAGCCCAGAAATAAACGGCTACGCTGATTAACAAGGAGATCATGCCGATTACCATGAAGATAGCAGCAATGATTTTGCCTGCTTGTCCCAAAAAAACAATGCCGGCTGTTCCGAGTATCATGACTCCCATGCCAACAAGGGTGAAAACGAGTCCCCATAGACGGAATTCATTGATTTTGGCTGACTTGAAAAAGAACTTATTCATGTATTCATACCCTTCCTATGACCAATGACTTATGATTTTGAAACAGTTTCTGAGTTAGTAAGCAGGAATGTGCCTCCAACCTGTCGAAAAAGAATAAAACTGTAGAATATTATTATAGCGTAATAAAATGTGATTAGCTATATGGAGGAACCAGTGGAACATATAAAAGCGTACTTCTCGGACAGCTATCGAGATGAACCTCATTTAATCGGTTTGGCTGTTATTGAAAACCCATATCCTTATAATCCTTTAGCTGATGGATTAGATTCATTAGTACTTGTTGTAATGAACGAAGAGATTGAGCGGAATGATACGGAGCATGTCCAAATCGAGGGTCAACGGATATTGATTCGAACCATTGATTCGAATGGATTGAGTGAATGGTTGTCTGGTGGCGAAAACCGCAATATTAT